>JBOGDL010000194.1:0-28794 GCA_050701815.1 Micromonosporaceae bacterium | reverse complement strand
CCCCACGGCAATTGGCGTCATTTCGCGTTGACGGTGGGGGAAAGTGGAGTACAGTGGGCCCGAATGGCGGAGCGGGGGGCGTTCCGTCGGCCCGGATAGTCCGTGGGGGACAAGGGGGTGGGCCAGTGTTTCTTGGCACCCATACCCCGCGGCTGGACGACAAGGGCCGACTGATCCTCCCGGCGAAGTTTCGGGATGAGCTTGCGGGAGGACTTGTGATCACCAAGGGGCAGGAGCGCTGCCTCTATGTGTTCCCGATGGCTGAGTTCCGGCGCATCGCCGAGCAGTTGCAGGCCGCGCCGGTCACGCACAAGGCCGCTCGGGCGTACAGCCGAGTCTTCTTTGCCAGCGCGTTCGATCAGCTGCCGGACCGGCAGGGACGGATCAACATCCCCCCGCCGTTGCGGCAGTACGCGGACTTGACCCGCGAGCTGGTGGTGATCGGAGCCAGCAACCGAGTCGAGATCTGGGACAGCGCCGCGTGGGAGTCGTACCTGGCTGACAGCGAGGCGTCTTTCGCCGACATCGAGGAGGGAGCGTTGCCCGGGTTCTAAGTCTGCTTTGGCTTGTGTTTTGCCTCGTGCCACGAGCTCTCCAGCCGCTCGACGTCTCCTGACGCCTCTTCCCCGGCGCCAGGCTCGAGCGAGCGGATGGGGATCTGGTGGCACGAATCGAACAGAGAGGCGGTCGACGCGACCGACCGCCTCTCTGTCGTCCCAGAAGACGGCAAATTTCGAGCAGACGGCTCTGCCATACGACGGATAAGGGGGGTCGATATGGACAGCGAACCTGTCCCGCGCGAAGTCCATGTGCCTGTGCTGCTGGCGCGGGTGCTGCAACTGCTCGGTCCCGCCTTGGCCGACCGCGAAGCTGTGTGCGTGGACGCCACCCTCGGGCTCGGCGGCCACGCTGAGGCACTGCTGACCGAACACCCGCGACTCACCCTGATCGGTCTGGACCGTGACCCGGAGGCGCTGCGGCGCTCACGCGAGCGGCTGGCGCCGTTCGCCGACCGGGTGCACCTCAGGCACGTGGTGCACAGCGAGCTACCGACCGTGCTCGCCGAGCTGGGATCCCGCCGGGTTGCCGGAGTGCTCTTCGACCTCGGGGTCTCGTCCCTGCAGCTGGACCAGGCCAGCCGTGGCTTCGCGTACTCCCAGGACGCGCCGCTGGACATGCGGATGGACCCCACTGCCGGGCCCACCGCGGAGGAGATCGTCAACACCTACCCGGCGGGTCAGCTGCGGAAAATCTTCTCCGAGTACGGGGAAGAGCGCTTCGCCAACCGGATCGCGTCCCGGATCGAGCAGCGACGCCGGCAGCAGCCGATCGCCTCCAGCGTGGAGCTGGCTGAGCTGGTGCGGGACGCCATCCCGGCGGCTGCCCGGCGTAAGGGGGGCCACCCCGCGAAGCGGGTGTTCCAGGCGCTGCGGATCGAGGTCAACGGTGAGCTGGACGCGGTGCGCGCGGCGATCCCAGCTGCGATTGACGCGCTCGAGGTCTCGGGGCGGATCGTGGTGCTGGCGTACCACTCGCTGGAGGATCGCATCGTCAAGCGCAGGCTGGTCGCGGGCGCCTCGTCGACGGCGCCGCTCGGGCTCCCGGTGGAGCCTCCGGGCACGGCGCCAGTGCTGCGGCTGCTCACCCGGGGGGCCGAGACCGCCGATGAGGCGGAGGTGAGCGCCAACCCACGCGCCGCGTCGGTCCGGCTGCGCGCCGCCGAGCGAATCCGGGAGGCGGCGTGAGGCGACAGGGAGTGAGCATCGTAGCGAGCGCAGCGAGTGAGGAGCGGAGCGACCGCGGAGCCGAACCGGAGGTGATGTGATGGCCGCGGCTGCTCGCAAGTTCGAGGTGAGCCACGACGAGTCGATGGACGACTCCTTCGGCCGCCTGGCCCGGTCCCAGCCTGCCCGGACATCGCAGCCGCGCCGGTCGGCGTCGTCCCGACAGCGGTCCGAGGCTGTCCGAACGCAGGCTCGGAGGGACGCTGCGGACACGCCGTCGCCCGCGCCAGAGGCGCCGCCGGCCCCGGTGACCGCGGCGAGGGCGCCGTTCGTGACCCTGGTGTTGATCTTGGTTGCGACCGGGATCGTGGGGCTGCTGGTGCTCAACACCCGAATCAACGAGAACTCGTTTCAACTGGAAGGGATGAGGGATCGACAGGCCGCGCTGGACGTGAAGGAGCAGCAGCTCTCCTCCCAGCTCGCGGACAAGCAGTCGCCGGGCAACCTGGCCGCCGCGGCCAAGCGGCTCGGGCTGGTGCCGGCCGGCGCCCCAGCGTTCCTGCAACTGCCCGATGGACGGGTGCTGGGCGTGCCGCAACCAGGTGGCACGTGACGGAGGTGAGCCATGGCGGATTCCCGGTCGGCGAAGCGTAATCGGCGGGAGCCCGATCCGGTGGTGGTGCCGATCAGTCGTGGCGGCGCCGCTCGGGGTCGGCGACCACGCTCCCGAGCCAGGAGCGCTCGCGAGGTGGTCACGGACCCGTTCCGGCCGGCGCTGCAGGTGCTCCGGGGTGGATCAGGGTCTGCCCCGAAAGCGTCGAAGACTGCGAAGACTGCGAAGACCCCGAAGGCGTCGAGCGGAGGCGTGAAGCGCGACGGGCGCGGCGGCGGCTCGACGTCGACCCGGCAGCAGCCCCGGAGATCCGCCCAGCAGTCGAGAGCTTCGGCACAGGGGCCCCGGGGCTCCCGCTCCGGGAGCAGGACCGCGGCCGCCCGCAGGTCTGCCACTGGAGCTGGCAAGGCGTCCCGTGCCGGCACGGGACGGCGGCGGCCGGAGTCCGCGCCCCGTGCCCAGCGGCGGGCCCGACTCGGCAACCCGATGCGGAGGCTGCGCTTCGGCACGGTGCTGGTGCTGCTGCTGCTTTCGGTGATCACCGGTCGGTTGGTGGAGTTGCAGCTCACCGACGCCTCCGCGTACGCGGCGGACGGGCTCAAGCAGCGGCTGCGCCCAATGGTGCTGCCCGCGCCGCGGGGGGCGATCCTGGACCGCAATGGCGCGGTGCTGGCGCACAGCGTGGAGGCCCGCTACGTCTACGCCGACCCGGAGATGGTGGAGCGCCCACAAGCGGTTGCCGCGCTGCTGTCACCCGTGCTGGGGGTGCCGAAGTCGACACTTGCCGAGAAGATGCGCGAGGGAGTCCGGTCTGACGGCCGTGCGGTGCGTTTCGTCTACCTGGCGCGGGCTGTCAACGTGTCGGTGGGCGAGCAGGTGAGCGCGCTCAACATCAAAGGCGTGGGGGTGCACCGGGACGAGCGGCGTGAAGTCCCCGGGCATGACCTGGCCGCGAACCTGATCGGGTTCACGGGCGACGAAGGCCGTGGGCTGTCGGGGTTGGAAGCTCATCACGACACCTTGCTTCGGGGCAAGAACGGGGAGCGGGTGGATGAGATCGGCCTCAACGGGGTGCCGATCCCGGACGGTTACCAC
Source organism: Micromonosporaceae bacterium (assembly GCA_050701815.1). Lineage (GTDB taxonomy): Bacteria > Actinomycetota > Actinomycetes > Mycobacteriales > Micromonosporaceae > WHSM01. Next base: position 25,362 of record JBOGDL010000194.1, on the reverse strand, counting down.
CGGCACCGTCCAGCCCACCCGGGTGATTCGCTGCAGTTGACCATCGACCGGGACCTGCAGTACGAGGTGCAGCGCACACTGGCGGACCGGATGGAGTCGGTGGGGGCCGCCTTTGGCGGCGCGGTGGTGCTGGATGTGCGCAACGGCGAGGTGCTCGCGGCGGGCAGCTGGCCCACGTACGACGCGGCGAACCCGTTCGACGTGCCGGCCTCGCGCAGGATCGACTACAACACCGCGGCGGTGGTGGAGCCTGGCTCCACGCACAAGCCCCTGGTCATCGGCGCGGCTCTGGAAGAAGGCGTGATCAAGCCCGGCTCCACGCCGGTGGTGCCGTCCGCGATCAGCAAGGGCGGCGTCACGTACCGGGACACCCATCCGCACGGCGTGCGCAAGATGACGATCCCCGGGATCTTGGCGCACTCGTCCAATGTCGGCACCATTCAGATCGCCGAAGAGTTGGGTGCGAAGCGGCTGTGGAGGTACCAGAAGGCGTTCGGGCTGGGGCGGTCGACCGGTGTCGGGATGCCGGGTGAGGCGTCCGGGATCGTGCAGCCGCCGTCCCGGTGGAGCGGCTCCAGCCACGGGTCGATCCCGATCGGGCTGGGGGTCGCGGTGACTCCGATGCAGATGGCCGCCGCGTACGGGGCTGTCGCGGCCGACGGGTTGTGGCGGCAGCCACGCCTGGTGCGGGGTTCGGTGGACTCCGCCGGCAAGCTGGCCGAGGAGGACCCCACGCCGCCCCGGCGGGTGCTTTCGGCGGACACCGCCCGGCAGTTGCGCCACGCGATGGAGGCGGTGACCACGGCCGAGGACGCCACCGGGTTGGCCGGCGCCATTCCGGGGTACCGGGTCGCGGCCAAGACCGGCACCGGGTTGCGGGTGGAGGACGACCGTTATCAGCGGGGTAGCGTCACGTCGTTCATCGGGATGGCGCCCGCTGACAACCCCCGGTTTGTGGTCAGCGTGTTCGCTCACGTTCCGTCAGGTGGGGGTGGCAGTGTGGCGGGTCCGGTGTTCCGCAGCGTGATGACTTCGGCCCTGCAACACTACGCAATACCCCCAACCGGGCGAAAAGCTCCTAATTTTCAAATTTATGGTTAAGAGGTCGCGCCCGCACGCTCCTGATGATCGGGGTAGGGTCTGCTCCCGTGCCTGGCTATCCCCGTCCCGACACGGTTCAACCGCGACCCTTGAGTGTGTTGGCTGACCTGCTCAGGGCCCCGGACCCGGACAGCGATGCAGCTGTCACGGGTGTCACGCACGCCAGCGGGTCGGTGCGTCCTGGCGACTTGTACGCCGCCTTGCCCGGCGCCCGGAGGCACGGCGCTGAGTTCATCGCCGAGGCCGCTGCGGCGGGGGCCGCGGCTGTGCTCACGGATCCGGCGGGAGCGCCTGCGGCGGCGCAGGCCGGGCTCCCCGTGCTGGTGGTCGACGAGCCCCGCAAGCAGCTCGGCGCCGTGGCCGCCGAGGTGTACGGAAACCCCAGCCGGCGGCTGCCGGTGTACGGGATCACCGGGACCGCCGGCAAGACCTCCACCGCGTACCTGATGGAGGCCGGGCTGCGCGAGGTCGGCTTGCTGCCCGGCCTGATCGGCACCGTGGAGGCCAGGCTCGGTGACGAGCGACTGGAGAGCGAGCGGACCACCCCCGAAGCGCCCGACCTGCAGGCGCTGCTCGCGGTGGCGGTCGAGCGCGGCATCGACGCCATGGTGATGGAGGTGTCCAGCCACGCGTTGACGCTGGGTCGGGTCTCCGGAGTGCAGTTCGAGGTGGGCGCCTTCACCAACCTCGGGGTGGACCATTTGGACTTCCACGCCGACCTGGCGGAGTACTTCGCCGCCAAGGCGATGCTCTTCGACGGCAGGTCGAGGCACGAGGTGGTGAACCTGGACGATCCCGCGGGGCGCAAGCTGATCCACCAGGACACCATCACGGTCTCCGCGGCCGGCGATCCCGCGGCGACCTGGCGCGCTGGACGGATCGATCAGCAGGGCTACAGCCAACGCTTCGAGGTCAGTGGGCCGGACGGCGTCGCGCTGACGGTGTCGCTGCACATGCCGGGCGCCCACAACGTGGGCAACGCCCTGATCGCGCTGGCCAGCCTGGAGGCCGGCGGGTTGGATCCGGAGGCGGTGGCGAGGGGGCTCACGGCATGCCCCGGAGTGCCAGGGCGGATGGAGCGTGTGAAGGCCCCTGGGCCGGTGCTGGGCGTGGTTGACTACGCCCACAAGCCTGACGCGGTCTCGGCCGTGCTGGCCGCGCTCCGCGAGATCGCCCACGGCAAGCTGATCTGCGTGATCGGCGCCGGCGGCGACCGTGATCGAGGAAAGCGCCCGTTGATGGGAGAGGCCGCTGCGCGGGGCGCGGATCTGCTGTTGGTAACGGATGACAACCCCAGAAACGAAGACCCTGCGACGGTACGTGCCCAGGTGATCGCCGGGGCCCGAGACGTCGTCGGCGGCGCCGTGGTGACAGAGGTGGCCGGACGCCGTGCCGCGATCGACGAGGCGGTGCGGCGGGTCGAGCCCGGAGACGCCATCGCGGTGCTGGGCAAGGGCCACGAGAAGGGACAGGAGGTGGCTGGCGAGGTGCACCCGTTCGATGATCGAGTCGAGCTGGCCGCCAGTCTCACAGAGCGGTTTGGGACCCGGTGATCGCGCTGACCCTGGCCGAGGTGGCGGAGGCGGTCTCGGGGCGGCTGGCCGGCGGCGCCGCGCCGGATGCCCGGGTGGTCGGCGCCGTCGAGTACGACTCCCGCAAGGTCGCTCCAGGAGGCCTGTTCGTGGCCTTCGAGGGGGAGCGGGTCGACGGGCACACGTACGCGGCTGAGGCGATCCGTCGCGGCGCTGCCGCGGTGCTCGCGACGCGGGACGTGGGCGTTCCCGCGGTGATCGTCGCCGATCCGTTGGCCGCCATGGGCCAGCTCGCCCGCGAGGTGTCCCAGCGTCTCGACGCTGCCGTGGTCGGGGTGACCGGCTCCTCCGGGAAGACCTCGGTGAAGGACCTGATCGGCCAGCTGGTCTCCCCGCTCGGGCCGACGGTGGCGCCGCCGGGGACGCTGAACAACGAGCTGGGCCACCCGTACACGGTGCTGAAGGCGGATCAGGCGACCCGGTGCCTGGTGCTGGAGTACAGCGCGCGCGGCGTCGGCCATATCCGCCACCTCTGTGAGCTGACCCGGCCCCGCATCGGAGTGGTGCTCAACGTCGGCGGCGCCCACATCGGAGAGTTCGGCTCAGTGGAGAACATCGCGATCGCCAAGGGCGAGCTGGTCGAGGCGCTGCCGGCCGCCGATGAGGGCGGCGTGGCGGTGCTGAACGCCGACGATCCCCGGGTCGCGGCGATGGCCTCCCGCACGGCGGCCCGGGTGGTCACGTACGGGCTCTCACCCGACGCTGAGGTCAGGGCTGCCGACGTCCAGTTGGATGACCGGGGCCGACCCCGGTACCGGCTGATCGCCCCGGCGGGTGAGACCGACGTGCAGCTGGGCCTGACCGGCGCCCACCAGGTGGGCAACAGCCTCGCCGCCGCCACCGCGGCGCTGCAGTGCGGGCTGCCGTTTGACGCGCTGGGCGAGGGGCTGAAGCAGCTGCGGCTGGTCTCGGAGCGCCGGATGGACGTGTTCGACACCGACCAGGGCGTCACGGTGATCGACGACTCGTACAACGCCAACCCGGGATCGATGGCGGCGGCGCTGAACGCGCTCGCGTCGATCGGGGGCCGACGGCGTCGCTGGGCGGTGCTGGGTTACATGGCCGAGCTGGGCGAGCACGAACGAGCTGGCCATGAGGAGGTGGGGCGGCTGGTGGCACAGCTGGGTGTGGATCGCCTGGTCGTGGTGGAGGACGCGGCCGCCCCGATCGCGTATGGAGCACGGGGGGAACCGAACTGGGGAGGAGAAGCGGTGCAGGTGCCCGACCAGGAGACGGCTGTCGCGGTGTTACGCGACGGGTTGGCGTCCGGCGACGTGGTGCTGGTGAAGGGATCCCGATACCGGACCTGGAAGGTCGCGGACGCGCTGCGAGCCGGTCTCCAGCGGGATGACGCTGTCGGGGAGGCGCGTTCATGAGGTCGGTCATCGTGGCCGCTTTCGTGGCCTTCGCGCTGACGCTGTTCGGCACCCCGTTGGCGATCAAGTACTTCCAGAAGCTCAAGGTCGGTCAGCCGATTCGGGAACTGGGGCCCGCCACTCACCAAGGCAAGCGGGGCACGCCCACGATGGGCGGGGTGGTGTTCATCCTGGCGACCGTGATCGCGTACGTCGCCGGCCACCTGGTCCTGTACCTGAGCTTGCCCGAGGCGCCCACCCGCCGGCACGGCCCCACCGTCACCGGCGTGGTGCTGCTCGGTCTGTTCGTGGGCGCCGGTCTGGTGGGTTTCATCGACGATTTCCTGAAGGTGCGAAAACGCAACAGCCTCGGGCTCAACGAGCGCGGCAAGCTGATCGGGCAGGTGCTGGTCGGCGTCGGGTTCGGCATCGTCGCGCTGTACTTCGCCAACCCCCAGGGGGTCACCGTTGGCAGCGAGTACATCTCGTTCGTGCGGGACATCGACTGGCTCTACATCGGCAAAGTCGGCGCCGTGATCCTGTTCGCGTTCGTGGTGATCTCCGCGTCCAACGGGGTCAACCTCACCGACGGCCTGGACGGGCTCGCCACCGGCTCGTCGATGATGGTGCTCGCTGCGTACACGGTGATCGGGTTCTGGCAGTACCGGCACGTGTGCGGCGACTCGCCAACCGGCGACCTGTACTGCTACGAGGTGCGCGACCCGCTGGAGGTCGCTTTGGTCGCCGGGGCCGCGGTCGGGGCCCTGTTCGGGTTCCTGTGGTGGAACGCATCCCCGGCGAAGATCTTCATGGGTGACAGCGGCGCGCTCGGCCTGGGCGGCCTGATCGGCGGCATGGCGATGGCGACCAAGACCATTCTGCTGTTGCCGATCCTGGGCACCCTGTTCGTGATCATCACGATGTCGGTGATCATCCAGCGGATCTCGTACAAGAGCACGGGTCGGCGGGTGTTCCGGATGGCGCCGTTGCAGCACCACTTCGAGCTGGTGGGCTGGAGCGAAGTCAACATCGTGATCCGGTTCTGGATCGTGTGCGGGATCGGTGTGGCGATCGGTCTGGGCTTCTTCTACGCCGACTTCCTCTCAGTGGTGGGCTAGCACGTCGATGACTGAGGAATTCACGGGCCGGGCGGTCCTGGTCGGCGGCGCCGGGATCGCGGGCAGGGCCTGTGCTCGGGCGCTGCTGGCGTTGGGCGCCGAGGTGGTCGTGATCGACCGGGCCGACTCCGAACGGCTGGCCGATCTCGCAGCCCACGGCGCCAGCACGGTGGTGGGGGAGGCGCCCGACCCGGAGCTGCTCAGCCAGATGGACCTGGTCGTGGTCTCGCCCGGCTACCCGCCGCACCATCCCTTGCCGGCCGCGGCCCTACGGGCCGGCATCGAGACCTACAGCGAGCCGGAACTGGCCTGGCGGCTGCGGAAGCCGGGACCGGACGGGACGCCACCGCCGTGGCTCGCGATCACCGGCACCAACGGCAAGACCACTGCCACCACCATGCTGGCGGCGATCCTGAAAGCAGCCGGGTTGCGTGCGGACGCGCTGGGCAACGTCGGCCAGCCACTGGTGGACGCGGTGATGCGTCCCGCTGCCGAGCAGTTCCAGGCGATCGCGGTGGAGCTGTCCAGTTTCCAGCTGCACTGGTCGGCGCAGCTCGCCCCGGAAGCGGGCGCGGTGCTCAACCTGGCCGACGACCACCTGGACTGGCACGGCGGATTCGACCGGTACGCGGCCGCCAAAGACCTGATCTGGCGGGCCCCTGAGGGAATCGCGGTGGGCAACGCAGACGACCCGCGGGTGGCGGCGCTGCTGGCGAAGGCGCCCGGCCGGCAGGTTGGCTTCACGCTTTCCGAGCCGGCGTACGGGCAGCTCGGAGTGGTCGACGGGATGCTGGTCGACCGCGGGTTCGCCGACGGCCTCGAGTTGATCAGCGTGCGGGATCTCACCCCGCCGGGCGCCCACAATGTCGCGAACGCGCTCGCCGCGGCGGCCCTGGCCCGGGCGTACGGGGTGGGTGTCGCGGCGGTGCGCGACGGCCTTGCCGGGTACACCCCGCAGCCGCACCGCAACCAGCTCGTCGGTCACCTGGACGACGTCAGATTCATCAACGACAGCAAGGCCACCAATCCCCATGCCGCGGCCAGCTCGCTCGCCGCGTACGGCGGGGTGGTGTGGATCGCCGGCGGGCAGCTCAAAGGGGTCGAGGTCGACGAACTGGTGGCCGGAGCGGCCCGCCACCTCCGGGGCGTGGTGCTGATCGGGGAGGACCGGGCCCGGATCGCGGAAGCTTTGGCGCGACACGCGCCCGGCGTGCCAGTGCGCGACATCGACCGCACTGATGATGGAGCCATGGCAGAAGCGGTGGAGGCGGCTCGGCGGCTGGCGCGGCCGGGGGACACGGTGCTGCTGGCGCCGGCGGCGGCCTCGTTCGACATGTTCGTCAACTATGGGGACCGGGGCGAGAAGTTCGCGGCCGCGGTGCGGGGGCTGTCCGGCGCGCGTTCCGGCGGCGCCCCGGCTCGCCGTCGCGCCGGTCGCTGAGCGGGGATCGCGGGTTGAGGAGCGAGCAGACCGCTGACCCCAGACGCTCGATGCAGGTGGCGCTGGGTCCGATCGCCGCGTTACGCGGCCTGTTGGCGCGGCCGTTGGCGTCGTACTACCTGCTGCTCGCCAGCGCCAGCCTGCTGATCATGATCGGGCTGGTGATGGTGTTCTCGGCGACCAACGTCACCGGGATCGGCCGTGGGAACGCGTTCGCCGACGTGGTCCAGCAGACCACCTGGGCGGGTGTCGGGCTGGTGGCGTTCTGGGTGGCGCAGCGGCTGCCGATACGGGTGTGGAAGCGCCTCGGCGGGCCGCTGCTGGTGGTCAGCTTCCTGTTACTGGTGATGCTCGCGGTGGTCCCGGACCTGCAGCTGGGGCAGTTCCGCACCATCGAGGGGATCTGGATCGAAGCCGGCCCGCTGCACATGCAGCCCTCGGAGATCGCCAAAATCGCGCTGGTGCTGTGGGGCGCGGTGATCCTGGTGCGCAAGGGGCGCCGGATCGTCCACGTCCCTGAGCTCGCGATGCCGCTGTTCCCGGTGGCGGCCGTGTTGTTCATCCTGGTGGGCGCCGCGGACCTGGGCACCATGCTGTGCCTGTTGCTGATTTTCCTGGCGCTGCTGTACGTGGCCGGGGTGCGGTTCCGGGTGTTCGGCGCCATCCTCGGCGTCGGCCTGGTCGGCGTGGTGCTGCTGACGCTGATGGAGCCGTACCGGCTGACCCGGTTGATGGCTTTCGTCGACCCGACCGCTGACCCGCACGCCGCCGGATACCAACCTGTGCAGGGGCTGTATGCGGTCGCCGGCGGGGGCTGGTTCGGCGTCGGGCTGGGCGAGAGCCGGCAGAAGTGGGCGTACCTGCCCGAGGCGCACAACGACTTCATCTTCGCGGTGATCGCTGAGGAGCTGGGGGTCGTGGGCTCAGCCGTGGTGTTGGGTCTGCTGGCCGTGTTCGCGTACTCCGGGTTGCGGATCGCGCGCCGGGTGGACCGGCCGTTCGCCCGGCTCACCGCCGCCGGCTGCACCATCTGGCTGGTCGGGCAAGCGCTGATCAACATCGCGGCCGTGGTCGGATTGTTGCCGGTGACCGGTCTGCCGTTGCCCTTCATCTCCGCTGGTGGCAGCGCGCTGGTGGTGGCGATGGGGGTGGTCGGGTTGCTGGCGATGCTGGCGCGGAGCGAGCCCGCAGCGGCCCGGGCGTTGCATGCCCGCCCGCCGTCCCGGTGGGCACAGATACTCTGGGCGCCGTTGCCGCCGTATCCGCGGGACAGACGCGCGAAGACCACAACGCCGGCCAAAGCGGCCAAAGCCGGCGCCGGAGGAGGACGTCGATGAGGGCAGTGCGGTCAGTGGTGCTGGCCGGTGGTGGCACCGGGGGGCATGTGTACCCGCTGCTGGCGTTCGCGGCCTGCCTGCGCCGCCACGACCCGGACGTCAGGATCACCTGCCTGGGCGCGCCCTGGGGGTTGGAGAACGACCTGATCCCGCCGGCCGGGTACGAGCTGCGCACCGTGCCCGCGTACCAGCTGCCCCGGTCGGTGAACCTGGACCTGGTGCGGACGCCGCTCCGGATGTGGCGGTCCACGCGTGCCGCCCGCTCGGTGCTCGACGAGGTCAAGGCTGACGTGGTCGTCGGCTTCGGCGGGTACGTCGCGGTCCCGGCGTACCTGGCGGCCTGGCGTCGCCGCATCCCGATCGTGATCCATGAGCTGAACGTGCCGCCCGGCATCGCCAACCGGATGGGGATGCGCTTCACCCGGCACGTGGCAGCCGGGTTCAAGCACCAACCGCGGCAGGCGCCCGCGCTGCGCGACGCCCAGGTGGTCGGGGTGCCGTTGCGGCGTGCGATCGCGGCCCTGGACCGCTCGGCCCGCCGCGCCGAGGCGCGTAAGCGCTTCGAGCTGGATCCGGACCGGCCCACCCTGCTGGTGTTCGGCGCCTCCCAGGGCGCCCGCACGCTCAACGTGGCGAGCGCGGGCGCGGCAGCCGCCCTGACCGACGCCGGGATTCAGGTGTTGCATCTGATGGGGGCCCGCAACGAGCCGGTGGAGATCCCCGGCGGCCTGGCGGCGCCGTACCGCACCCTGGCGTACCTGGAGGAGATGGAGCTGGCGTACGCCGCCGCCGATCTCGCCCTGTGCCGATCCGGGGCGATGACCTGTGCCGAGCTGGCGGCGGTCGGCCTGCCCGCGGTGTACGTGCCGTACCCCCATTCCAACCAGGAGCAGAGCCGCAACGCGTTGCCGGTGGTGGAATCCGGTGGCGGACTGTTGGTCGACGACTCCACGCTGACCGCTGCCTGGGTCGAGGAGAACGTGGTCCCACTCTTGAACGACCGGGCCCGGCTGGACCGGATGTCCTCGGCCGCCGCCGAGCACGGGCATCGAGACGGCGACGAGGCGTTGCGCGAGTTCATGGTGCGCGCGGTGGCAGCCCAATGAGCAAAGGACTGGGACGGTGAGCGAGCCCGAGTTGACGGCCGAGGACCTCGGCCGGGTGCATTTGATTGGCGTCGGCGGCGTGGGGATGAGCGCCCTGGCGCGGCTGCTGCTCACCCGTGGCATCCCCACCTCAGGCAGCGAGCTGCACGACTGGCCCAGCTTGCCCGAACTGGCGGGGCTGGGCGGTGTGATCTACCGGGAGCACGTCCCCGGCAACCTGGACGGGGTCGACACGGTGGTGTACTCCACCGCCATCCCGCAGGACCACTTGGAGATGGTCGAGGCCCGGCGTCGTGGGGTGCGGGTGCTGCACCGGTCTGAGGCGCTGGCGGCGGCGATGTGCCAACGCACCGCGATCGTGGTTGCCGGCACCCACGGCAAGACCACCACCAGCTCGATGATCACGTTGGTGCTGCAGCGCTGCGGGTGGGACCCCTCGTACGTGATCGGCGGCGAGATCACCGGCCACCCCGGGCGCGCCGCGTCCAACGCCCATCACGGCGCGGGCGAGCATTTCGTGGCCGAGGCCGATGAGGCGGACCGCTCGTTCCTGCGCTACCGACCCGACATCGGAATCGTCACCAACATCGACGCCGACCACCTGAACACGTACGGCGACATGGCCGGCCTGCATCAGGCGTTCCTGGAGTTCGCGCAGCGGATCCGGCCGGGTGGGTTTCTGGTGGCGTGCGCTGACGACCCCGGAGCTCGCAAGCTGATCGACCAGGCCCGCCAGGCTCAGATCACGACTCTCACGTACGGCGAGTCCCAGGACGCCGACCTGCGGCTGTCGAAAGTCAGCTCTTCGGCTGCGGGGGTCCGCTACCACGCTGCTCTGGACGGCGTCGAGTTGGGCGAGTTCACGGTGCCGTCCCCGGGCCGGCATCTGGGTCTGAACAGCGCGGCGGCGGTGCTGACCGCCGTGAAATTGGGGTTGCCTGCGGAGCAGGTGGCGCAGGCGCTGTCCGGGTTCCCGGGAGTGCGACGCCGGTTCGAGCTGAAGGGCGTGGTCGATCAGGTTCGGGTCTATGACGAGTACGCCTACCATCCGACGTCGATGCTGCTGGCGATGCAGACGCTGCGCGAGGTGGCGGGCGCCGGCCGGTTGATCGTGGTGTTCCAGCCGTACCGGGTGTACCGCACCCGTGACCTGGAGGCCGAGATCGCCGAGGCGCTGGGGCTCGCCGACCTGGCCGTGGTGATGGAGGTGTTCGGGCCGGGTGAGACCCGCGCCGAGGGCGAGGGCGGCGCGTCGTTGACCCGGGCGCTGCCGTTGCCGGAGGGGCAGAAGCTCTTCGTGCCGGAGTGGTCGGACGTGGTGCGGCACGTCTCGGCGCGGGCTCGGCCGGGCGATGTGGTGGTGACGATGGGGGCGCCGCCGATCAGCTTGATGGGCGATGAGTTGCTCGCCGCCCTGGCTGCCCGTCCAGGCGCCTCCCGGCCGGACGCTGACGCCGGCGAAGCAGACCAGCTTCCCGGCGATTCTCGGTCGTGAGCGCTTCCACTGAGGGCTCTGACGGGCCCCGGGGTTGGCGCTTGGTGCAGGCCGGGGGCGCGGCGGTGTCCGCGGCTTCGCGGGGCTATGCGAGACGACTGTCCCGAGGGTGGAACCGGTCCCGGTGGCTGGTGATCGCTCTGGTGCTGGTGGTCTCGGGCGCAGGGACCTGGCTTTTGTACGGCACCAGCCTCTGTTCGGTCGCCCAGGTGCGGGTGGAGGGGGTCCGGGTGCTCTCGGCTGGTCAGGTTCGCCAGGCCGCCGATGTGCGGCTCGGTGCACCCCTGGCCCGATTGGACACGGATGCGATCGACGATCGGGTGTCTCGGCTGGCCCCGGCGCGCCGGGTGACCGTGGAGCGGGACTGGCCGGACGCGGTGGTGGTGCGGGTGCGGGAACGCACCCCGGTGGCGGCGGTGCCGGCGCGGAATGGGTTTGCGATCGTGGACGGCGCCGGCGTGGTGTTCGACTCCGCGCCTCAACGTCCGGGCGACCTGCCGTTGGTCGAGCTGAAGAATCCGAGCCCGAACAACGCCCTCACCCGGGACACGTTGCGGGTGCTGGATTCGCTGACCGAGCCGTTGCGGGCGGCGTTGGTGAAGCTGGCCGCCCCGTCGCTGACCCGGATCAGGCTGCACCTCACCGAGGGCAGGGTGGTGATCTGGGGGGACGCGGAGCAGAGCCGTAAGAAGGCCGAGGTCGCCACCATCCTGATCCGGCGTTCGGCGAAGGTGATCGACGTCAGCGCGCCCGATGTGGTGACGACAAGATAAGGGACAAGATAAGGGCAGCCTGGCTTCCAGCCCGCTCGGCGCAACCCCCCGCTCGGCGCAACCCCCCCGGCCGGCCCCCGCGGGCCCCCGGGCCCCAGCCGGCCCTGGGCGGGCCGCGTCCCGGCGTGGCCGTAAGCGGGCGGGGGAATTCGCGCTGCTCGGCGCGCTTGTTGGGAAAGCGAATCGGGAAGAAGGCGACACGCCGAGTGGGGTCCTTGGTGCGATCCGTTGAGCGGCCTAACGTCCGGGAACAAGCTCAGGTTGACATAACTCTAACCCTGCACTTGAGGGTTAAGGTTATGACCTTCCAAGCTCCTGCTCGCTGCTCGGGCGGGGTTTTTAATGCGTAACTGGGGGAAGGCAGGCAGCGATGACACCACCGCACAACTACCTCGCGGTGATCAAGGTCGTGGGCATCGGTGGCGGCGGTGTGAACGCGGTCAACCGAATGATCGAGGTGGGGCTGAAGGGCGTTGAGTTCATCGCGATCAACACTGACGCCCAAGCGCTCCTGATGAGTGACGCCGACGTCAAGCTTGACGTCGGCCGCGAGCTCACTCGGGGGCTGGGCGCCGGCGCCAATCCGGATGTGGGACGCAACGCCGCCGAGGACCACCGCGACGAGATCGAAGAAGTCCTCAAGGGCGCTGACATGGTGTTCGTGACCTGTGGTGAGGGCGGGGGGACTGGCACCGGCGGCGCGCCCGTGGTGGGCAACATCGCTCGAAAGATAGGCGCTCTCACCATAGGCGTGGTGACCCGGCCGTTCTCTTTCGAGGGCAAGCGTCGACAGATGCAGGCGGAGAACGGGATCGAGGAGTTGCGCAACGAATGCGACACCCTGATCGTGATCCCGAACGACCGTCTGCTCCAACTCGGCGATCGCAACATGAGCATGATGGACGCGTTCCGGCAAGCCGACCAGGTGCTGCTCTCCGGAGTCCAGGGCATCACTGATCTGATCACCACTCCAGGCTTGATCAACCTGGATTTCGCGGACGTGAAGAGCGTGATGAGCGGCGCCGGTTCCGCGTTAATGGGGATTGGCAACGCGCGCGGGGACGATCGGGCCGTACAAGCGGCGCAGTCGGCGATCTCCAGCCCGCTGCTGGAGCAGAGCATGGACGGCGCTCGCGGGGTCCTGCTGTCGGTCGCCGGTGGCTCGGACCTTGGTCTGTTCGAAATCAACGATGCGGCTCAGCTGGTCACCGACGCCGCGCATCCCGAGGCGAACATCATCTTTGGGGCCGTGATCGATGACGCGCTCGGAGACGAGGTGCGGATCACGGTGATCGCGGCCGGCTTTGACGGCGGCCAGCCCCAGTACCGACCTTCGGAGCCGCCGCGAAAGTCGACGCCTCCGGATCTCCCGCCGCCGGTGACGCCGCCACCGCCGCCACCGGTTCAAGAGGCGCCGCCTCGCCGGGTGCTCTTCGACGACGTGGACGTGCCGGACTTCCTCAAGAACGGTTCGTGAGCACCGAAGATCGCCACGCCCGCCTGGCGGCGAGTCTGGCCGAGATCAGGACCCGGATCGCCGGCGCTTGCGAGGCCGTGGGCCGCAGCCGTCAGGAGGTCACCCTGGTGGCCGTGACGAAGACGTTCCCTGCTGTGGACGTCCTGGCGCTGGCTCGGCTCGGGGTGCGTGACATCGGCGAGAACCGTGACCAGGAGGCCGCTGCCAAGGCCGCGGCGGTGGCGGTGGCGGAGAAGCAGGTCGAGGTTCGCTGGCACTTTGTGGGTCGGCTGCAAACCAACAAGTGCAAATCTGTGGCGCGGTACGCGGACGTGGTGCACTCGGTCGACCGGATCTCTTTGGTGGAGCCGCTCGCCCGGGCGGTCGCCGCGCATCGTGATCACCCGTTGCACGTGTTCGCTCAGGTGAGCCTGGACCAGGACCCGTCGCGTGGTGGAGCTGCCACGTCGGAGCTGGAGCGGATCGCCACGGCGATCACGGCGCATTCGGAGCTGCGGCTGCTCGGCGTGATGGCGGTGCCCCCGCTCGACGTGGACCCTGACTCCGCGTACCGCCGGCTGGTTGAGATCGCCAGCGCGCTGCGGGAGAAGTTTCCCGAGGCGGCCGCGCTGTCCGCGGGGATGAGCGGCGATTTCGAGTCGGCCATCCGACACGGCGCGACACACCTGCGGATCGGCAGCGCGTTACTCGGTGGAAGGCCTCCGCTCGGGTAGCGTGGAAAGGCACCGAACTACATCGGTGTGTTTCTCGGTCGAGGCCAGGGAAACGACACGCGAAGCGCACCAGGACGCACTAGGAAGCGCGATGGGAGGGAGGCGCCCGATGGGCGCAATGCGCAAGGCGGGCGTGTGGCTCGGCCTGATCGAGGATGACGACGATCGTCGGTACGCCGATGATGACCGTCGCTACTCGGACCGTGGCTACAGCGACCGGTACGACGACGGCGGCTACGACGATGATCTGATCGATGAGGACGAGCCGGTGCTCACGCGCTCCCGAGGGTCTGACCCCCGAGGCAGTGTCCGCACCTTAGGGCGTGGGTCGACCCCTCTCACTCGTGACAATCTCGCCTTGGCGCCCCAGGTGCAGCTCAGGGAGCGCGCGGTGGCCGCCAATGACGATGAGCCGCATGGCTACCGGATCACCACGCTGCACCCGACAACGTACAACGAGGCGCGCACCATTGGTGAGCACTTCCGGGAGAGCGTTCCAGTGATCATGAACCTCTCCGAGATGGACGAGGGAGACGCCAAGAGGCTGGTTGACTTCGCCGCCGGCTTGGCCTTTGGCCTCCGGGGTACGATCGAGCGCGTGACCAACCGGGTATTCCTGCTCTCACCGGCAAACGTCCAGGTCACCGCGGAGGACAAAGCCAAGATCGCCGAGGGCGGATTCTTCAACCAGAGCTGAGACGAGGACCCCCAATCCGGTGGATGTGCTACTGCAGGTTGTCTACCTGGTCTTGTACTTCTTCTCTCTCACACTGCTTGCCCGACTTGTCCTGGAATACGTGCTGATGTTCGCCCGGCGATGGTCGCCGGGCAGGGCCGCTGGCGCGGGCATGGAAGTGGTGTGGAGCGTCACTGATCCGCCTCTTAAGGCGTTGAGGCGAGTGATCCCCCCACTTCGCATTGGTACCGTGAGTCTCGACCTGGCCTTCGTGGTCTTGCTGATTATCGTGTTCGTGCTGATGTCCGTGGTGGAGAGAGCACTATCGTTGGCCCTGAGCTGACCTGAGGAGTTCCGATGCCGTTAACGCCGGCCGACGTTCATAACGTCGCGTTCAAGAAGCCTCCGATCGGCAAACGGGGGTACGACGAAGAGGAGGTTGACGCTTTCCTCGACGAGGTGGAGCGTGAGCTCGCCCGGCTGATAGAGGAGAACAACGAGCTGCGCGCTGGCCGCGGGCCCGCGCCCGGCCCCGCCGCCGATCCACGCCTGGTCGCCGAGCACGCTGAGCTGCAGGCGCAAATGGAGCAGATCCAGCGGGAGAAGGCTGCCGCGGATCAAGCTGCTCGGCAGTTGCAGGACGAGCTGGAGGCGATCCGGCAGGGCGGCGCCGCCGCGGTGGCTGCCGGAGACCCCGGCGGCGAGCAACAGGCTCTGCGAGTCCTGATGCTGGCCCAGCGCACCGCGGACGATCACGTCGCCGACGCCCGCCGCGAGGCCGACAAGCTCTTGGCCGACGCCCGGTCGAAGGCCGAAGAGGTCACCCGGGAGGCCCGTAACAAGGCCGACGCGCTTGAGCGGGACGCGCGTACCCGCCACACCGAGGCGATGGGCGGCTTGGAGGCCAAGCGCACCGCGCTGCAGAAGCACATCGAAGAGCTCAAGGCGTTCGAGCGTGAGTACCGCACTCGGCTCAAGGCGTACTTGGAGAGCCAGCTGCGTGATCTGGAAGGCCGCGCCCAAGGCATCGAAGGTGAGGTGTCCCGTAACGGCGACGCCAACCGGCAAGGGGCGGGCGGTCCCAGCCTTGCCGCAGCCGGATTGGGTTCATACGCAGGTGCTCGCTCAGGGTTGGGGATGGCTCAGGCCGACGGGACGGCGGGGCGCTAGGCTTCGCTCGTAAGATCCCTCCAAACCCCCTCTTAGATCTGAGTAGTTGTGATTGTTGGCAGCCTTGTTCTCATCTTGTCAGCAGCCGGTTTGCTGGCAGGCGGATTGATCCTTGGCTCTGACTGGCTGCTTGGCGGCTCAATCGTGGCGAGCCTGTTCGCCGCGGTGATGCTGTACGTCGGCGCCCGGCAGAGCGCGTCAGCGCGACGGGCCGAGCAGGCCGCGATCAATGACGACGACTCTGATTGGGAAGAGGAGGTCGGGCGGCGCCATCAGTCGGGCGCGCTCTGGGACACCCAGGGGGCGGAAGCCGAGTACGAGTCCGATCCGATGCCGGTCGGCTCGTACCGGCACGACGATCAGCGCCACGACGACCGGCACGACGACGGCCGACACCACGACGATGGCCGGCACGACGCCGGGCACGCCGAGCGGGAGGACGACTTTGTCGAGCCGGCGCGCCCGGAAGCGTCCGGGCGCGGCCCGTCGCAGCTGTACACCACCACCCGTGCTGGCTTCGCTCGCTATCCGTCGAGCGGGATCAAGCCGGCGGCGCCGGCAGAGCGTGCGGACACGGGGCGCGACTGGGGGGAACCCGCCACGCCCGACCCGGCGGAGCCGGTCACCCGGGAATGGGTGATGCCCGCGGCGACGGAGGCGGCAGCGACGGACGGGCCGGAGAGAGGGCACGACTGGAGGGAGCCCGACACCACCGACCCGGCGGAGCCGGTCACCCGGGAGTGGCTGATGCCCGCGGCGACGGAGACTGAGGTCACACCCGCAGATCTTGGCGGGCGTCGGTCGGATCACACCCCCGCTGAACCCACGAGTTCCCTCGAGCCCGATCCCACCATGTCTCTGGACGTTCGCGGTGCTGCCACTCCTGATGAGGACCGCTGGCAGCAAACCGAGTCGGGCAGCGGCTACCAGCGATCAGGCGAACCGGACGAGTTCGCCGATGAGTGGGACGGCTTTGGCCGGCAGCAGGCCGAGGGGTACGGCGAGCCGGCCGCCGGAGCCGCTGCACTGGGAGAGTCGACCCCGCTGGCTGATTCCCTCGGCGCGCTCGAAGGGCACGGGAGTGTGCCCGACGAGTCCCCGGCCGCAGCGCATGAGGCCACGGGTTCGTCCTCGCCAGACGCCGACGAGTGGGTGGGCGGCGGTCTCGACGAAGAGGATCCGAAGGACGAGCCACCTGTGCAGCGGCGGCCCAAGCGGGTTGCCGCCACAGTGGCGCGGCTGCAGGCCGATGTGTTCGTGATCGACGGGCGCCCCCGCTATCACGTGGCTGGCTGCGTGCATCTGCTGGGCCGTGAGTCTGAGGCGCTTCCGGTGTACGAGGCGGTGGATCTTGGCTTCACGCCATGCGGGCTGTGTGAGCCGGACACCGCGTTGGCCGGTGACACCGTCAACCAAGCCCAGCACTGACCGCCGCCCCGCGGCACAGGGCGTTTCGCCCTGGCAGGCGTCACAGGACGGACGGGCGACGGTGCCGGAGTCTCGGAACCAGATCGGCGATGTCGTGACGATCCCGGTTCGAGTCAAGCCTGGCTCATCTCGGGATCGGGTAGGCGGCAGCTACCAGGGCCCGTACGGGTGCGCCTTGGTGGTCATGGTCACCGCGCCACCGGTGGAGGGGAAGGCGACCGCCGCGGTGTTGCGAGCGGTCGCGAAGGCGCTCGGCGTACGTCGTGCCGCGGTGACGCTGCGGATCGGGAAAACCGGACGCGACAAGGTTCTGGCGGTGTCGAACCCGCCGGACGACTTCGTGGACCGAATCGCGCGACTGCGTGGGAATGGCGCTTGACCAGCCGATTTGTGAATTTCATGGGGGCAATGGCGGCGATTCGGTCACCCGTGCTCCAAGGACGCGTGATCATTAGCGGGTCATCACTTTCTGTGTTGATTCGACGATTCACTGTGATCAGAGCAGCATGCGTGGCGCATTGTCGTGGGCCTAGGGGGTACGTATCCTTGATCTCTCCGGAGTGCGTGGCAGGCGGGCTGCGCGCCCTTTTTGCATATGTGGGGAGTTGTCATGGCCGAGCGGGCGAGCGCTGCGCGGAAGGCCACCAAGGCTGCCGCGAAGGGTGACACTGGCCGGGCGCCGGGGTCACCGACAACGAGTAAGGCCGCCGACGCGGTGAATCTGCCCGCGAAGGCTGTGACGAGGAAGGCCACCAAGAAGACCAAGGCCGCACGAGCCGCCAAGGCTGCCACCGGCGCCACCAGGGAGGAGAAGGCGATCACCAGATCAGCTGAGACGAAGCGGACCCGCTCCGCAGCGGACATGGAGAAGATCCGCATCGCGCTGGAGGGCCGGCGGGATGAGTTGCGAGCCGAATACGAGCACACGCTCACCGAAATAGCTGACTTGCAACGCGACAGGCTCACCGATTCCGCTGGCGACGACCAGGCGGACACCGGGACGAAGACGTTCGAACGGGAGCAGGAGATCTCCCTGGCGAACAGCATCCTGGAGCGGATCAACCAGGTGGAACGTGCCCTGGAGCGGATGACCGAGGGTAACTACGGCAGCTGCGAGCGTTGCGGTGAGCCGATTCCGGTGGAGCGGCTTGCCGCGTTCCCATCGGCCACGTTGTGCATCTCCTGCAAGCAGCTAGAGGAGCGGCGCTGAGCTCCGGGGACGCGGCGCGCCCCGCATCGAAGTCTGAGTCGGCAGGAACCGGCGAAACCCAGCCGACCTCAGAGGCAACCATGTCCACAGTAGAGCCGGCTGATCGCGAATCGCCCAGCACGCGGCGTGCGCTCGTGTGGTTCGGCGTGACGGCCGCGTTGGTGCTGGCAGCGGACATGGTGACCAAGGTGGTGGCCGTTGCCACTTTGGAGGACCAGCAGGCCGTACGGTTGCTGGGCGGCTCGGTGTATCTGGTGCTGACCCGTAACACCGGCGCCGCGTTCGGGCTGGGCCAGGGCTACACGATCGGCCTCACGGTGATCGCCATCGTGGTGATCGGGGCGGTGATCTGGTTCGCGCGGAAGGTGGCTTCCCATCCTTGGGGGGTCGCTCTGGGTCTGATTCTCGGTGGGGCTGCGGGGAACCTGGTGGACCGGCTGGTTCAGCCGCCCGGTCCGTTTCGGGGCGCTGTGATCGACTTCATCAGTGTGTTCGACGACTCCGGCGATGTGTGGCCGGTGTTCAACCTGGCTGACTCGGCGCTGGTGATAGGTGTGTTGCTGGTGCTGTGGCTGGAGCGGACCGGCCGTCGTGCGGACGGCAGCCGGGTGCGACACTCGAAGCGTGACGACTCCGAGCGCTAGCCCGCAATCCGCGGGCGGCACGCTGCGCGAGATTCCAGTTCCTGAGGGGCTGGAAGGCGACCGCGTCGACCATGCTGTGTCCAGGCTCTTTGGGCTCTCCCGCACCGTGGCCGCCGGGCTTGCGCAAGCTGGTGACGTGCAGTTGAACGGCGCCGTGGCGGCGAAGTCCGATCGAGTCAGCGCGGGATCCTGGTTGCAGGTGCGGTTGCCCCCTCCGCCGGCGCCCGCCGCCGCGCCCAGCCCGGCAGCGGTCCCAGGGTTGCAGGTTGTGCACAGTGACCACGACATTGTCGTGGTGGACAAGCCGGTGGGAGTGGCGGCGCACCCCAGTCCAGGCTGGACTGGCCCCACGGTCCTCGCCGGGGTCGCCGCGATGGGTCACCGGATCTCCACCAGTGGCGCCCCGGAGCGGCAAGGCATTGTGCATCGGCTCGATGTGGGCACCACCGGCGTCATGGTGGTCGCGAAGAGCGAGCAGGCGTACAGCCATCTCAAGCGCGCGTTCCGGGCTCGGGACGTCGACAAGCGCTACCACGCGGTGGTTCAGGGCCACCTGGATCCGCTACGCGGCACGATCGACGCCCCGATTGACCGCCACCCCAGACACGATCACAGGTGGGCGGTCGTCTCCGGCGGCAGGGAAAGTGTCACCCACTACGACACGCTGGAAGGCTTCCCGGCGGCCAGTTTGGTGGATGTGCGCCTGGAAACCGGCAGGACTCACCAGATCAGGGTGCACTTCTCCGCGATGCGCCACCCCTGCGTGGGTGATATCACGTACGGCGCCGACCCCACGTTGGCCGCTCGGCTCGGGCTGCAGCGGCAGTGGCTGCATGCTCGTGCTCTGGGGTTCGCGCACCCTGCCACTGGAGCACACGTCGAATTCGTCAGCAACTATCCTGATGACTTGGCGCAGGCGCTGGACAAGCTGCGCGGCGAAGGCTGAAGCCACTGGTTTCAGCGGCTAGGTCTCTTCGTCCTCGGTCGACACACGGGCCGGGCTTGGCCCAGGCGCGAGAACGAGATCAGCGGCGCCGGTCGGTGTTGTTGGGGTGACGCACCCGCACCCGGCAAGCATTCTGTGACCGGGGTCACCGTGATTGTCGATGTCGAGGCACTAGGTTCCCTGGAGGTGAGCATGAGAGCAACCGCGCGTAGGAGCCGAGGCGCTCGCGCGGCGGGGTCGATGGCCGCGTCGAAGCTCACCGCCGTGATCGGTCGAGGAAGACCATCACGGATTGGACAAGCACCTCCCATCAGTGGCCCGATGCGCCTTTCGGTGTAGGGCTTACATAGGCCATCGTCGGGGGTCAGTCGTTAAGTGTGGAAAGGGTGCTCGAACGATGCCGAGTCGAGCCCGGCCCTGTGGGAATCGGCTGGGTGTCCGTAGCCTGTGCACAGCAGGTCTTGGTGGGAGGCAGATTTGGAGCGGACCGATGGCGGCGGCTACTCCGTCGCGCAGACTGGGCCGCAGCGGCATCCGGTGCTTGATCGCGTGGCTGGCGGCCCACAGATGACGGCAAATGGATACCAGGCTGAGGTTGGGCGTGGTTACCAGTACCCCAACTATCCGGGCAACGGCCTCGCGCCGTCGCCGCCCAGCGAGAGTGACCGCGCACCGGTGCGAGCCGCTTCGATGGGACGTCCAGCGACCACTCCGGTGAACCCGGTTGACCAGCTGATCGACACCCTCAAGTGCGATCTCGGTGGTTCCCGGGTGATCGCCTTCGCCAATCCCAAAGGTGGGGTGCACAAGACGACCGCGTGCGTGCTCACGGCGGCGACGCTGGGCAGCGCCCGCGGCAAGGGTGTGTTGGCGTGGGACGACAACGAGCTGCGTGGGACGCTCGGTTTGCGTGCCGGCACAGCCCGTCACGCTCGTACGATCCGGCACCTGATCGCCGACCTGGCTGAAGTGGAGAGCTCCGGCCCCCAGTTGGCGGAGCGGTTGGATGAGTACCTGCGGTACTCCGCTGACGGCTCCTTCGACGTGTTGAGTGGGGACGAAGACCCGCGAGTCGCTCGCAAGTTGGATCCGGAGTCGGTGCGGCGGGTGCTCGACATGCTCACCCGTACCCACGACATCGTCTGCGTGGACACCGGTAACAACGTGGAGAGCCCCAACTGGCAGACCGTGTTGCATTCGGCTGACCAGATGGTGGTCACCACAGTGCCGCGCGAAGACGCCGCGTTCTCCGCGGACTGGATGCTGGACCTTCTGATCGAAGAGGGGCTCGGCAACTTGGTGTCCGACGCGGTCACACTGATCAGTTGCCCCACCCCGAACCGCACCGAGCTGCACGATGACCTGGTGGCGCACTTCTCGATGCGCACCAAGCAGGTTGTGGTGGTGCCGTACGACCCGGCACTTGAGCCAGGTTCGATGATCGAGTACTCGTCGCTGCACCCCGCGACCCGGATGGCGTGGCTGCGCGCAGCGGCCGCGATCACGGAGAAGTTTGCCCGCTGACGCCGTCGCCGGCCCGTATGCAGATGGCGGCGCGGCACTGGCAGGATCGTCCCTGTGACGAATTCCGCTGCGGAGCCTGCTGAACCGGAACGGCCGGAGCGTGAGTCGCCGAGCCTACGACCGTCGCCGCCTGGATCGCAGTTCGCTCACCCGCCGGGGCAGAGCGGCGACCCGACGCTGCTCCCGGGACCGAACCAGGTGTGGTGGCTGGCTGCTGTGCCAACGGCGACACCCCCGCCACAGCGCCGGGTGAGGTTCGACATCGTCGCCGCCATCGTGGTGACGCTGGCGCTCGCGGCCGCCGGGGCGTTGGTCGGCCCGTTGTGGCAGTGGTTGGCGCCGGGGGTTGAGGTCTTGATGACCCCGGAAGGCGCGGTGCATGCCAACACGCGTGCCGAGACGTACTTCGCGGATGACGGAACGTTTCTGCTGATCGGTGCCGGGTTGGGAGTGATCGCGGCGATCGCGGTGTGGATGTTGGCGCGTCCGTGCCGTGGGCCGGTGGTGTTGCTGGGCCTGTTGGCGGGGTGCGTGCTGTGCGCGGTGGTGGCGTGGCAAGTGGGCGGGCATATCGGGATGGCGGAGTTCCGGCACCTGGTGGAGACCGCTGAGCCGGGGAGCAGGTTTCGCCGACCGGCCACGGTGTCAGCGTTCGGGGTGCTGCTGGTTCAGACGTTCACGGCGGCGTTCACGTACACCTTGTTGGCGGGTTGGTCTCGGTACCCCGACCCGCGTCGACCAGCTCTGGTGAACTGGCGCCGGCTTGCTCCCACCCCATGGCGGGAGCGGTCTGATCGAATGGCTCGGCCCACCGGAAATCCCATCTGACGTGCCGTTTCAACCTGACTCGCGTGGTACGTGTCTCGGTGGGTGGCACAGCTGTGCCCGTACCGTGGGACACCCGTAGACTCGACGGGTGCTCAACCGGATTGACCTGACCGAATCTGCCGCCGACCCGCGGAGCCTCTTGCCGCGCGCCCAGATGGATGTCGCCGCCGCGATGGAGAAGATCCGTCCGGTGGCGGACGCGGTGCGAGACCGTGGCGCGGAAGCCGTCCGTGCGTTCACCCGCCGCTTCGACGGAGTCGAGCTGAGTTCGCTGCGGGTGCCTGCCGCGGCGCTGGACGAGGCGGCGGCCACCCTGGACCCAGCGGTCCACGAGGCGTTGCTGGTGTCGATCAAACGGGCCCGCGCGGTGCATGCCGATCAACGCCGTGTCGACGTGAGCACGCGGGTGACCAGCGGCGGCACGGTCACCGAGCGCTGGATCCCGGTCTCCCGAGTGGGGCTGTACGTGCCCGGCGGGCTCGCGGTCTACCCGTCGAGCGTGGTGATGAACGTGGTGCCGGCCCAGATCGCGGGGGTGGCCGAGATCGCGGTCTCCAGCCCGCCGCAGCGCGAGACCGGCTTGCCGCATCCGCTGGTGTTGGCCGCGTGCGCGCTGCTGGGTGTGACCGAGGTGTACGCGGTGGGCGGCGCCCAGGCGATCGCGATGTTCCGGCACGGTGTCGACTCTGACCTGGTCGCCGGCGCCGTCGCGGGGGGCGGTACTGCCGGTGGCACCGACACTGCCACGGGGGGCGGCACTGCCGGTGGCGCCGGCTCGGGCGCTGATGTCGCCGCCGGTGGTTGCGTGCCAGTCGACATGATCACCGGACCCGGAAACATCTGGGTGACCGCCGCGAAGCGGCTCTTTCACGGCCAGGTCGGGATTGACTCCGAGGCCGGCCCCACCGAGATCGCGGTGCTGGCGGACGACACCGCCGACCCGGTTCACGTCGCGGCTGACCTGATCAGCCAGGCCGAGCACGACCCCCTGGCCGCCAGCGTGCTGGTGACCCCCAGCCGGGCGCTGGCCGACGCCGTGGACTCGCAGTTGCAGGTCCAGGTCCCGGCGACGAAACACACGGAACGGATCACTCAGGCGCTCTCCGGGCCGCAGTCAGGCACGGTGCTGGTCTCCGACCTGGAACACGGGCTGCGGGTGGTGGACGCGTACGCGGCAGAGCACCTGGAAATCCAGACCCGGGACGCCCGAGAGGTGGCGATGCGGGTGCGCAACGCGGGGGCGATCTTCGTCGGGCCGTACTCGCCGGTCTCGTTGGGTGACTACTGCGCCGGCTCCAACCACGTGTTGCCGACCGGCGGCTGCGCCCGGCACTCCTCCGGTCTCTCGGTGCAGACCTTCCTGCGTGGCGTGCACATCGTGGAGTACACCGAGCCGGCGTTGACGCAGGCGGCTGACTACGTGATCACGCTGGCCAACGCCGAAGACCTGCCGGCACATGGCCAGGCCGTGGCCGCCCGGAGGCGAAGCGGCGATGCCTGAGCGGTTGCGGCTCGAGGACCTGCCGTTACGAGCGGACCTGCGGGGTCGGTCCCCGTACGGCGCTCCTCAGCTGAACGTGCCGGTGCGGTTGAACACCAATGAGAACGCGTGGCGTCCGCCGGCAGAGGTCGTGGCGGGGATCGAAAAGGCAGTCGCCGGAGTGCTCTCGGACCTCAACCGGTACCCGGACCGGGACGCCGTGGCGCTGCGGGAAGACCTGGCCGGGTACCTGGGGCACGGCTTGGACGTGTCGAACGTGTGGGCCGCGAACGGCTCCAACGAGGTGCAGCAGCAACTGCTACAGGCGTTCGGCGGCCCGGGTCACCGCGTGCTCGGTTTCACCCCGAGCTATTCGATGCACCCGTTGTTGGCGTTGGGAACGGGCACCCGCTGGATCGACGGCGCCCGCTGGGTCGACGGCGCTCGGGCTGATGCCGCTCGCGCTCAGGCGGGGAGGCCAAGCGGCGACTTCACGATCGATCCCGACGTCGCACTGGCGCAGATCGCCGAGCACCAGCCGGAGCTGGTGTTTCTCTGCTCTCCGGACAACCCGACCGGGGTGTCGCTGTCCATCCAGACGCTTCAGGCGGTGCTGCGGGTCGCTCCTGGCCTGGTGGTGGTCGACGAGGCGTATGTGGAGTTCGCGCGAACTGGGGCGCACACCGCGTTGGAGCTGATGGCCGAGCACCCGCGGCTGGTGGTCACCCGGACCATGAGCAAGGCGTTCGGGTTCGCCGGGGCCCGGCTGGGTTACCTGGCGGCGCAGCCGGCGGTGGTGGACGCGCTGCAACTGGTACGGCTGCCGTACCACCTGTCGGCGCTCACCCAGGCAGCGGCGCGGGCCGCGCTGGCGCACGCCGACGCGCTGCTCGGGACCGTGGAGTCGATCAAGCAGGAGCGCGACCTGATCGTGGCTGGCCTGCGTGACCTCGGGCTGACAGTACCGCCGAGCGACGCCAACTTCGCGCTGTTCGGCGAGTTCGCGGATCAGCGAGCGGTGTGGCAGGCGTTGTTGCGCCGCGGGGTCCTGGTGCGCGACGTCGGGCTGGCGGGCTGGCTTCGGGTCACCGCGGGCACGCCGGAGGAGTCGTCCGCGTTCCTGGAGGCGATCGCCGATGTGATCACGGAGGCCGGGACGGGCCTGCCGGCGGCGGGGCTGGCCGGGTCGGAGGTTGCGGCGGGCGCCGGACCGAGCGCGGGGTCGGGCGGGTCTGAGTTCGCGGCGGGCGCCGAGTCGAGCCCGGATCGGGCGGCACGCGAGGATGGGCCGTCTGGATCGAGCCGGTCGGGGCAGCGAGGGGAGCACATCCGATGAGTCGCACAGCTTCGGTGCGCCGCGCGACGGGGGAGACCGACGTCGGCGTCGAATTGGGCCTCGATGGCGTCGGGAAGATCGACATTTCGACCGGCGTGGGCTTCTACGACCACATGCTGCACCAGCTCGCCAAGCACGGCGGCTTCGACCTTGCCGTGAAGACGGAAGGCGACCTGCACATCGACGCCCACCACACCATGGAGGACACCGCGATCGCCCTCGGTCAGGCGTTCGCTGAGGCGCTTGGTGACAAGGCCGGGGTGCGCCGGTTCGGCGATGCGTCGGTGCCGCTCGATGAGGTGCTGGCCCGAGCTGTGGTGGACGTGTCGGGCCGCCCGTACGTGGTGCATGAGGAGCCGGCCGGGCTGGTGCCGTACATCGGACCGGTTTACGCCACCAGCATGACCCGGCACATCCTGGAGTCCTTCGGGCACCACGCCCGGTTCACCCTGCACGTGAGCGTGCTCCGGGCCGCCAACCCGGGCCAGCAACCCGACGCCCACCACGTGGTGGAGGCGCAGTTCAAGGCGCTGGCCCGGGCGTTGCGGGACGCGGTGGCGGTCGACCCGCGCAACGCCGGCTCGGTGCCCAGCACGAAAGGGGTGCTGTGAG
>JBOGDL010000193.1:0-2951 GCA_050701815.1 Micromonosporaceae bacterium | reverse complement strand
CGCCGCCCCACTTGACGCACACGCTGGGAGCGGATTTCCGGACCGGTCCCGCGTACCAGCCGTAGCTGCCGGAGTCGGTGGTGCGGGTCCCGCCCTCGGGTTCCAGGTAGGACGACGTGGCGCTGTTCGTTCCCACCGACTTGTGCTTGATTGTCGCCACGCAGTTGTACCCGTTGTCGGAGTTGTACATCAGGTACACCCGGCCGTAGCTGCTGCCGCTGGTGCCGAGCAGGTCGCTGTCGATGATGCTGTACGCGTTCCCGCACACCATGTACGGGCTGTACGGGTTGGCCCCGCACTCATTCGCGCTGGTGTAGTTCTTCGTGCCCCAGTAGAGCGCCTGCGCGCCATTGAAGGTGATCTTCACGGCGCTGCCGTTCAAGCGCTGCTCGTAGTGCAGGTGCGGCCCGGTCGAGCCGCCGGTGGTCCCCACGGAGCCGATGCGGGTGCCCGCCACCACCTTGTCGCCCTCAGAGACGGCGAAGGCTGACAGGTGCGCGTGGTACGTGGTCCAGCCACTGCCGTGGTTGATCCGCACGTACTTTCCGTAGCTGGTGCCGCCCAGGTCGGCCACCACGTCCACGGTGCCGGCGGCGCTGGCCACGACCGGGTCGCCGGAGTCGTCGGTGCGGTTGAAGTCGATCGCGTTCGCGGGGCTGTGGTTGGTGCGGGTCTGGCCGGACCAGGTCTGGCCACAGGGGAACGGGAGCTGGAAGTTAGGGGCTGCGCTCGCTGGCGCCGCGGGTGTCAGCAGCCAGGCGCCGAGCACAGCCGCGCACAGCACCCCCAGCCGGCGTGCCATCCGTGCGCGCGGACTGCCGTCAGCGCCGTGCCCGGCCTCGGGACGTTCACATTCGTGCATGACCAGCCTCCTTGGTCAGTGGCATTCGCAACCACATAGGAGTATCGGTCGTTCGTACAGAACTCGTACAGAATGCCTACAGTTGACCACTGTGGAGCTGCTGCCATCAGGGTTTCCGTTCCGCTTCGGTTGCGGGCTTTGAGGCCTGCTAGCTCGCTAGCAAGTCAAGGCTGAAACCGAGAACGAAGAGGCAGAACCCGAGCCAACGCACCTGATGCCCGGGTCTGGCTTGGTCGAGCACCGTGGCCACAGCGCCGGTGAAACTGCTGACAAGAGTGGCCCGACGCTCGCTATGAGCGGGCAACAGGATGGGGGTCAGGATCGCGAAGAACGCCAACAGCGTGAGGAGGACTGCGTGCCACGGAGGGTTGGAACCCCATGCCGGCGCCGTCCACACCACCCAGCTGAGGAACAGCACGTAGCCGGCGACAGCCCCCGCGAAGTACCAGTAGTTGCGGCGGAAGAGTCCTCTCTCCCACTGCCGGAGCAGGTCCCGCTCGCGCGCTGGCAACCCGTCCCAGACAAAGGCCTTGACCTGCTGTTCCGCCCACATGGCCTCTGGCCCACACACAAAATGATGGGGCTGTGCGCGACGTGCGCAATCGTGTGAGGTCGCGTCCGGGTCATGATGTCCGGTGTGCAGCTGCCGCACTCCAGCCCAGATCTTGACCTCCAGCTCGTCGACCATTTCCGCGGTGAACCATGGCTGGTTCGGCAGGGAAGCGCTGGCGTTGCTCATCAATGCCCACGAGCGATGGATCGCAGGATTTCCCGCGGCGCAGATGAACAGCCCCTCAATCCGCTGGTGGAGACGTCCTAGCTCAGCTTGCTCACGAAGCCCGGTGACTGAGGCTTTCCAACGGTCAGTCGCGCGTTCACCGACTTCGCGCAACCTGTCAGGCCCGATCAAGTCAAGAACCACCACGCAGCCGGCAGCAAACTGCATCAGCTTGCCGATGCGCCCCCACCACACCATGGGTAGACCCCATAGCGTCACATTCGAGGTGGGCCGTCCAGCTGACCAGACCTCCAGCACCTTCCAGAAATCCTCAAAATTGATCGCGAACACTGCGAGTGCGCCGCAGAACAGGGTCCACCACACCGCGCGCGCGACATGCCTCCCACACACGTCACCAGGCTCGCATGCCCTGTCCTGTCTGGACGCCGTAGTGCAGGTGCACCACGCCATTGTCGAAGCGGTGTTCGGCCATCAGCTCGAGGTTGAGGCGCAGGTCGGCGGGCAGGAACCGCTTGCCGCCGCCCACCACGACCGGGCTGATGAACATGTGCAGCTCATCGACCAGGCCGGCGCGGATCACCTGGGCGGCGAGGTCGGCGCCGCCAACGGTCAGGTCGGACTCCGCTGACTCTTTCAGCTGGCGGATCGCGTCCGGGTGGAACTCTCGTTCGATCCGGGTCCTGGCGGTGGACGGCTCGCGCAGTGTGCTGGAGTACACGATCTTGTCCGCTGCTTGCCAGATCTGGGCGAAGTCGAGGATGTGGGGAGGTTGGTCGGGGAGGGTGTGCATGGTTTCCCAGGGAGTCAACACCTCGTACATCCGGCGGCCCAGCAGCCAGGTTCGCACGGCCCGGTGGAGGTCGTTGATGTGCGCGTGCACCTGACCGTCCGGCGCGCTCCAGTCGAATTTGCCCTCCGCGTCGGCGGTGTAGCCGTCCAACGAGATGTTTCCGGAGTAGATCAGCCTGGCCATGGGATGCCTCCACCTGATTGCAGTTTGCAATCGCTTAGTAGCATAGGTAGACTGCTCCTGTCATGCAACCAGTTCTCCCGGAGGGGTCATGACTGCCGCTCACCGCTCGGGGTGTCCGATCAACCTGTCGCTTGAGGTCTTCGGCGACAAGTGGAGCCTGCTGATCCTCCGCGACATGATCTTCGGTGGCCGACGCCACTTCCGTGAGCTTTTGAACGGATCACAAGAACGAATCGCGTCAAACATCCTGGCCAGCCGGCTGAAGAAACTGGTTGAGCTGGGCATGTTGACCAGGCGGGACGACCCCAGCCACAAACAGAAGGCGATCTACAGCCTGACCGAGCGCTCAATCGAGCTGGTGCCCGTGATGGCCGCGT
>JBOGDL010000192.1:0-11905 GCA_050701815.1 Micromonosporaceae bacterium | reverse complement strand
GAGCTGCTCGATCAGGGGATCGAGCTGCGCGACGCCCGCTACGCGCACAGCGTGGACATGCGTTACCGGGGGCAGGGCTTCGAGGTCACAGTGGACCTGCCCGACGCCCCAGCGTCTGACGCCCAGGCTGGCGCCGTCGTGCCGGAGCGGAGTCGGGTGGCGGCACTGGTGGAGCGCTTCCACCAGGTGCACGCCAGGCGGTACGGGTACTCCGATCCGCAACGCCCGGTGCAGCTCGTCACCAACCGGCTGACCGTGACCACACCACCTCCCGCGATCGCGCTGCCTCGGATCGAGATCGACGTCAGCCTGCCGACGCGCAAGCACGAGATCGTCGAAGCCGGTGAGCTGGTCCCAGCGGTGTTCCGGCGCCGCGCCAGCCTGGCGGTCGGGGACTGCCAACCCGGCCCCGCCGTGATCGAGGACGACACCTCCACCGCGTTCGTGCCGACCGGGTGGACGGCGCACGTGGACCAGAACACCAACCTGATCCTGGAGCGGAGGTGAGCGAGGTGGCGCCCGACCCGGGCCGGCCCGGCAGTGCCCTCCCCGACGGCGTCGGGCTCGACCCGGCCCGGCTCGGCATCGTCAAGGCCGGTTTCGACGCGCTGGTGCGGGAGATGGCCGTCAACCTGCGCCGGTCGGCTATCTCGTCGATCGTCCGCGAGGCGCGGGACTTCTCGGTGGCGCTCACCGACCGGCGCGGCGAGGTGGTGGCACAGGCGGAGTGCATACCGATCATGACGGCGGGGATCTCGCTCGCGTTGCGCGGTTTGAGCGAGACCGTCGACGTGGCGACGCTGACCCCGGACGACGCGCTGCTGATGAACGACCCGTACTCGGGCGGGCAGCACCTGCAGGACATCTACCTGTTCACGCCGATCTTCGCGGCTGGCGAGCTGGTCGGGTTCGGCGCGTCCACCGCGCATCACCTGGATCTCGGCGGCGCCCATGCGGGGATGTCCGCCCACGCCACCGAGCTCTACCAGGAGGGGCTGCGGCTGCCGCTGTCTCGGTTCTCGGTGTCCCGTGACTTCGAGGACCCCGCTGGGTTCGTGCGCCGGGTGATCGCCGCCAACGTGCGGGTCCCGGACGCAGTCATCGGCGACCTGCGAGCGCAGTTCGCGGCGAACCACACCGCGACCCGTCGCTTGACGGAACTGTTCGCCCGGCACGGACGCGAGGTCTGCCTGCAGGCGATGGACCACCTCAAGGACCACTCCGAGGCGCGGGTGCGTGACGCCATCTCACGCATCCCCGACGGCGTCTACCGGGCGTCCGAGCAGTTCGACATCTCGCCATGGGGAGGTGACATGGCTCGGGTCGACGCCGTGGTGACAGTCGCCGGCGACGAGATGAGCGTGGACTTCGCCGCCGACGATCAGATCCTGGGGAACGTGAACTGCCCGTTCGCGTCCACCGTGTCGGCGGTGCAGTCGGCGGTGCGATGCATGCTGGACGCGCCCGACATCAGCTTCAACGAGGGCTGCAACCGGCCGCTGACCGTGACCGCCCGGCACGGGTCGATCCTGAACCCCCGGCCGCCCGCCGCGGTGCGGGCGCGCCTGACACCCGCTTCCCGGGTTTTCAACGCGGTGGTGCGCGCGCTCGCCGAGGCACTCCCGGAACGGGCCGTCGCGACCGGGTTCGACACCACCACCGCGATCGCGGTGAGCAAACTCAGCGACTCCGGCGACTACCAGGTGGCGCTGGAGATCCTGGGTGGCGGCTGGGGCGGTTGCGCCGACCACGACGGCGCGGACGCGCTCGACAACCCGATCTCGAACTGCGCCAACGCGCCGATCGAGGCCCTGGAGACCGACTACGGCCACTTCCGGATCGAGGAGTACGCCCTGCTGCGGGGCTCGTCCGGCGCCGGCGCCTCCCGCGGTGGGCTCGGGATCCGACGGGTGTACGCCGTCACCGCGGACGGGGTCCGCATCGCCGGCTACGGCGACCGGCACCGCAGCGGCGCCGCCGGCATCCACGGCGGCGAGACCGGGGGCGTGGGCGGCTTCTTCATCGAACGCGCTGACGGCACGGTCGAGCGACTTCCCACCGTCTACGAGGCGGTGGTGAACACCGGTGACCGGGTGGTCATCCAGACAGGTGGCGGCGGCGGGTACGGGTCAGAGTCGACTCGTGCCGCAGCCGCCAAGGACCGCCAGGCCGATCAGGCCGGCGGCGCCGCAGGCCACACCAGTGGCCACGCCAGCGGGCCGATCACGGGCTCAACCAGCCCAGGCGCCGCAACCTCGCACTCCCCGACGGCCCGGTGAAGCCGCCGTCGCCCCTGCCCCCACAGGAGCTGACATGTCCGCGACATCGACACACGACAACCTGGCGCCGACCACACCGCTGCGAAGGATCGCCGCGGCGTCGTTCGTCGGCACCACCATCGAGTGGTACGACTTCTTCATCTTCCTGACCGCTGCCTCACTGGTCTTCAACGAAGTCTTCTTTCCCGGGGTCAGTCCGCTGATCGGCGTCATGCTGGGTTTCCTGACCCACGGCATCGGGTTCGTGGTGCGGCCCTTGGGCGCGACCCTGTTCGGGCATCTGGGTGACCGGATCGGACGCAAGAGCACGCTGGTGATCACGCTGCTGTCGATGGGTGTCAGCACGTTCGCCATCGGGCTGTTGCCGGCGCATGACACCGGTGGGAACGTCTCCGCCCTGCTGCTGGTCCTGATGCGGATCGTGCAGGGACTGGCCGTGGGAGGCGAGTGGGGCGGCGCGGTGCTGATCGCCACCGAGAACGCCCAGCCGAATCAGAAGGTCTTCTACGGCTCCTTCGCCCAGCTCGGCTCGCCCGGCGGGCTGCTGTTCGCCACCCTGGCCTTCACCGCCGTCACCAGCAGCTTCAGCCCCGCCGAATTGGTCGACTGGGCGTGGCGGATCCCGTTCCTGGCGTCCGCCCTGTTGATCCCGGTGGGCCTGATCATCCGGCTCCGGATCGCGGAGACCCCCGAGTTCCGCAGGGCCGTGGAACGCCACGAGACCAGCCGGCTGCCCATCGTGACGGTGTTCCGCCGCCAGGGGCTGCAGGTGCTGACCGGCACGTTCGCGTTCGCGGGTGTGTTCCTCACGTACTACCTGTTGACCTCGTTCGTGTTGAGCTATGCGACCGAGACCCTGGGGATGTCGAACGCGTTGGCGCTCCCGACCAACATCATCGCGGCGGTGGTGGAAGGCGTCTTCATCTTCGTCGGGGTGCTGCTGGCCAAGCGCTACACCGCCCGACTGGTGGCCGCCTGGTCGGCGGTGGGGCTGCTGGTCTGGTCCGGCCCGGCGTTCGCCATGATGCACACCCGCGAGGCGTTCATGCTGTACGTCGCGGTCGCGGTGGCGATGACCTTCGTCGGCGCGTCGTACGGGGTGCTCGCCGGTGAGGTGGCCGAGTTGTTCACCCCCGCGGTTCGCTACAGCGGCACCAGCCTCTGCTACCACTTCGCCGGCGCGATCGGCGGCGGCCTCGGCCCGATCACCGCGACCTGGCTGCTCAGCGCGGTGCACTCGTCCTGGCCGGTGGCGTTGCTCTCCGCGGTCGGGGCCGGGGTGATGACTGTCGCGTGTCTGGCGCTGCCGCGGCCGGGCGCCGGGAACGCCGGCTGACGGAGCATCCCGCGCGATGCAGACTTCGAAGGTGGGCCCCGGCGCCGCGAACTACCCCAACGGAGAGATCTCCTACTGGGTGGCATCCACGTCAGGTGATGCCGCTCGGGCGCCGCTCACCTCGTCCGACGAGGTGGACGTGGCTGTCGTCGGCGCCGGGTTCACCGGGCTGTGGACCGCGTACTACCTGTCCCGGGCGGCGCCGCAGCTGCGGGTCGCCGTGCTGGAAGCCGAGCATGTCGGGTACGGCGCGTCCGGGCGCAACGGCGGCTGGTTGTCGCATCTGATGCCCGGCAACCGGGCCCGCTACGCCGCCGGGGCAGGTGGTCTGGGTGGCGTGGTGGCGTTGCAACGCGCCATGACACAGGGCGTGGACGAGGTGCTCCGGGTGACTGAGGCCGAGCAGATCGCCGCTGACCAGCATCGGGGCGGCAACCTGGTGCTGGCGTCCACTCCCGCCAGCCTGGGACGGTTGCGGGCCCGCCGCGAGGCCGATCTGCATTACGGCCTCGCGCCCGACGAGTCGATCCTGCTCAGCGCCGAGCGGACCCGGTCCCGGGTGAACGCCGACCGGGTGCTGGGCGGCGTCTACTACCCGGGCGTGGCCCGGATCCACCCCGCCAAGTTGGCGCGGGGTCTGGCCCGGGCGGTCGAAGCCGGCGGCGTGACGATCTACGAACGCTCGCCCGCGCGACAGGTGCGGCCCGGCGCCGTGGTCACCCCGCGCGCCACGCTCACGGCCCGCCACGTGTTGGTCTGCGCTGAGGGATACGCCGGGCCGCTGCTGGGGCGGCGGCGGATCATCCCGATCAACAGCTCGATGATCGTCACCGAGCCGCTGTCGGCGGCGGAATGGCGCCGGATCGGCTGGGAGTCCGCCGAGTGCCTGAGCGACGCGGCGCACATGTTCATCTACGCCCAGCGCACCGCCGACGACCGGATCGCGGTGGGTGGCCGTGGTGTGCCGTACCGGTTCGGGTCCGGAACCGGGTCAGACGGCGCCACGGCGGAACGCACCGCCCGGGCGCTGCGGGCACGCCTGGAGCGCTACTTCCCCGACGCGGACCTGCGGGTGGCCCACGCCTGGTCGGGGGTGCTGGGGGTGACCCGGGACTGGTGCGCGAGCGTTCGGCACGATCCAGCGACCAGCCTCGGCTCGGCGTGCGGGTACGCGGGGCACGGCGTGACCGCAGCGAACGTCGCCGCCCGCACCCTGGTCGACCTGGTGCTGGACCGGGACACCGAGTTGACCCGGCTGCCGTGGGTGAACCACCGCTCCCCGAACTGGGAGCCCGAGCCGGTGCGTTGGCTCGGTGTGCATGGGATGTACCGGCTGTTCCGGGCCGCCGACGCGTGGGAGGAGCGGCGCGGCTCGGCGCGCACCTCGCTGCTGGCCCGGATCGGGTCCCGGCTCGCCGGACTGCACGAGTAGCTCGCGGTCAGCGGCCGAGCGCCTGTTCCAGCTGCTGCTTGGTCATGTTCGACCGGCCCTTGACGCCGCGCCGGCGGGCCTCGCCGTACAGCTGCTGCTTGGTCTGGCCCTGCGGGCCCATCCGCTTGCCGGAGCGGTGACCGCCACGACGCTGCGGGGAGATGTCCTTGACGGACTCCTTGCTGGCGCGAGCGGAGGCGCCCGACTGCGCCCGGTTCTTGTTCACGGTCCGGGCCGCGATCTCCTGAGCGCGATCTTCGCTGGCGCCACGGTCCTGCTGCTGCGTTTTGATGTGCTCGTACTGCCGTTCGCTCTTCTTTCCCCAGGCTTGCTGAGGCATTGTCAGCTCCTTTCCGCCATCGGCAAGGAGATGTCGGGCAGATCTGCACCGGGTTCGTGCCCCCGACCTGCCCGACATTGACTCTTTCAGCTACGTCCTTGACTTACCCAGGACCATCGCGGTCCATGCATTCAGCCTGCAGGCGGC
This sequence comes from Micromonosporaceae bacterium, assembly GCA_050701815.1. GTDB lineage: Bacteria > Actinomycetota > Actinomycetes > Mycobacteriales > Micromonosporaceae > WHSM01. Next base: position 6,371 of record JBOGDL010000192.1, on the reverse strand, counting down.
GCATGTTGCGCCGTGTTGTCGGGTATGGCGCTCGGTGCGGCGGGTCGGGAAATTCGAGCCGGAGCGGGCTGCGGAGTCATGCCCGAACATCACAGAATCGAGGGCGGAGATGGCCGACAAGGTCGCGGATTTCATGCTGAAACGACTGCGGGAGTGGGGGGTGCGGCACGTCTTCGGGTACCCCGGTGATGGCATCAACGGGCTGCTCGCCGCCTGGCATCGCGCCGGCGACGATCCCCGCTTCATCCAGGCGCGGCACGAGGAGCTGTCCGCCTTCGAGGCGGTCGGGTACGCCAAATTCTCCGGCCAGGTCGGGGTCTGCGTCGCCACCTCCGGGCCAGGCGCGATCCACCTGCTCAACGGCCTGTACGACGCCAAACTCGATCACGTCCCGGTGGTGGCGATCGTGGGGCAGACCGACCGCACCGCGATGGGTGGCTCGTACCAGCAGGAAGTGGACCTGCTGTCCCTGTTCAAGGACGTCGCCAGCGAGTACGCGCAGATGGCGACCACCCCCGAGCAGCTGCCCAACGTGCTGGACCGGGCGATCCGGATCGCGACCGCGCGGCGCACCGTAACCGCGTTGATCATCCCCGAGGACGTGCAGGAGCTGGCGTACAGCCCGCCGTCGCACGCGTTCAAGATGGTGCCGTCCAGCCTGGGCGCCCCCGCGTCCACCTCGATCCCGGCCGAGTCCGACCTGCGCCGAGCGGCCGAGGTGCTCAACACCGGGGAACGGGTCGCGATGCTGGTGGGCCAGGGCGCCGCCGGCGCCGTCGACGAGGTGGTCGAGATCGCGGATCTGCTCGGCGCCGGCGTGGCCAAGGCGCTGCTGGGCAAGGACGTGCTCTCCGACGAGCTGGAATTCGTCACCGGTGCGGTCGGGCTGCTCGGCACCCGCCCCAGCTACGAGCTGATGACAGGTTGCGACACGCTGCTTACGGTCGGGTCGAGCTTCCCGTACAGCCAGTTCCTGCCCGAGTACGGGCAAGCCCGCGGGGTGCAGATCGACATCGACCCCACCATGATCGGGATGCGCTACCCGTACGAAGTGAACCTGGTCGGCGACGCTGCGGCCACGCTACGGGCGCTGATCCCGCTCGTGAAGCGCAACGCCGACCGGTCCTGGCGCCAGACCGTGGAGTCGAACACAGCCCGCTGGCGGGAGGTGATGCGGCGGCGCGCCGGTGTCGCGGCGGACCCGATCAACCCGGAGCAGGTGTTCCATGAGTTGTCGCCGCTGCTGCCCGACAACGCGATCATCACCGCCGACTCCGGGTCCGCCGCGAACTGGTATGCCCGGCACCTGACGTTCCGGGCCCAGATGCGCGGCTCGCTCTCTGGCACCCTGGCCACCATGTGCCCCGCTCTCCCGTACGCCGTGGGGGCGAAGTTCGCGTTCCCGGACCGGCCCGCGGTCGCCCTGGTCGGCGATGGCGCGATGCAGATGAACGGCATCAACGAGCTGATCACCGCCGCCCGGCACTGGCAGGAATGGGACGATCCCCGGCTGGTCGTGGGGGTGCTCAACAACGGGGACCTGAACCAGGTGACCTGGGAGCTGCGGGCGATGGGCGGCTCGCCACAGTTCCTGCCGTCGCAGCGGTTGCCGGACTTCCCGTACGCGGGGTACGCGCAGAGCATCGGTCTGGACGGTGTCAAGGTGGACGACCCAGCTGACGTGACCGGCGCCTGGGAACGCGCGTTGCGCGCCGATCGTCCCTGTCTGGTGGAGTTCGTCACCGACCCCACCGTGCCGCCGATTCCGCCCGCTGCCAGCTGGGATCAGATCAGCAACGCCGCCGCCTCTGTGATCAAGGGCGACCCGGAGCGTTGGGACGTGGTCAAGAAGGGCGTCAAAACCAAGGCGCAGGAGCTGCTGGGCGGCCGCAAGGGCGCAACCAGCTGAGCCAACCGGGTCCGGCCCGACGCGCAGCCGGCTCGGGGGCGCCGACACGCCCACGCGTCGCGGCGCGGCCGATTTGTGTGTGTGTGTCGTCCCTGTCTGGGGTATATGCCGGTGCGGCGGTGATCAACCGGCTTGGGCAGGCAGGAGGAGCATGTCCGATCGGACTGTGGACATCTGGGGGCCCCGTACCCCCCACGGTCGGGGGACTCACTGGCCGGTCAGGGTGGACAGTCACCTGGCAGACGGCGTGAACGAGCGGGACGTGCAGCGCTGGGTCCGCTCGGCGTGCCTGCTCTGCAGCAACGGCTGCGGCCTGGACATCGCGGTGTCGAACGGGCGGATGGTCGGAGTGCGGGGGCGCGCGGACGACCCCGTGAACCGCGGCCGGTTGGGCCCGAAAGGCCGGTACGGCTGGCAAGGCCAGCGGTCCGACCGGTTGCTCCGGCCGCTGTTGCGCCGCGACGGCGAGCTGGTGGAGACCGACTGGGACACCGCGATGGCCGAGATCGTCGCGCGCTCGAGCCAGCTGCTCGCGGACAAGGGCGGGCTCTCCCACGCCTTCTACACGTCCGGGCAGCTGATGCTGGAGGAGTACTACACCCTCGCCGTGATCGGGAAGGCGGGCTTGGGCACCCCGCACATGGACGGCAACACCCGGCTGTGCACCGCGACGGCCGCGGCGTCGCTGAAGGAGAGCTTCGGGGCCGACGGCCAACCCGGCTGCTACGACGACGTCGAGCACTGCGACGCGATCTTCCTGTACGGGCACAACGTGTCCGAGACCCAGACCGTGCTCTGGGCCCGGATGCTGGATCGGCTGCAGGCGCCTGACCGGCCGGCTCTGGTGGTGGCAGATCCCCGCCGCACGGATGCGGCGCAGCGCGCCGACGTGCACCTGGCGGTGCGTCCCGGCACGAACCTGGCGCTGGTGAACGCGTTGACGCATCAGCTGATCCGGCGCGGCCACGTCGATCGCGGGTACACCGACCAGCACACCGTGGGATATCAGCAGCTGGCCGACGTCGCGCAGGCATGGCCTCCGGAACGGGCCGCCGAGGTGTGCGGCGTCCCGGCCGAGGACATCGCCCGGGCCGCCGAGATCTTCGGCCGCTCCGAGCGGGTGCTCTCCACTGTGCTGCAGGGCTTCTACCAGTCGCATCAGGCCACCGCCGCGTCCGTGGGGGTGAACAACCTGCACCTGTTACGCGGCATGCTGGGCCGGCCCGGCGCCGGGGTGCTGCAGATGAACGGCCAGCCCACCGCCCAGAACAACCGGGAATGCGGCGCGGACGGCGACCTGCCCGGGTTCCGCAACTGGGACAACGAAGACCATGTCGCGGAGCTGGCTCAGCTGTGGGACGTGGACCCGATGACGATCCCGCACTGGGCGCCGCCCACCCACGCGATGCAGATTTTCCGGTACGTCGAGCAGGGCTCGATCGGCTTGCTCTGGATCGCCGGCACCAATCCGGCGGTGTCGATGCCGGACCTGCCCCGGATCCGAGCCGCGCTGCGCAACCCGGACTGCTTCACCGTGGTCTCCGACGGGTACCGCACCGAGACCGCTGAACTGGCCGACGTGGTGCTGCCGGCGGCGTTGTGGGGCGAGAAGACCGGCACGTACACCAACGCGGAGCGCACCGTGCACCTGTCCGAGCAGGCGGTCGAGCCGCCCGGCGAGGCCCGTGCCGACCTGGCGATCTGGCTCGACTACGCCCGGCGGATGGGTCTGCGGGACAACAGCGGTCGCCCGCTGCCGCCGTGGCAGACCCCGGAGCAGGCGTTCGAGGCGTGGAAGCGGTGCTCGGCGGGCCGGCCGTGCGACTACACCGGGATCACGTACGCGATGCTGCGGGAGCGTGGCCCGGTGCGCTGGCCCTGCAACACTGAGCACCCCGACGGCGCACCCCGGCTGTACGCCGACCCGCAGTTCCCCACGTACACCGAACACTGCGAGAACTACGGACACGACCTGCTCACCGGCGCCGTCGTGACCGAGACCGAGCACCGCGCGCTGCGGGCGGACGGGCGGGCGATCTTGAAAGGCGCCCACCACATGCCGGCGCCGGAAGAACCGACCCCGCGGCATCCGTTGCGTCTGATCACCGGCCGCACCGTGTGGCACTTCCACACCCGCACCAAGACCGGACGGGCGCCGCAACTGCAACAGCGGGCGCCGTCGATGTGGGTCGAGTTGTCGGAGACGGACGCCAGGCAGCGCGGGGTCGCCGACGGCGATCTGGTACGGGTGGAGTCCGCGCGGGGCACGGTCACCGCGCCGGCGCGAGTGACCCACACCCGGGACGGGGTGGTGTTCGCGCCCTTCCACTACGCCGATCAGGCCGCGAACGAGTTGACTCTCACCGCCTGGGATCCGGTGTCCAAACAGCCGACGTTCAAGATGGCCGCGGTGCAGGTGAACGCGGTGGACAAGGACCAGCCCGGTGCGGCCGCCGGCGCGGCAGGGGAGAGGTGAGGATGCAGCTGCCTGTCTACGTCGGACTGCTGGACGCGACCGAACGCACCTTGATCGACTCCTATCGACAGGTCGCCGACGGGCACTCGGCTGAAGCCGACGTCACGCACACCTGCGGGCTGTTCATCCAGCAGTGCGAAGCCCACCTGGCCGCGTTGCAGCCCACCGTGGACCGGTACGGCGAGCAGCCGCAGACCGAGCCGGAGCGGTTGCGCGCCGAGGGCTTGCCGGAAGCCCGGACCGGCCCGGTGGGGTTGCTCCGAGACTTACAGGATCTGTTCCTGCTCGCGGCGTTCCTCGACATCACGTGGACCGTGGTCGGCCAGGCCGCGCAGGGCGTCCCGGATCGGGACCTGCTACGCGTGGTCCAGGACTGCCAGGCCGAGACCTCCACACAGTTGGCGTGGCTGCGCACCCGGCTCAAGCAGGCCGCGCCACAGGCGCTGCTGGTGGCGACATGACGACCCTTCCGTGTCGGCGGGTGGCCGGGACGTTGCTGCTGGCGGTGACGGTGGCGGCTGTGGCGGCGCTGGCTGGCTGCGGCGGCCTGGCCCATCGCGAAGGCGCCGCCGAGCGGGTCGCGCGGCGGCTGCACACCGCGCTCGCCGACGGTCACGGCGGGGACGCCTGCCGGGTCCTCGCGCCACAGACCCGCCATGAACTGATGATCTCAGCGAAGCATCCCTGCGCCCGGACGGTGCTGGCCAAGAAGCTGCCCGTGGCCGGGCGGGCCCGCAGCGTCGAGGCGTACGGCAGCCAGGCGTGGGTGGTGTTCAGCCATGACACGGTGTTCCTCGCCGAGTTCTCCGGCGTCTGGAAGGTGACCGCGGCTGGGTGCCGTGCGCGAGGCGCCGACCGACCGTACGACTGCGTGATCAAAGGGGGCTGAGCCGATGCGGGCGATGTTCGTGGCGGTCCTGACCGTGATCGCGGCGGGGCTGGTGTATTTCACAGCGATCGCGCTGCTGCGTCGGTAGGCGATCGGGATGCGGCGGTTCCTCCGGGACAACTCCCTGGGCCTGGTGTTCGGACTGGCCTTCCTCGTCATCCTCGGGGCCCAAGCGCTGGTCGGCTGCGCCGAATTCAACCAGGGGCAGCGTGCCGCCGGCCTGCAGCAGGTCTCGCTCGGCGACTACGTCACCTCCTCCGACTTCGGAGTGGACGTGATGGAGAACTGGCAGTCGGAGTACCTGCAGTTCTTCCTCTACATCTTCGGCACGGTGTGGCTGGTGCAGCGCGGCTCGCCGGAGTCCAAGCCCGTCCATAAGGCCGGCCGGGAGAGTGACGAGGAGCAACGCGTCGGCGAGCATGCCCACGCTGACTCCCCGGCCTGGGCGCGGGTCCGCGGCTTCCGGCTGGCCGTCTACTCGCATTCGCTCGGCATCGTGATGGGCTCGATCTTCCTTGCCACCTGGCTGGTGCAGTCGGTGGCCGGTGTGGTGGCGTACAACCAGGAACAGCTCGCGGAACTGTCCGCCCCGGTGTCGTGGCCGGAGTACCTCGTGGCGCCGGACTTCTGGAACCGCACCCTGCAGAACTGGCAGTCCGAGCTGCTGGCCCTGGTCTCGATGGCGGTGCTCTCCATCTACCTGCGGCAACGCGGATCGCCGGAGTCGAAGCCGGTGGGGGCGCCGCACCGGGACGGCACCGGCTTCACCGGCTGAGCCGTGGCGGCGTTCTAGGAGTGCAGCGCCAGCAGCAGGAACGTCAACCCGACCGCACTCGCGAGCAGCACCGCCGCGGACGGCAAGGTACGCCGCACCACATCGCCCTCGGCGCCGGGACGGCCGATCGCGCTCAGGCCGAGCAACGCCACCATCGGAGCGAGGGAGTTGCCGATGTTGCCGCCCGCGAGCTGAGCCGCGAGCAGATCCGAGGGTGGCACGTCGATCAGCATGGCCACGTCCCGCTGCAACGCCGAGAACAACGCGTTGCTGCTGGTGGTGGATCCGGTGATGAAGGAGCCCAGGGCGCCCAGCAGCGGCG
>JBOGDL010000191.1:0-28297 GCA_050701815.1 Micromonosporaceae bacterium | reverse complement strand
GCTTGTCAACCGCCGGATGTACGGCGCGATCATGCTCGCCGCGGATCGGCAGGCGGATCTGAACAACGGCGGGTTGGCGCCGGGGGTCGCCTCGGTGTGGGGCAGCATCGATCTGGGGTTCTGGTTCGCCAGCTTCGGAGTGTTCTGCCTCGCCTTGACGGTGTGCCGGTTCGCGTGGCCGGCTCGCGACGTACGCGGGTACGCGGGCTTCGCCACCGCGATGATCGTGCTGGCCGCCGGCGTTCCGTGGTCCTATCAGTACGGTGTGTCCGCGAAGCATGTGGTGATCCGGGAGTACTGGGTGACGTCGTTTGGCGCGGCCGGGCTCTGGTTCACCGTCAGCGTGGGGATCGGTATCGCCATGTTGCTGCTGGCCGGAGTCCGGGAGCACCGCGCGTGGTGGCCCTCCGCGGTGACCCTGGCGGCGCTGATCGCCGGGGTGGTGTGTCTCGCCATGGTGAAGAAGGCGTCCGCGCCGCCACACCACATCCCCGTGGGGTACGAGGTGGGCGACGTCGTCGACAACACCGGCATGTCCCTGCTCTGGCTGCTCGCCGGCGCCATCCTCACCGTGTGCGCTCTGGTCAGCGCGACACGGACACCCCGAGCCACAGTGCCGGCCGAACCAACCGTGCCGGAGCAGCTCAGTCCCACACCGGCTGAGCCGACTCACTGACCTCGCCGTCGGCGCCGAACACCACGAACCGGTCGAAGCCACGGGTGAACCATCGATCGTGCGTCACCGCGATCACCGTCCCCTGGAACCCCGCCAGCCCCGCCTCGAGGGCTTCCGCGCTGGCCAGGTCGAGGTTGTCGGTGGGCTCGTCGAGCAGCAGCAGGGTCGCGCCCGACAACTCCAGCAGCAGCACCAGGAACCTGGCCTGCTGGCCACCGGAGAGGGTGCCGAAGCTCTGCTCGGACTGACCTGTCAGCTCGTACCGGTTCAGCACCCGCATCGCCGCTGACTGGTCCAGCCCGTCACGGCGGTCGTCGCCTCGCCACAGGATGTCTCGCAGGGTCCGGCCCGCCAGCTCCGGCCGATCATGAGTCTGCGAGAAATGCCCAGGGACCACGCGGGCGCCCAACCTCGCCACCCCGTGGCACGCCACCGATTCCAACGGTCCGCCGGTGCTCTCCTGTGGCGCCGGGCCGGCGGAGCCTGCCTGGTCTGCCGCAGGGGATTTGCCGCCGTCTGGGCCGAGCCGGCCCAGCAGCCGCAGGAAGTGTGACTTGCCGGTGCCGTTGCCGCCCAGCACGGCGACACGGTCGCCGTACCACACTTCAAGATCGAAGGGGTACGTCAGCCCGTCCAGTTCCAGTTGCTCGCAGATCACCGCGCGTTTGCCGGTACGCCCACCAGCGAGCCGCACCCGAATGTCCTGCTCCTTCGGAGCCACCTCCGGAGGGCCCGCCGCTTCGAACTTCGCCAGCCTGGTTTTCGCCGCCTGCAAACGGCTGGCCATGTCCGAGTTGTACGCCGCCTTCTGCTTGTACATGATCACGAGTTGCTTGAGCTTGGCGTGTTCTTCGTCCCAGCGACGGCGCAGCTCGTCCAGGCGCTCGTGGCGGGCGGCCCTGGCTTCGTGCCAGGTGGCGAAACCGCCGCCGTGCGTCCATGCGCTCTGGCTCTCCAGGGTGACCACCCGGTCGGCGGTACGAGCGAGCAGCTCACGGTCGTGGCTGACGTACAGGACGCTCTTGTCCGATTGGTTGAGGCGCTGCTCCAGCCATCGTTTGCCCGGCACATCGAGGAAGTTGTCCGGCTCGTCGAGCAGCAGCACCTGGTCCGGCCCCCGGAGCAGCAGCTCCAACGCGAAACGCTTCTGCTCACCCCCCGAGAGGGTGCGCACCTCGCGATTGCGCACCTGCTCCCACGGTTGATCCAGCACGATCACAGCCACGGTGTCGAAGCGGATCTCGCTGTCGTAGCCACCAGCCTCGCCCCAGGCGGCAAGCGCCTCGGCGTACCGCAGCTGGGCCTTCTCCGCGCCGGCCGAGTACCGACCTCTCGTCTCGGCCGCCACCATCCTGCGTTCCGCGGTAGCCAGCCGCTCGCCGGCTGCGCGAATCGGCGGCGGCGACATGGCGAGCGCCAAGTCCGCCAACGTGACAACCTGCGCCCCAGGGTCCGTGTCAGCGCCGCTGGGCGCCCCAGAGCCGTTCGACCTGTCCGTGCTGCTGGGTGGACCCGTGAGCATTTGCCGCATCACGCCCAACCCGCCGGAGCGGGCCACCACTCCGGTCTGCGGCGTCAGATCGCCTGCGACCATGCGCAGCAGGGTGGTCTTGCCAGCCCCGTTGGGGCCGATCAACGCCACCTTCGCGCCCTCGCCGACCCGGAACGAGACGCCACGCAGCAGCACCCGCCCGTCCGGGAGCTGGTGCCCCACATCCGCCACGTCCACGTAACCCATAGCCCGCTCATTCTGGTGTGCCCGCGTCACCGCGTCGCTCGAATTTCTGCCGCCGCCCCCGCGGCTCGATGCCCGCCCCACCTCTCGCCCGCCCACGGCTCGAATGCCCTCGCCGACTGGCGGCTAGCTGCGGACTCAGGCGGCTGGCGGTTCGTTGCGGACCGCCAAGACCCGGTACCCCTTCTGGCTGGCGTGTCGTTCGACCCGCCAACCGCGATCGGTGAGCCACTCCCCGAGGGAGTCGGCCCCCAGGTGCCGTGCCACCACCAGCCAGGCGACACCGTCCGGCGTCAGTCGTGGCAGCCACTGGTCCAACATCTGACGCAACGCCGGCTTCCCGATCCGGATTGGAGGGTTACTCCAGATCTGGTGGAAGGTCAGCGTCTCGGGCACCTGATCGGGGGTTGCGGCCACAACCCGGTCGTCCAGCTGCAAGGTGCGCGCGTTCTCACGCACCAACTCCAACCCGCGGGTGTTGACGTCAACCGCGTAGACGGTCGCCTGTGGAGCGGCGACCGCCAGAGCGCACGCGATCGGCCCGTAACCGGCGCCCAGATCCAGGTACCGGCCTGGGCCGTTCGGCAGCGGCGCTTTACGCAGCAGGACTGCGGTGCCCGGATCAAGCCGGTCCGCGGAGAAGACCCCGGACGAAGCCGCCAGGGTCAGGGGCACACCTGCGGCGCTGAAACTGACAGTGCGCCGACGCGCGGAACTGCCCGGAGTCGCGGTGAAGTAGTGCTCACCCGACTTCGACGATGGCGTGGCGGACGACCTTCCAGGCAACTCGGCCGGCATACCCCCGATTCTCCCGCCATGACCTGGCGGCGTCCCACAGGGGCGCCTGCCGTTGGGCTTCCCGCTGCTCGGCGCACGTCCCGCTCGACGCCCCTGGAGCACCCGGTCCGAGCTGCGCCCAGGCAGCGACAGGCGGCCCCGAAACGTCTGTGCGCTCGCTGTACGCTGAGCCGCATGACGCTCGGGGACCAGCACCCAGGTCAGCCCTACGGGCCGGGCCACGGCGCAACACCATATGGGCCTTCCACAGGTGGCGATCACTACGGCCACGGGTCAGCCGCGCATCGGCCAGGCAACACGTACGGTCAGCCACAGCAACCGTACGGTCAGCCCAACCAGGCGCCCACCAGCGGCGGCAACCCGCAGGCGTCAGGTGGATACGGCCCGCAGTACGGCTCTCCCAACCCGGGCCAGCCCCCGCACGGCCAGCCGCAACACGGTCAGCCCCCACACGGTCAGCCCCCACACGGTCAGCCCCCACACGGTCAACCGGGGTATGGCCAGCACCCCGGCCAGCCTGGGCACGGCCAGCACCCGCACGGCCACCAGCATGGCCAGCCACCCCACAGCCAGCCCGTCTCCGGCCAGCCTGGGTACGGTCAACCGGCACACGGCCAGCCCACCCACGGGCAGGGTCAGGGTCCGGGTCCGTTTGACCTCCCCCCCGCGCCTGGGTTCTCTGGTGGCCAATTCGCCGAGCCACCCGGGTTCGGGCCGCCACCGGCCCCCCCCACCGGCGGCTCGAAATTCTGGCTCACCACGCTGGTGGCCCTGGCCACTGTGGTGGCAATCGCGGCATGCAGCGTCGGCGGCTACTTCCTGTTTCGGGACGACGGCAAGGGCGAACCCACCGCAGGGGGCCCCAGCAGCAGCTCCCCCGAGGCCTCCAAGAGCAAGACGCCCTCGAAGTCGCCCAGCCCCACCTCGACACCGGTGGACATCAGCTCGCGCTCCACCGATCCGGAGCCCCTCACCAAGAACGAGCTCTTCGGCGACAAGACGATCACCACCCGGGATCAGAACACCGGTAAGACCCGTACCTACAAGGTGGTCAAGGCACAGCAGATGGGCAACTGCTCGAACGGCGTCACCGGCAGCCTTGGTGGCACGCTGCAGTCGCTGGGCTGCAACCAGGTGGTACGCGCCGCGATCAACACCAGCGGCGGCGAGTACGGGGCCACCGCCGGTGTGTTCAACCTGAAGAACAAGGGCCACTCGAAGAAGCTGGACCCACTGATCAAGGACGACAAGGGGTCATTCGCAGGGCTGGAAGGCCCCGGGGCATCCGCTCAGATCAACAAGGCGTCGCTGGCGCTGTACTGGGAGGAGCGCGGCCACTACATGGTGTACGTGATCATCTGCCGTGGCGACGGCGAACAGATCAAGCTGAATGACACCGTGGCCACCATCGCAAGCGACCTTCTGATCGACCATCTCGCCACCAAGCTTGCCGAGCGGACCGGCACCGTCAACTAGCACCCGCGTCGAGGCCCAGAACCGGCAGCTAGAAGCAGCGCCGAGACCGAGCCCCAATCCGAGGCCGAGCCGCCAAACGAGCTGCTCAATCGGCCGCGGCCGGCGCCCCGCGACGTTGCCGAGCCTGGCGCGCCTGCGTCACGTAGCCGGCGACGTCTCTGGGGTAGTCAACACCCACCAACGTGAGGCCATGGGCTGGCGCGACGACCACCTCGCTTGCCCGGTCGCGACGCGACAGCAAGGACGCTGGCCACTCCGCTGGTCGACGACCATCGCCTACGGGGAGCAGGCCGCCGACGAGGCTGCGCACCATGGCCTGGCAGAACGCGTCCGCCTCCACCCGCGCCACCACGGTGTCGTCGTGGTCTCGCCGCCAGTCCAGGGACAGCAGCGTGCGGATGGTGGTGGCGTTCTCTTTGCGCCGGCAGTACGCCGCGAAGTCGTGCTCGCCCAGCAAGCCTTGCGCGGCGGTGTTCAGGTTGGCCACGTCCAGCGGTCGTGGCCATGACAGGGTGTCCTGACGCCGCAGCGGCGACGCTCCCGACGGCTGATCGCACACCCGGTATTCGTACCGACGCCGAAGCGCCGAGAAGCGCGCGTCAAACTCGGCGGGAACTTCGGTCACCGCCGTGACCCGTACGTCGGGTGGCAGCACACCCGCCATCCGCCGCACCACCTGCTCGCTGGCCGTACGAGTGGAATGCCGCGAAAGCTCGCGCCACACGACCTCGGGAAGGTCAACGTGACACACCTGCCCCGTCGCGTGCACCCCCGCGTCCGTACGCCCCGCCACGGTCAGGCCGGCGGCCTGCCCGAAGAGCCGGAGCAACCCGTCCAGCAGCACCCCCGCCACGGTGCGCTGGTCCGGCTGCGCCGCCCACCCCGCGAATTCGGAGCCGTCGTACGCCACATCGAGCCGAACACGAGTGAGCCCGCCGGAAGCCGGTCCGGCGGGCTCACTATGTGCGGGGGAACCCTCTCGACACCGGGAGCTGGCTGGTCCGCTGGAATCGTCAGCTGCCTCTGCGCTGACCTCGGCCGCCAGAGGCCATTCCACGCGGTCCCGTGCCATGTCCCGGTGAGAGGACATCACTTGTCGGCAGAACCCTCGCTCGCCTCAGGCGTGTCGTCGGCCTGGTCTGCCTTCTTCTCAGCGGCAGGCGTCTCACCGTCGCCAGCGGTGTCAGCGGCGACCGATGGGGACATGGTCTCCTCATCCTCGCCGGCCAACGCGGCAACTGCCTCGGTCTTGGCCGCCTTACGAGCCGCCCGCTTCTTGGGCTTGCGCTCGGCGTCCGCGACCACCAGCTCCTCGACCAGCTCGATCACTGCCATCGGAGCGTTGTCGCCCTTGCGTGGGCCGATCTTGACGGTACGGGTGTAACCGCCAGGCCGGTTGGTGTACCGCTGCGCGACCTCGTCAAAGAGTTGGTGCGCGACCTCCTTGTCCTTCAACAAGGCAATCGCCCGGCGACGCGAAGCGAGGTCGCCCCGCTTAGCGAAGGTGACCAGACGCTCAGCGTACGGCCGCAACCGCTTCGCTTTGGTCTCCGTCGTCCGGATCTTGCCGTGCCGGAACAGCGAGGTGGCGAGGTTCGCCAACATCAACCGCTCGTGTGCGGGGCTGCCACCGAGACGGGGTCCCTTACTTGGCTGGGGCATCGTCAGTGCTCCTACGTTGCGTTGTTCTTCTAGTCCCGGGCTCACGGGCAGTCGACGTGGAAACCTCGCCGCCCGTCACACCCGGGTTCGTGGTTGTCGGTGTGGGCGCTTCGCACGCTCAGCGCCCTCACCGCAGTGGCTCACAGCTCTTCTGTCTCCCGGAAGTCGCCACCGTCGTACTCGCCTTCGGCGAAGCTGTCGACCACGTTGGCCGGGTCGAACACCGGAGAGGAGTCCTTGAGCGCAAGGCCCATCCCCGCCAGCTTCATCTTGACCTCGTCGATCGACTTCTGGCCGAAGTTCCGGATGTCGAGAAGGTCCGCCTCGTTCCGGCTGATCAGCTCGCCAACCTGGTTGATGCCTTCCCGCTTCAGACAGTTGTACGACCGCACGGTGAGGTCGAGCTCTTCGATCGGCAGCGCCAGATCCGCGGCCAACTGCGCGTCCTGCGGCGACGGGCCGATGTCGATGCCCTCTGCGGTCTCGTCCAGCTCCCGGCACAGCCCGAACAGCTCCACCAGGGTGGACCCGGCCGAAGCGAGCGCCGTACGCGGGCTGATCGACGCCTTGGTCTCGACGTCCACGATCAGCTTGTCGAAGTCGGTGCGCTGCTCCACCCGGGTGGCTTCGACCTTGTAGCTGACCTTGAGCACCGGGGTGTAGATCGAGTCGACCGGCACCCGGCCGATCTCCTGGCCGGTTTGCTTGTTCTGGGCGGCGGTGACGTAGCCGCGGCCACGCTCCACCACCAGCTCCATGTCGACCCGCCCCTTGCCGTTGAGGGTGGCCAGGCGCAGGTCGGGGTTGTGGACGCTGACCCCGGCGGGCGGCTGAATGTCTCCCGCGGTGATCTCGCCTGGGCCCTGCTTGCGCAGGTACATCGTCACCGGCTCATCGTGCTCGGAGCTGACGCACAGCTCCTTCACGTTGAGCACCAGCTCCACCACGTCCTCCTTGACCCCGGGGATCGTGGTGAACTCGTGCAGCACGCCGTCAATCTTGATGCTCGTGACGGCGGCGCCGGGAATCGAGCTGAGCAGCGTACGCCGAAGCGAGTTGCCCAGTGTGTAACCGAACCCCGGCTCCAACGGCTCAATGATGAACCGCGACCGAATGTCGCTGATCGATTCCTCGGTCAGGCTGGGGCGCTGTGTGATGAGCACTATTCCTCCATGGTGTCGGGGCGCCCGCTATTTGACGCCACAACAAACTCTTTACCACGTGCTCTCGTCACACCCTGACGAAGGCCAGGGTGTGACGAGCAGGCAAGCCTGAACGCCAGGCGTCGAGGCGAGCCGGTGAGCGCTACTTCGAGTAGAGCTCGACGATCAACTGCTCCTGCACGGGCGTGTCGATGACCTGCCGCGCCGGAAGCGAGTGAACCAAAATCTTCATCTGGTTCGGGATCACCTCAATCCAGGCGGGCACCGGCCTGCTGCCAGCCTCGGCGCGGGCCACCACGAATGGCGTGAGCTCCCGGGACTTCTCCCTCACCTCGACGATGTCGTGCTCGCCGACCCGGAAGGACGGGATGTCCACCTTGCGGCCGTTGACCATGACATGGCCGTGCTTGACCACCTGGCGAGCCATGTCGCGTGACTTGGCAAACCCGGCCCGGAAAACCACGTTGTCCAGCCGCGACTCGAGGATCTGCAGCAGCGTCTCACCGGTCTTGCCGGTACGCCGGTTCGCCTCTTCGTAGTACCGCCGGAACTGCTTCTCCAGCACACCGTAGACCCGGCGAGCCTTCTGCTTCTCCCGCAGCTGCAGCAGGTACTCGGTCTCCTTGAGCCGGCCCCGGCCATGCTGACCCGGGGGGTACGGCCGCTGCTCGATCGGGCACTTGGGGCTCTCGCACTTGGAGCCCTTCAGGAACAGCTTCATCTTCTCCCGACGGCAACGACGGCAGTCGGGACCTGTGTAACGAGCCATGTGTCGTTCCCCCCTCAGACCCGACGCCGCTTCGGCGGACGGCATCCGTTGTGCGGCTGCGGCGTCACGTCGGAGATTGAGCCAACTTCCAGACCGGCGGCCTGCAGCGAACGGATCGCGGTCTCCCGACCGGAGCCCGGCCCCTTCACGAACACGTCCACCTTGCGCATGCCGTGCTCCATGGCGCGGCGAGCGGCGGCCTCAGCGGCCAGCTGAGCGGCGAACGGCGTCGACTTGCGGGAGCCCTTGTAACCGACCTGCCCAGACGAGGCCCAGGAGATCACGTTGCCGGTCGGGTCGGTGATCGACACGATCGTGTTGTTGAAGGTGCTCTTGATATGAGCGTGCCCGTGGGCGACGTTTTTCTTCTCTTTACGCCGGACCTTTTTTAGGCCGGCACGTGCCTTTGGCGGCATACCTGTCTAACTCTCCTCGATACGCTTCGAGCCGACCAGAGGTCGGCCCCCTGCTACTGGTTGAGGGCGACGGCGCCCGGCGCTACTTCTTGCCAGCCTTCTTCTTGCCGGCGACGGTACGACGCGGGCCCTTGCGTCCACGCGCGTTGGTACGGGTCCGCTGACCCCGCACCGGAAGCTTGCGACGGTGCCGAATGCCCTGGTAGCAACCGATCTCAATCTTCCGCCGGATGTCAGCGTTGATCTCGCGGCGAAGATCACCCTCGACCTTGTACGTGGCCTCGATCCAGTCGCGGAGCTTGACCAGCTCCTCGTCGGTGAGATCTTTGGCTCGCTTGTTCGGGTCGATGCCGGTCTCGACGCACGATTGCAGCGCACGAGTACGGCCGATGCCGAAGACGTATGTGAGCGCGATCTCCATCCGCTTCTCGCGGGGAAGATCGACGCCGACCAGACGTGCCATGTTTGGGCGTTCTCCTCAAACTGTTCGGAGGTCTGCGCACATCCCATCCCCGACCCGACTTCTCCGGCTCGGCGCGGTTGACGCCGCGCCATGCGACCCAGAGCAGTCGCTGCCCAGTCGGGGCCCCGGCCTCCGACCGGGGGATCACCAAGCCTTGACACCGCATCGCGGCACTCGGTTGGAATGCGCTCTTTCCAGTTGTTGCTGCTCGTTGTCGCCGACAAGATGCGGCGACTGCCGAGCTCGCCGACCCGCGCTGGGCCGATCAACCCTGCCGCTGCTTGTGACGCGGGTCAGAACAGATCACCATGACCCGCCCATGACGCCGGATCACCCGGCACTTGTTGCAGATCTTCTTAACGCTCGGCTTGACCTTCACGGCTGTTGCCTTACTCCCACTCGCCAAAACACAGCGCCTCGCACCTCGGCACGACATGCGAGCAGCATGCTGCGCTGGCACGGAGCCGCTGGGCTCCTACGAAGAAGACGGACACGGACCCCCGAGCCCTCACTTGTAGCGGTAGACAATGCGGCCCCGGGTCAGATCGTAGGGCGAAAGCTCCACGACTACCCGGTCCTCAGGAAGGATGCGGATGTAGTGCTGCCGCATCTTCCCACTGATGTGGGCCAAGACCTTATGACCATTGGCGAGCTCCACACGAAACATCGCGTTTGGCAGGGGCTCGATCACACGCCCTTCGATCTCAATGGCGCCGTCTTTTTTTGGCATGTCCTCCGCTTACCGTGACGGTTCGGGTCACTTCTCTCAGGGTTTGGCTCACAGGTCCCAGCCGCGCTCCACAACCCGTCGAAGCGTGGAACGGGCAGAGTGGAACAGACGCTGTGCGCCGTCGCAGGAGTCTACGCGGGTCTCAGGAGAAACACCAATCCGGGCTCAGTGTCGATCCAAATGCCGACCGTGCCCGAAGGCCGCGACGCCGACGCCCAGCGTCTTGATCAGCATCAGCAGGCCCCATGGCATGATGACCCAAATCGGCAAGAAATCCCCGAACTCAGATGAAACACCGTCAGCGAGCCACACCCCGGTGGTGATGGCGGAGGCCGCAAGCCAGGCGCACCATGTCGCCAGCATCCGCGTGCGCAGCTCACCGCGCCTGGGGCCGGGTATTGCCGCCTGGACGGTCGCACGCCCTTCCTGGGCGGCGTCGGTCGCGGGGAGATCCGCTGTGACCGCAGCCAGCTCGCCGTGGGTCTTCGCCGCGTACGTGGTCGCGAGTCGCTCGTCGTACTCGTACAAGTCCCCTGGTCGCTAGCTCGCAGCTCGGGGCGTTCCATCGCGGCTTCTGCTGTCGCTTCCAGCCACTCTGACATGGCTCCGCGACCGCCCCCATCACCCGCTATCGCTGGCGCGATGTCACCAGGTCGCCCAGTCGTTTCCGACCGCCGTCCAGCGCCGTCAGCACCCACACACCGTCGTCACAGATCGCCATCGAGTGCTCGACATGCACGGAGAAAGACTCGTCCAAGGTGACCACGGTCCAGCCGTCGTCGAGCTCCACCACCTCCGGCGAGCCCCACGTGATCATGGGTTCGATCGCCAGCGCCATGCCCACCGCCAACCGCGGACCCCGACCTGGCCTGCCGTGGTTGTGGATATGCGGCTCCTGGTGCATCTCAGTGCCGATTCCGTGGCCGCCATAGCCTTCCACGATTCCGTACGGACCTCGAGCCCGAACGCTGGTTTCGATTGCATGTGAGATGTCAGTGAGCCGCCCGCCCGGCTTCGCGGCAGCGATCCCCGCCCACATCGAGTCCTCCGCGACCCGAATCATCGTCTGCAGATCTGGGCTGACGGCGCCCACTGGCACCGTGATCGCCGAGTCACCGTGCCAACCTTCGACAATGGCGCCGCAGTCGATGGAGATCAGGTCACCCTCGTGCAGCACTTCTTTCTGGGACGGGATCGCGTGCACCACCCGGTCGTTGACCGATGCGCAGATGGTCGCCGGAAAGCCCTGATAGCCCTTGAAACTCGGCGTGGCGCCCTCGGCGCGAATGGCTTCTTCAGCGATCTGATCCAGCTCGCCGGTGCTCACGCCAGGGACCGTGGCAGAACGGAGTAGCTCCAAGGTACGGGCGACAACCAGACCCGCCGCTCGCATCAGCTCCAGCTGTTCAGCAGTCTTGATCTGGATCTTCTGACGTCGGAACATGCCAGGTCTCCGTCGCTAGCTTGGGCGCCAGCGGAGCGCTAGCGCTTCGATGTCGAGACGAGCTTGCCTTGGGTCAACCAGCCTACGGCTAACCACCGTACGAGCGAAGCGCGTCAATAGCGCGCACGGTGACATCTTCGACGGGACCCGTCGCGTCGATTCCCACCAACTTGCCCTGCGCGCCGTAGTACTGGATCAACGGCGCGGTGTCACGGGCGTACACCCGGAGGCGTTCAGCAACCGTGTCGGACTTGTCGTCGTCGCGCTGGAAGAGCTGGCCCGAGCAGCGGTCACAGGTGTCCGAGAGGGTCGAGGGGTCAAACTCAACGTGCCAAACCTTGCCGCAACCCCGGCAGGTACGCCGCCCTGAGAGCCTGCGAATCACCTCGTCGTCATCGACCACGAGCTCCAGCACGAGTTCCAGACCAGTCCCGAGGTCAGCCAGCAGCTTGTCCAGGGCATTCGCCTGAGGCACGGTGCGGGGGAAGCCATCCAGCAGAAAGCCATCGCTGGCGTCGCCTTCTGCGAGGCGTTCGCGAACCATGTTGATGGTGACCTCGTCGGGGACCAACTGACCCGCGTCCATGTAGCGCTTGGCCTCCTGCCCCAGAGGGGTGCCGGCGGCGACGTTGGCTCGGAAGATGTCCCCTGTCGAGATCTTCGGAACCGCCAGGTGAGCAGCGATGAACTCGGCCTGGGTGCCCTTCCCCGCCCCGGGAGGACCTACCAACACCAATCTCATCCGACCACCTCCTACGCCTAGGACTGCACTGTGCCACCGACGAGGCGGCTAGCGCAGGAACCCTTCGTAGTTGCGCTGCATGAGCTGGCTCTCGATTTGTTTCACGGTCTCCAGCCCAACACCCACGATGATCAGCACTGCGGTGCCGCCGAACGGGAAGTTCTGAAGCACCTGGCCGCCACCGGCGAGCCCGATGAACAGGTTAGGCAGGATCGCGATCACGCCGAGGTACAACGATCCTGGGAGAGTGATCCGGCTCAAGATGAAGTCGAGGTACTCCGCGGTCGGCTTCCCAGGGCGAATACCGGGCACGAATCCGCCGTACTTCTTCATGTTGTCCGCCACGTCGGTCGGGTTGAACGTGATCGCGACGTAGAAGTATGTGAAGAAGATGATCAGCATGAAGTAGGTGCCGATGTAGACCCAGCTGTCAGGCTTGACCAGATAGCGGTTGATCCAGTCGACCACGCCGCCGGTGTTACTGCCGGCGAGCTGAGTCGCCAACGCTGGAAGGTAGAGCAGCGAAGAGGCGAAGATGACCGGGATGACACCAGCCTGGTTCACCTTCAACGGGATGTACGTGGAGGTGCCGCCGTACATCTTGCGGCCAACCATCCGCTTGGCGTACTGCACCGGCACGCGGCGCTGAGCCTGCTCAATGAAGACCACCAGCGTGATCACGACAACGCCGATCGCCACGATCACCGCGAAGGTGATCCGGCTCTTCTGCAGGATCGACCATCCTTCAGAAGGCAGCCGAGCGGCAATTGACGTGAAGATCAGCACCGACATCCCATTGCCGACTCCGCGGTCGGTGATCAGCTCACCCAGCCACATGATGACGCCGGTGCCTGCCGTCATGGTGATCACCAGTGATCCGATGATCACCCAGTTGGGCAGCAGCTGGCCCTCAGGCACGATCGGGTACTGATCGCACTGGTTGTTGAACAGCTGTCCGGAACGGGCCAGGGCGATGAAGCCCGAAGACTGCAGCACGGCCAAGCCCAAGGTGAGGTACCTGGTGTACTGGGTGATCTTGGCCTGGCCTGACTGGCCTTCTTTCTTGAGCTGCTCCAGACGCGGGATCACCACCACCAGCAGCTGCAGGATGATGCTCGCGGTGATGTACGGCATGATGCCGAGCGCGAACACCGACAGCTGCAACAGCGCGCCACCGGAGAACAGGTTCAGCAGCGTGAACACGTCCGCCTGGCCGCCCTCGGCCTGACCCATGATCTTCAAGCACTGCTGCACGTTCCCGTACGACACACCGGGGCTGGGCAAAGTCGCCCCAAAGCGGTAAATCGCAATGATGAAAAGTGTGAACAGCAGCTTCTTGCGCAGGTCAGGCGTTTTGAACGCACTGATAAAGGCGGAAAGCAACTTCTTCCTCCTGCGCGTGACGATCAAGGTCGGCCGGTATGGCCGCCTGTTCGGTTAAGGGGCGGATGCGACTCTAACAGCCGTGCGGTGTGAAGGTCACAGCCTAGTTGTCTCAATGGGGGTCACGTGAGGGCGCCATGCCATTGCAGAGCGCCGCTCACCTTCCGATCACGCCTCCCGCCATGACCGAGCCAACAGCATTGGTCACGGCCCGGCGGGCGGCGTCACGTGTGTTACGGGTCAATCCTTGGCGCCGACAACGGTGGTAGACCCACCAGCGGCGGCGATCTTCTCTTTTGCTGAGCTGCTGAAGGCGTGGGCGGTGATCTGCAAGGAAACCTGCCCCAGGTCGCCCTGGCCAAGCACCTTCACCGGCTGGCCCTTGCGCACTGCGCCGAGCCGTGCCAGATCCACTGGCCCGACCTCGCCGCCCTCCGGGAACAGCTCTGCCAGCCGCTCCAGGTTAACGACCTGATAAGCCACCCTGAACCGGTTGCGGAAGCCCTTCAGCTTCGGCAACCGCATGTGGATGGGCATCTGGCCGCCCTCGAACGCGGCTGGCACCTGCCTGCGGGCCTTGGTGCCCTTGGTGCCACGTCCAGCGGTCTTTCCCCTTGCTCCGCCTTCACCACGACCCACCCGGACCTTGTCCCGGTGGGCACCCGGCGCCGGGCGCAGATGGTGAACCTTGATAGCCATCTAGTCGACCTCCTCTGCTTTCACGAGGTGGGTCACGGCCGCGATCATGCCACGGATCTCCGGGCGGTCCTCCTTGAGGACCACATCGTTGATCCGCTTCAGACCCAGCGTGCGCAACGTCTCACGCTGGCGCCGCTTGGTCCCGATCACCGACCGAACTTGAGTGACTTTGAGCTGTGCCATCGTCACGCACCCGCCTCTGCACGTGCTCGCAGCATCCCGGCGGGCGCAACGTCCTCCACCGGCAGGCCACGGCGCACCGCAACCTGCTCCGGCGTCTCCAGCGACTTCAGAGCCGCCACGGTGGCGTGCACGATGTTGATTGGGTTTGACGAGCCGAGGCTCTTGGAAAGCACGTCGTGAATCCCGGCGCACTCCAAGACGGCGCGCACCGGACCACCAGCGATGACTCCCGTACCGGGGCTGGCCGGCTTGAGCAACACGACTCCGGCCGCGTCTTCCCCGAGCACCGGGTGGGTGATCGTGGAACGGATGCGCGGCACCTTGAAGAAATGCTTCTTGGCCTCCTCGACACCCTTGGCGATCGCCGCGGGCACCTCCTTGGCCTTGCCGTAACCGACTCCGACACTTCCGTCGCCGTCGCCAACCACAACCAAAGCGGTGAAGCTGAAACGACGACCACCCTTGACCACTTTGGCGACGCGGTTGATCGTGACGACGCGCTCGAGGTGGGGCGTCTTCTCCGCGGCCGCGCCGCCGCGGCCGCCATCTCGACGGTCGCGACGACCCCCTTCGGAGCCGCCGGACCCGCCACGGCGCTGCGGACCTGCCATCAGGCGCTTCCCTCCAATATCCCGTTCGCGGCCGGAGCGCGCATGTCGCTCCCGCCCGCTGGGGTTGAACTAACTGATCTGGCGAGCTTCATCAGAACTTCAAACCGCCTTCGCGGGCCGCTTCGGCAAGCGCCGCAATCCGGCCGTGGTACCGGTTGCCACCCCGGTCGAAGACGACCTCTGTGACTCCCGCGGCCTTGGCGCGTTCTGCCACCAGAGCCCCCACCTTGCGGGAGAGCGCGCTCTTGTCGCCCTCCGCTCCGCGGATCGTGGCGTCCAAGGTGGATGCCGAGGCCACCGTGCGACCGCTGGCGTCGTCGACCACCTGCGCGGCGATATGGCGCAGCGAGCGGGTCACCACCAGACGTGGACGACCAGCGCTGCCCGTGATCGACTTGCGCACTCGGAAGTGGCGCCGAGCACGGCCGACCCGACGCTGACCGCTGACGCCAATCGACGCGCGGCGGCGTGCCAACTGTGCTGGCATCACTTACCTGCCTTTCCTGCCTTGCGGCGGACGTACTCGCCCTGATATCGCACGCCCTTGCCTTTGTACGGCTCCGGCGGGCGAAGCTTGCGGATGTTGGCGGCGACCTCTCCGACCTGCTGCTTGTCGATGCCTTCCACCACGAACTGGGTCGGACGCTCCACCCGGAACGTCACGCCCGTCGGAGGCGACACCACCACGGGGTGGGAGAACCCGAGTGCGAACTCGAGATCTGACCCCTTGGCCTGCACCCGGTAACCGGTGCCGTGGATCTCCAGCGTGCGACTGTAACCCTCAGAGACTCCGACCACCATGTTGTTGACCAGCGTCCGCGACAACCCGTGCAGCGCTCGCGAACGCCGCTCGTCGTCGGGCCGCTTCACATGCAGCGAACCGTCGTCACTGCGCTCGATGGTGATGGTTTCCGCCAGGGTGTGCGACAGCTCGCCCTTAGGGCCCTTCACCGTCACGCGGGCGCCGTCGACATTGACGTCCACTCCGGTCGGGACCGCAATTGGCCTGCGTCCAATACGTGACATAACGCAGCTCCTCTCACCAGACGTAGGCGAGGACTTCCCCGCCTACCCCTCGCTTACGAGCCTGCCGGTCAGTGAGCAGCCCCTGGGACGTCGAAACAATCGCCACACCTAGTCCGCCGAGCACCCGCGGGAGATCGGTTGACCTGGCGTACACGCGTAGCCCGGGCTTTGACACCCGGCGTAGGCCGGCAAGGCTGCGCTCCCGGTTCGGCCCAAACTTGAGCTCCACCGTGAGCGTCCTGCCGACACTGTTCTCATCAGGCTCCCGAACCTGCCAGGCCGTGATGTAACCCTCTCGCTTGAGAACCTCGGCGATGTTCGC
The DNA here is from genome assembly GCA_050701815.1 of Micromonosporaceae bacterium. Taxonomy (GTDB): domain Bacteria; phylum Actinomycetota; class Actinomycetes; order Mycobacteriales; family Micromonosporaceae; genus WHSM01. The sequence goes on along the minus strand of JBOGDL010000191.1, from coordinate 11,999 downwards.
CTTGATCTTCGAGTAGGGCATCACGATCTGGTCGTGGTACGCCTGATTGGCGTTACGCAGACGCGTGAGCATGTCTGCGATCGGGTCGGTCATTGTCATAGTCGACTCTGTGCCTCTCTCACCATGGTTCCGTGCTCGCGGCACGGCCTTTGGCGAAGTAATTCTGTGATCTAACGCCGGTGGTCGGATCCAGGTACAGGCTGCCAAGCGCACCTTCTGGGACCATTCGATCCCACTCTGAGGCCATCACGCATGGTCCCAGAAGGTGCGTCCGCAGGAAGCTCCGTGTGCGAATTCGGCACACAAGCGACCGAGAACGCGGCCAGCGTGCACCTGGGCCGGCCTCACCAACTAGCCTTCCAGACGCCGGGCAGTTCGCCCCGGTGCGCCATCTCGCGAATGCAGACTCGGCACAGTCCGAACTTGCGGTAGACCGCTTTCGGACGCCCGCAACGCCTGCAGCGAGTGTACGCACGGGTAGAGAACTTCGGCCGCTGCTGCGCCTTGTGGACCAGCGCCTTCTTCGCCATGTTCAGCTCTCCTTGTACGGGAAGCCCAGGAGCTTGAGCAGAGCCCGGCCTTCCTCGTCGGTCGTGGCGGACGTCACCACCGTGATGTCCATGCCGCGGACCCGGTCGATCTTGTCCTGGTCAATCTCGTGGAACACCGATTGCTCGGTGAGCCCGAAGGTGTAATTGCCGTTGCCGTCGAACTGCTTGTCGGACAGACCGCGGAAGTCGCGGATCCGGGGCAGTGAGATCGACAGCAGTCGGTCCAGGAACTCCCACATCCGGCTGCCCCGGAGGGTCGCCTTCGCTCCGATCGGCATTCCCTCGCGCAGCTTGAACTGGGCGATGGACTTCTTCGCGCGGCGCACCTGCGGCTTCTGCCCGGTGATGGTGGTCAGATCCCGCACCGCTCCATCGATCAGTTTGGAGTCCTTCGCGGCATCGCCGACTCCCATGTTCACGACAATCTTGATCAACCGCGGCACCTGCATCGGGTTGCGGTAGCTGAACTGCTCCCGCAACTTGCCCGCGATCTCCTCGCGGTAGCGCTGCTTGAGGCGCGGTGTGACCTTCTGCTCAGTTGCCACAGCCATGTCACAAATCCTTACCGGTACGACGGGAAACCCGGACTGGCCGACCATCGTCGTCCTTGCGATAGCCAACCCTGGCGGGCTTGCCGTCAGCATCCAGCACCATCACGTTGCTCACGTGAATCGGCGCCTCCTGAGTGACGATGCCGCCGGTCTGCGCACCCCGCTGAGTGGTCCGGATCCTGGTGTGCTTCTTGATCCGGTTCACACCTTCCACAAGCACCTTGTCCCGCTTGGGATAGGCCGCGATGACCTTGCCCTTGAATCCTTTGTTCTTGCCCGCGATGACGAGGACGGTGTCGCCCTTCTTCACCTTCATACGTCCGCCCTCCTACGCCCGAGTTGCGTGCTCATTTCTCACAACACCTCCGGCGCAAGCGAAATGATCTTCATGAACCGCTTGTCCCGAAGCTCCCGTCCCACCGGACCGAAGATCCGAGTGCCACGAGGCTCGCCGCCGTCCCTGAGGATCACGGCCGCATTCTCGTCAAAGCGAATGTACGAGCCGTCGGGCCGGCGCCGTTCCTTGGCGGTGCGCACCACGACCGCCCGGACGACGTCGCCTTTCTTCACGCCGGCGCCGGGAATCGCGTCCTTAACGGTGGCCACGATGACGTCGCCAATGCTCGCGTAGCGCCGACCCGAGCCACCAAGCACTCGGATGCAGAGGATCTCCCTCGCGCCCGTGTTGTCGGCGACCCGTAGTCGCGACTCCTGCTGAATCACGTCAACTCCTGAGTGTCTGCCGGTTCTCGGTGGACTCGCCGACCGAGCCTGACAAAACGTTGGGGTTTGCTATCGGTCTACTTACTTGGCCTTCTCAAGGATCTCCACAACCCGCCAACGCTTGGTCGCCGACAGTGGTCGGGTCTCCATCAGCAGGACGTGGTCTCCGATGCCGCACTGGTTGTTCTCGTCATGCGCCTTCAGCTTGCTGGTACGGCGCATCACCTTGCCGTACAGAGAGTGCTTGACGCGGTCACCGACTTCGACCACCACGGTCTTGTCCATCTTGTCGCTCACCACGTAGCCCTCCCGCACCTTGCGGCGGCCACGAACCTCGGTTGCCTCAGTCTTCTCAGTCACGCCTTCACCTCGCTCCGCTCGGCGGCATGACCGCAGCCGCTAAGCACATCTGTTCGCACGCCACAGCCGCTCATCAGGCAACCTCTGGCGCGGCGGAGAGCCCCAACTCACGCTCACGCATGATCGTGTAGATCCTGGCGATGTCGCGCCGCACCACTTGCAGCCGCCGGTTGTTGTCCATCTGCCCGGTCGCCGCCTGAACTCGCAAGTTGAAAAGCTCGGCCTTGGCTTCCTTCAGCCGCGTGGCCAGCTCTTCCTCGGGAAGTTCACGCAACTCCGTGGCGGTCGTGCCCGCTGCCATCAGGCTTCACCCACTTCACGCTTAACGATGCGGCACTTCATCGGGAGCTTATGAATCGCACGGGTCAGCGCCGCGCGGGCAGTGCTCTCGTTCGGGAACGAGAGCTCGAACATCACTCGCCCGGGCTTGACGTTGGCGACCCACCACTCCGGGGTGCCCTTGCCTGAGCCCATCCGGGTTTCAGCCGGCTTCTTGGTCAACGCTTGGTCCGGGAAGATCGTGATCCACACCTTGCCACCACGCTTGATGTGCCTGGTCATGGCGATACGTGCGGCCTCGATCTGCCGGTTGGTGACGTACGCGGGCTCCAAAGCCTGGATGCCGAAGTCACCAAATGTCACCCGCACCCCGCCTTTGGCCTTGCCTCGGCGCTTCGGGGAGTGTGGCTTGCGAAAGCCCTTGGGGGGCTTGCGTGGCATCAACATCAGTTCAGCCCTCCTGCTTTCCGCCCGCGGCGGTGTCCGAAGCGCCGGAGGCAGCTGCCTCCTTGGAGGGCTCGCCCTTGGGCGTCGCCTCCTTGCCGGCCGTGTCCCTGCCGGAGCGTTCGGCTGCCGCCGCACGCCCAGCCTCGGTGCCGCCGGCGGTGGTGCCCGTGGCGCCGGAACGCCCGCGACGCGGACGCTCTCGACGAGGCCGACGCTCGGTCTCAACCGGCTGCTCCCGACCCGGAACCACTTCACCCTTGTAGATCCACACCTTCACGCCGATCCGGCCGAAGGTGGTACGGGCCTCGAAAAAGCCGTAGTCGATGTTCGCGCGCAGGGTGTGCAACGGCACCCGACCCTCGCGGTAGAACTCCGACCGCGACATCTCAGCACCACCGAGGCGACCTGAAACCTGCGCCCGGATGCCCTTGACCAGCGGGTTCTTCATCGCGGACTGGATCGCCTTGCGCATCGCGCGACGGAAGTTGACCCGGCTCGCAAGCTGCTCCGCGATCCCCTGCGCCACCAGCTGCGCATCCGACTCGGGGCTTTTCACCTCGAGGATGTTCAGCTGGATCTGCTTGCTGGTGAGCTTCTCCAGCTCGCCGCGGATCCGGTCCGCCTCGGCGCCTTTGCGGCCGATCACGATGCCCGGGCGGGCAGTGTGGATGTCGACCCGCACCCGGTCCCGGGTCCGCTCGATGTCGACCTTGGAGATTCCAGCGCGCTCCAGGCCGTGAGACATCATGCGACGGATCTTGACGTCTTCGGCGACGTAGTCCTTGTATAGCTTGTCGGCGTACCAGCGAGACTTCCAATCCGCGCTGATGCCGAGCCTGAAGCCGTGTGGGTGAACTTTCTGACCCATTACTCGGCACTCTCCTTCTCGCCGGTCTTGGTCTCAGCGGCCTTCTTAGTCGCCTTGGCCGCTGGGGCCTTCTTGGCTGTCTTGGCGGCCGCGCTCTTCTTGGCGGGCTCAGCCGCTTCTGACTGCTTGCCGCTCTGCGTCGACTCCTCAGCACCGGTCGCCTTCTTGGCCGGCTTCGGCCTGGACGGCCTGCGGGTCGGAGCTGCGGCCTGGACGCTTTCCACCACCACGGTGATGTGGCTGGTCCGCTTCCGGATTCGGTACGCCCGTCCCTGCGCCCGCGGCCGGAACCGCTTGGACGTCGGGCCTTCGTCGACGTACGCCTCGCTGACCAGCAGCGAATCCCGATCCAGCTGCTTGTTGTTGTCCGCGTTGGCCATCGCGCTGGCAAGCACCTTGGACACCGGCTCGCTCGCGGCCTGGGGCGCGAACTGCAGCACCGTCAGCGCCTCCTGCGCGGTGAGGCCGCGGATGAGGTTAACGACACGGCGCGCCTTCATCGGCGACACACGCACAAAGCGCGCGACCGCTCTGGCGCTCGTTGGCGCGCCACCCCTTGTTGCCATCGGGAGTCCCCTACCTGTCCTGCCCGCTTTGACGTTCGGGCATATTTCTATCCGTACGTACGTCGAGAAGCACGGCTGGCGTCAACGCCGCCGGCTTTTCCGGTCGTCCTTGTCGTGGCCCCGGAATGTCCTGGTCGGGGCGAACTCGCCGAGCTTGTGCCCGACCATCGCGTCAGTGACGAAGACTGGCACGTGCTTGCGCCCGTCATGCACGGCGATTGTGTGACCGATCATCTCGGGGATGATTGTGGACCGCCGCGACCATGTCTTGATCACGTTCTTGGTGCCCTTGTCATTCTGCGTCTCGACCTTTTTGGCGAGATGCAGATCGATGAATGGACCCTTCTTAAGACTGCGAGGCATCTGTCACTAACTCCCCACTCAACGCTTCCGGTTGGCATAACGGCGCCGGACGATGAGTCGGTCGCTCGGCTTGCGCTTCTGACGGGTACGACCTTCCGGCTTGCCAGCAGGGTTAACCGGGTGCCGACCGCCGGAGCTCTTGCCCTCACCACCACCATGCGGGTGGTCCACGGGGTTCATGGCCACACCGCGCACGGAAGGACGCTTGCCCTTCCAGCGCATCCGGCCGGCCTTGCCCCAGTTGATGTTTGACTGCTCTGCGTTGCCAACCTCGCCGACCGTGGCGCGGCACCGCACGTCAACCAGCCGGATCTCGCCCGATGGCATCCGCAGATGCGCGTACGCGCCTTCCTTGGCCAGCAGCTGAATGCTGGACCCAGCCGAACGGGCCATCTTGGCGCCGCCCCCGGGCCGCAGCTCCACCGCGTGGATCGTGGTGCCGACCGGGATGTTGCGCAGCGGCAGGTTGCTGCCCGGCTTGATGTCCGCGCGAGCCCCGGCCTCAACCCGGTCACCTTGACGCAGGTCCTTCGGGCAGAGGATGTAGCGCTTCTCCCCGTCCGCGTAGTGCAGCAGCGCGAGCCGAGCGGTCCGGTTCGGGTCGTACTCGATGTGAGCGACCTTGGCCGGCACGCCGTCCTTGTCGTGACGCCGGAAGTCGATCAAGCGGTACTGCCGCTTGTGGCCGCCGCCACGGTGGCGGGTGGTGATACGACCCTGCGCGTTGCGCCCGCCCTTTGAGTGCAACGGACGCAGCAGCGACTTCTCAGGCTCGTCGCGGGTGACCTCGACAAAGTCGGCCACACTGGACCCGCGACGGCCAGGTGTCGTCGGCTTGTATTTCCGTATGCCCATCGTCCTCTACTGTCTTCCCACTCTCGGCCGGTCGGCCTCGTTCAGCTCCATGCGCCTAGGCGCCCGGGCTTAAGATCAACTCACCGGACCGCCGAAGGCCTCGATGCTGTCACCTTCGGCGAGCGTCACAATCGCGCGCTTGATGTCTTTGCGCTTTCCCCACCCATGTCGGGTACGGCGACGCTTGCCCACACGGTTCGCGGTGTTCACCTTCAACACCCGGACCTCGAAGATCTGCTGGATTGCGATCTTGATTTGTGTCTTGTTCGCTTCCGGGTGCACCACGAACGTGTACTTGTTCTGGTCCAGCAGGCCGTAGCTCTTCTCAGACACCACCGGATTCAAGATGACGTCACGCGGGTCGGGGAAACTCACGCTGCTCATTTCGAGTCCTCCTCCGCCGCGGCGGCCGAGCGACCCTTGGCGCTTGGGGCGCTGAAGCCTGCCTTCTTGGCGTCGTCAGCCGTGGCGAAGTACAAGTTCGCCACGGTTGTCTTGTATGACTTGCTACGCGGCGAGTAGTAGAGACCCTCGTCCTCGACACCCTTGATCGGGTAGCCCTTGGGGACCGAGCCATCCGCTGGCGCAACCACCGACCCGTCGTACGGACCGGTCGTCAGCTCAGCTTCCGGCGCCGCCTCAGTGCCCGTCGCCTCGGTGGTCTCGGCCGCGGCCTTCTTCGCCGTGGTCTTCTTGGCGGCTGCCTTCTTGGCTGGCGCCGCTGACTTCGCCGACTCCTTTGAGGAGGCCTCGCTCTTGGCGGCCGACTTCGCCTTCGGCTTGGGCCTGGGCTTGTCCAGCTCGGTCAGGTCAAGCTCGCCACCGAGGTACGCCTTCAGCGCGGCGGTGGTGAACACCACGTCGTCGTTGACCAGCACGTCGTACGTGTTGAGCTGATCGGCGACCAACAGGTGAACCGTCGGCACGTTCCGGAGGCTCTTCCAGTTGAGCTCGTCCTCGCGGTCGAGCACGACCAACGCCTTGCGCGCCTCAACCATGCCCGCCAACGCCGCCAGCGCCTTCTTGGTGGAGGGCTTCTCACCCTCGACGAAGTTCGACACGACGTGGATCCGGCCGTCACGGGCGCGATCGGAGAGCGCGCCGCGCAGTGCGGCCGCCTTCATCTTCTTCGGCACCCGCTTGCTGTGGTCCCGCGGCACCGGCCCGTGCACCACGCCACCGCCGGTGAACTGCGGCGCCCGGATCGAACCCTGGCGGGCGCGACCAGTGCCCTTCTGGCGGTACGGCTTCTTGCCACCGCCAGCCACCTCACCGCGGCTCTTGGCCTTGTGCGTGCCCTGGCGGGCGGCCGCCAACTGAGCCACCACCACCTGGTGCATCAGCGGGATGTTCGCCTGCACATTGAGGATCTCGCCAGGCACCGCCACCGTGCCGGTGGTGGCACCGTCGGCGTCGACCACGTCAACGTGCACGGGGCCGGGGGCGTCGGAGTCTGTGGACGCGTTCTTACGCGAAGAGATCGTCTGCGTCATGCCGCACCTCCCTTGAGGGCCGGGGTCTTGGCCGCGGTGCGGATCAACACCAGGCTGCCCTTCGGGCCGGGCACCGGGCCTCTGATCAACAAGAGATTGTTCTCGGTGTCCACGCCGTACACGCTCAGGCCCTGCACAGTGTGGCGAACACCGCCCATCCGGCCGGCCATCTTCTGGCCCCGGAACACCCTGCCCGGGGTGGCGCATCCGCCGATGGAGCCTGGCGACCGGTGCTTGCGCTCCACACCGTGCGAGGCGCGCAGCCCGTGAAAGCCGTGTCGCTTCATGACACCGGCGAACCCTTTGCCCTTGGTCTTGCCGGTGACATCCACCAGTTGGCCGCTCTCGAACGTCTCGACCGTAACCTCGGAGCCCAACTCGTACTCACTGGCGTCGGTGGTGCGAAGCTCCACCAAGTTCCGCCGCGGCGCGGCGCCGGCCCTGGAAAAGTGGCCGGTCAAAGGCTTGGTGACCTTACGTGGGTCGATAGCGCCGTACCCGAGCTGGACTGCGGCGTAGCCGTCCTTGTCAGGCGTGCGCACCTGAGTCACCACGCATGGCCCGGCCTGCACCACAGTGACCGGAACAACCCTGTTGTTGTTGTCCCAGACCTGAGTCATGCCGAGCTTGGCGCCCAGAATGCCCTTCACTTGCCTATCCATCGTCTCTGGCCCCTACTAAGTGATCCGCTCTTGGCCCAGCCGGCCTAGAGTTTGATCTCGATGTCGACACCGGCCGGCAGGTCGAGACGCATCAGCGAGTCGACCGTCTTGGGCGTGGGATCGAGGATGTCGATCAAACGCTTGTGTGTGCGCATCTCGAAGTGCTCGCGCGAGTCCTTGTATTTGTGCGGCGAACGGATGACGCAGAAACGGTTGATCTCCGTAGGCAGCGGCACTGGGCCAGCGACCTGCGCACCGGTACGCGTCACGGTCTCGACGATCTTGCGCGCCGAGTTGTCGACGACTTCGTGGTCGTAGGCCTTGAGCCGAATGCGGATCTTCTGTCCCGCCATGGTGGCTTCGGTTTCCTTCTCTTCGTGCCGCTGCTGATCGAACGTGAGCCGCGTCTGCGCCTCACATCCGTGGTGGCCCTTCCACCCCTTTGGTCCGACCCCCGCGGTCGGGCGTGTCGCGCCGGAGCACATGGCTCCGCCCCGGAACAGATCCGAGTCGGGACGTTGTCTCCAGCACGGAAGCCCTGCCGGGGCTGGGTTCCGAGCCTGCCTCTCACGTCGTACGCGACGAGGCCCACTCACCAAACGGGGCAGTCGAGATATGTTCCGACGCTCTCGACTAGCCCCGCGGACACAACCTGTTCATTATGCCGTACGTGCACAGCTCAATGAAATCGGGGTCTGCAGACCGTTGCTCACTCCCACATTGGGACCGAGCGACGGTCCGCTGTGCGACTCCGGCGAACCGGCGAGGTTCGCCGGAGTCCTCACATCGTCTTTACTTCTGGATCTTGATGACCCGGCCAGCGCCAACGGTGCGGCCGCCCTCACGAATCGCGAACTTGAGGCCTTCCTCCATCGCGATCGGCTGGATCAGCTGCACCGACATCGCCGTGTTGTCGCCGGGCATGACCATCTCGGTGCCCTCAGGAAGCGTGACCACACCGGTGACGTCGGTGGTGCGGAAGTAGAACTGAGGACGGTAGTTGTTGAAGAAGGGGGTGTGTCGGCCGCCCTCTTCCTTGGACAGGATGTAGACCTGACCCTCGAACTCGGTGTGCGGAGTGGTGGTTCCGGGCTTGACCACCACCATGCCGCGCTCCACCTCTTCGCGCTTGGTGCCACGAAGCAGCAGACCGACGTTCTCACCTGCACGCGCATCCTCGAGCACCTTGCGGAACATCTCAACGCTGGTGACGGTGGTCTTTATCGACTTCTCTTTGATGCCGACGATCTCGACTTCCTCCATCGGCTTGAGCACACCGCGCTCCACCCGGCCCGTGATCACGGTGCCGCGGCCGCTGATGGTGAAGACGTCCTCGACCGGCATCAGGAACGGCTTGTCGATGTCGCGCTCCGGCTCCGGGACCGACTCGTCCACGGCGTCCATCAGCTCCATGAGCTTGCCGGACCACTCCTCGTCGCCCTCCAGCGCCTTCAGCGCGGAGACCCGAACCACCGGCACGTCGTCGCCGGGGAATTCGTACGCGCTGAGCAGCTCGCGCACCTCGAGCTCGACCAGGTCGAGCAGCTCCTCATCGTCGACCATGTCGCTCTTGTTCAGGGCGACGACGATGTACGGCACGCCAACCTGCCGCGCCAGCAGCACATGCTCCTTGGTCTGCGGCATCGGGCCGTCATTTGCCGAGACCACCAGGATCGCGCCGTCCATCTGGGCGGCACCAGTGATCATGTTCTTGATGTAGTCGGCGTGACCCGGGCAGTCCACGTGAGCGTAGTGCCGCTTCTCGGTCTGGTATTCGACGTGCGCGATGGAGATGGTGATACCGCGCTGCTTCTCCTCCGGCGCCTTGTCGATCTCGTCGAAGGGCATGTACGGGTTGATGTCAGGGTGCTTGTCATGCAGGACCTTGGTAATGGCCGCAGTCAGCGTCGTCTTGCCATGGTCAATGTGGCCAATGGTGCCGATGTTGACGTGCGGCTTAGTCCGCACGAACTTCGCCTTCGCCACTTTGGGTCCTCCTCGGGACTGTGCTGGTTCGTACGCCGTGTTCCGGCTCGGTCTTCCGACCCTCGAGGGGCCGGCGCGTTCGCAGTTTCGCTATCAGCCCCGGACTATTCGCCCGTTGCCTTCGCGATGATCTCCTTCGCCACGTTGCCAGGCACTTCAGCGTAGGAGTCGAACTGCATTGTGTAGCTCGCCCGGCCCTGGGTCTTCGACCGCAGGTCGCCGACGTAGCCGAACATCTCCGACAGCGGCACCATGGCGCGGACGATGCGGGCTCCGCCGCGCTCCTCCATCGCCTGGATGGCGCCCCTCCGGGAGTTAAGGTCACCGATGACGTCGCCCATGTTGTCCTCAGGTGTGTGGACCTCGACAGACATCATCGGTTCGAGAAGCACCGGGTTCGCCCTGCGGGCGGCCTCCTTGAGGACCATGGACCCGGCAATCTTGAACGCCATTTCGGAGGAGTCGACGTCGTGGTACTGCCCGTCGACCAGGGTCACCTTGAGACCCACCAACGGGTAGCTCGCCAGCACGCCGTACTGCATCGCGTCCTGACAACCGGCGTCCACCGAAGGGATGTACTCCTTCGGGATCCGACCACCCGTGATCTTGTTGTCGAACTCGTACGTGAGCGCGTCCGACCCGAGCGGCAGCGGCTCCAAGTTGATGAGCACCTTGGCGAACTGGCCTGAACCACCGGTCTGCTTCTTGTGCAGGTACTCGACCTTCTCCACGGACTTGCGGATCGTCTCGCGGTAGGCCACCTGCGGCTTGCCGATGTTCGCCTCGACCTTGAACTCGCGCTTCATACGGTCGACAAGCACCTCAAGATGCAGCTCGCCCATCCCCTGGATGACGGTCTGCCCGGTCTCCTCGTCGTTGTAGACGCGGAAAGTCGGGTCCTCCTCAGCCAGCTTCTGGATCGCGGTGCCCAGCTTGTCCTGGTCAGCCTTGCTCTTCGGCTCGATGGCGACCGAGATTACCGGCTCGGGGAAGGTCATCGACTCCAGGATCACCGGGTGCGTGGGGTCGCACAGCGTGTCGCCGGTGGTGGTCTGCTTCAGACCCTGCACCGCGATGATCTCGCCAGCCACCGCGTACGGGCGCTCTTCGCGCTTGTTCGCGTGCATCTGGAAGATCTTGCCGACCCGTTCCTTCCGATCCTTGGTGGAGTTGATCACCTGCGAGCCGGACTCCAACTTGCCGGAGTAGACCCGGATGTAAGTCAGCTTGCCCAGGTGCTGGTCGGTCTGAATCTTGAACGCCAGCGCCGCGAACGGCTCGCTCCGGCTCGCCTTGCGCTGCAGCGGGGTTTCGCCGTCGGTGGCGGTGCCCTCGACCGGCGGGACCTCGAGCGGGCTTGGCAGGTAGTCGATCACCGCGTCGAGCATGGGCTGCACGCCCTTGTTCTTGAACGCGGAGCCACACAGCACCGGGTTCAGGTCGCCCGCGATGGTGGCGCGGCGGATGCCCGACTTGATCTCCTCGAGGCTCAATTCCTCGCCCTCGAGGTACTTCTCCATCACGGCGTCGTCGTTCTCGGCGAGCGTCTCGAGCAGCTTCTCGCGGTACTCGGCGGCCAGCTCTGCAAGGTCAGCCGGGATCTCCTCGACCGCGTAGTCCTCGCCCTTCTGGGTCTCCCCACGCCAAGTGAGGGCACGCATCTGCACCAAGTCGACGACCCCGGTGAAGTCCGACTCGATTCCGATCGGCAGCTGCAGCACCAGGACGTTCGCGTTCAGCCGCTCGGTCATCATCTCGACACAGCGGAAGAAGTCGGCGCCGGTGCGGTCCAGCTTGTTCACGAAGCACATCCGCGGAACGCCGTACTTGTCAGCCTGGCGCCAGACGGTCTCGGTCTGTGGCTCCACCCCGGCGACACCGTCATACACCGCGATCGCGCTGTCCAGGACACGCAGCGAACGCTCCACCTCAACGGTGAAGTCCACGTGCCCAGGAGTGTCGATGATCTGGACGGTGTGATCCTTCCACTCGCACTTGGTGGCGGCGGAAGTGATGGTGATGCCCCGCTCCTGCTCCTGCTCCATCCAGTCCATCACGGCGGCGCCGTCATGAACTTCACCGATCTTGTAGGTGATACCGGTGTAAAACAGGATGCGTTCGGTCGTGGTGGTCTTGCCGGCGTCGATGTGCGCCATGATGCCGATGTTGCGTACCTTGGCCAGCGCGGCGTCAGCGTTAGCCACGTCTACCTTCCCCCGGAGCAAAGCTCCATGTAAGTCTCGGTCTTGCATGTGCCGACGAGCCGGCGGCCCGTCGTCGAGCTGTGGTGCTCTC
>JBOGDL010000190.1:0-15178 GCA_050701815.1 Micromonosporaceae bacterium | reverse complement strand
TGGTACGCGATCGTGAACTCCCCCCGCGTCAAAGCTGCGGGCATCGTCGCGGCCAGCGTGTGGCGGGTGACCTCCCGTTCGTTTCGATCCGTGTCGAACAGCGCCCACCTGTCTTTCCCGTTGGACTTCGCCCGGGAGAGCGTGATGTCCGCGGCCCTCATCAGTGCCGCCGGGTCAGACACAGCAGGGTCAGCTCCTGACAGCGGTTGCTCCACCACCCCCACGCTCCCGGTGACCCGCAGCTGGTGACCGTTGACAAACACCGGCTCGCGCACCACCTCCAGCACCGACTCGGCCACCGCCACCGCGTCAGCGGAGCCCTGACAGTCGTTGATCAAGATGACGAACTCGTCGCCCCCGATCCGCGACACCAGGTGGCCTGCCGGGGCCAGCAGCTCATGCAGCCGATTCGCCAACCGGAGCAGGAGCTCGTCGCCCACCTCGTGGCCGATGCTGTCGTTCACCGCTTTGAAGCCGTCCAGATCCAGGTAGCACAACCCGATGCGGCCGCCGGGCCGGGCTGTTTCGAACACCTCATGGAGGCGGTCGAGCAGGCGCATCCGGTTCGGCAGCTGAGTCAGCGGGTCGTGCAGCGCCTGGCGGTGCAACCGCTGGTGCAGCTGCTCCCGATCGGTGATGTCGATCATCACCACCACCACGTACTGCGGCTCGCCGTTGTCGTCCCGGATCAGCGAGGCCGACAGATCAGCCCAGACCTCACCTCCGTCCTGGCGAAGGCATCGCTTCTTGGCTCGAAACTGATCCCGCCCCCCGGTGATCAGCTCGACGTACCTGGGCCAGATCTCGGACCGGTCGGACGGGTGGGAGAGATCGCTGATGCGGCGCCGGCGTAACTCGTCCACGTGGTAGCCGAGCATGTTCGCCAGCGCCTGGTTCACGTCGAGGATCTTCCCGTCGACGCTCGCCACACCGATGCCGGTGCCCGCTGACGCGAACAACGCCCGGAACCGCGCCTCACTGGCGCGCATCGCGTCCTCCGCCTTGGCGCGGGCGCTGATCGCGGCCCGGCTGATCTGCTCCTGCTCGTGAAGGGTTCGTTGCATCAGGGCTTGGGCGTACCCGGCGGAGACTTCGCCCAGCACCGCGGCGAGTCGACTGCGCTGCTCTCTGGCTGGCAGATGGCCGTCGAACTCAGCCTCCAGATCGGACAGCAACCGGCTGTGCAGGATGCCGACCGTACGGCTCAACGTGCGCGGGTTGGTGAAGTGGGCCTCCACCAGCGCGGCGCCGATTTTCAACCCGGAGTCGGTCTTGAACGGCTCGCTGATCAACATCTCAGCGAGCTGGTCGGTCATCCCACGCAGGTACCCGGCCATCTCGGCCGAGTCCATCGTCACGTAACTGGTGTGGCGGATCGCCTGGACCCACGCGTGGGCGAAACGGTCCCGCCCCGGATGCGGCTTTCCTGGTGATGGTGATGGTGGTGCTGGGGGTGTGGTCACTCTGTGTCGGTCTCTTCCTTGCGGCCGACCGCCGCGTACACCCGGACAGCCTCGGCGGGCTGAGTCGGGTCATCGGCGTCGGGACGCCACTGGCTGGTTGGCGCCACTCCCGGCTCCAGCAGCGTGAAGCCCTGGAACAGAGCAGTGATCTCCGCCTTGCTGCGGAGGGTGACGGGAGTGGCCATCTGGTTGAGCAGCGCGACCATCGCGCGGGTTGCCGGGTTGTCGATGTCGGCGCTGACGTGAGAGGCGGCCACATAGCTGCCCACGGCGAGCCGTTCGGCGATGCGCCGGATGATGCCGACCGGGTCCTTCTCGTCCGGAACGAAATGCAGCACAGTCACCAGCAACAGGGCCACTGGCTGATCGAAGTCGATCAGGTCGTGGGCGGCCGCGCTGTCGAGGATGGTGTCGGGTTGGCAGAAGTCAGCTTGAATCGCCCGGGTACGTGGGTCGTCGGCGAGGATGGTCTGGCTATGCGCGACCGCCACCGGGTCGATGTCGGCGTAGAGCACTCGAGCCTCAGGGTTGAGCTGTTGTGCCACGTCGTGAACGTTGCCGACGGTGGGGATCCCGGAGCCGATGTCGATGAACTGGCGGATCCCCAGCTTCACACACAACCGCACCACTCGCCGCAGGAATGCCCGGTTGGCCTTCGCCTCATCGGGTAGGTGCGGCTGGACCTGTAGGATTTTACGGGCCAGCGCGCGGTCCACCTCGAAGTTGTGGGAGCCGCCGAGGACGAAGTCATACATCCGGGCCGCGCTCGGCTGGTCGAGGTCGACATCAGTGGGAGCCCAGTCTGGTCGAGTCATGACGCCTCCTCGCAACACAGGAGGCTCATTGCCCCCGATGAAAACTACGCAGCCGAGCATACGCCCGTCAGAACGTGACGAAACCGGGCGGCTCGGGCGTACTGGTTGAGTGCGTGACCAGCCCGATTGCCGTCACTTCGTGGACGATTTCCGCTCCACCGGAGCGAACGCCAGCACCAGCGGAACCAGGGCCGCCGCGGGCGCGACCAGCCAGAACGGCCGTTGCAGCCACCACTGCCAGGTGGCCGTCGAGTACGGCGTGAAGCCAAGCTGCTCCACCACGAGAAAGACCGCCAGCAGCGCCGTCATGTGCCACAGGAACACCGTGAGCACCACGGCGTTGGCCGCCACCACTGCCCGCCACGGGCCACGCCGGCGAAGCCAAGCCGACAACGCAGGGGCCAGCAGTGTGGACAGGCCCAGCTGAAACACCGCCAGAGAAGCGATCACCGCGGTGGTCGGCAGCATGTGGCTCATGTCTTGATCCGGGGTCGCCACCAGCGACGGCGGGTACGGTCCCAAGCTTGTCGCCAGCGCCACGCCGGCCACACCGCCGCAAGCCAGGGCTGCCCGCCGCCACAGCGGCGCGGTCTCGCCATCGCGCCACAGGTAACCCAGCTGGTGGGCGAAGATCCACACCAACACCGTGTTCACGGCTCCGCACCACTCCAGGCCGAAACCCAGCCGGCCGATGTCCGCGGCGACCACCGCCGCGCCGAGACCCGCCGCCACGCCCCATCCGTGCCGCCGCTGCGCGGCCGCCGTGACCGGCGTCAACAGCACCACCATCAGGTACGCGGCGATGAACCACAGCGGAGTGAAGACAACCGGCACGGTGGACAACACACCCGGGTGGCCGGGGTTGGCCAGGCGTACGGCTGAATCCAGCAACGTCCAGACGGCGGCGAACACCAGCGCCGGTAGCAGCAACCGCCGCAACCGCTGACGCAGGAAGCGCCCAGCCCCGCCGCGCGCCCCGCCACGCCCCCCGGCGCCCGCGCGGCGCACCGCGTCCCAGGCGGCGAGATTCGCGTACCCGCCCACAATGAAGAACAGCGGCACCACCTGGAACAACCAGGTGAGCAGCCAGCCGCCCGGCACCTGCTCGATCGGGTTGGGGTTGACCAGCACGCCGTGATGCCGATGCGTCACCGCGAACACCCAGTGCCACAGCACCACCACCCCGATTGCCACCACTCGTAACAGGTCGACGGCCCGGTTCCGGGTGGCGGGCGTGGCGTCGGCCAACCTCGCGATGTCTGTCAACGAGTTGAACGGGATCTTCCAGGAAGCGCGGACGGGTTCGGGTGGCCGTTGAGAGAGTTCGCGATCAGGTCGGTGATCTGCTCGGCCGGGCCCGGACGGGCGAAGTGCCATCCCTGGGCGGTGTCGCACTTCAACGTACGCAGCCGGTCAGCCTGCGCCTGGCTCTCCACACCTTCGGCGGTGACCTTGAGCCCAAGGGTGTGAGCCAGCGAGATTATCGCCGCGATGATGCTGTCCCGCGCCGGTTCACCGGTGGCTCGTCGCTCCAGCAGGGACCCTGCGATTTTCAGCTCGCGGGCCGGCAGCTGGGCCAGCCGCGCCAGATTGGAATACCCGGTGCCGAAGTCGTCGATCGCCAGCCGCACCCCCGCGCTGGCGAGCGCGCCGAGGGCCTCCAGCGGCTCCTCGCTCTCACCGAGCACCGCGCTCTCGGTCAACTCCAGCTGCAGCGCGGACGGCGGCAGCTCGCTGTCACGCAGAATGCCCAGCACCTCGTCCACCACGCCGGGCTGGTGCAACTGGCTCACGGCGATGTTGACGCTCATGTACAGGGGCAGCTCGCCGAACCGCTGGTGCCAGCGACTGGCCTGGTGGCAGGCCTGTTGCAGCACCCAACGACCCAGCGGAACGATGTGACCGGTCTCCTCGGCCATGGTGATGAACTCGCCAGGTGAGAGCACCCCAAGCTGGGGATGGTCCCAACGCACCAGCGCCTCCACGCCGCAGGGCCTGCCATCGGCGAGGCTGACCAGCGGCTGGTATTCCAGGAAGAACTCGGCGTCGGCCAAGGCCTTGGGCATGTGGGTCGCCATGGCGTGCCGGGTGACCTGCTGTGCGCTGAGGAGGGAGTCGAAGCGGACCCAGCGCGCCCTGCCCATGGCTTTGGCGCGGTACAAGGTGATGTCCGCGGCCTGCATCAGCCGGTCCACATCGGCCCCGGCGGAGACCGTGTCCACCACGCCGATGCTGGCGGACACGGTGAACTCGTTGCCTTCGACCTGAATCGGAGTCTCCAGCGCGGTGAGCACTTCCTCGGCTGGTCTGATCACGTCCGCGTGGTTCAGGCCGTGGTCGCTGAGCACCACGAACTCGTCGCCGCCCAGCCGAGCCAGCATGCTGCCCTCTCCGGAAACGGCTTCCCGCAGCCTCTCGGCGACCGCGACCAACAGCCGGTCGCCGACGTGATGGCCGAGGCTGTCGTTGACGCTCTTGAACCCGTCCAGGTCGAGGTAGCACAGTCCGATGTGATGATTCGGCCCGACGGTGGCCAACAGCTCGCCGAGCCGTTCGAAGAAGAGGTTCCGGTTCGGCAGGCCGGTGAGCAGGTCGTGACGGGCTTCGTGCCACATCCGGTCTTCCAGCTGGCGCCGCTCGGTGATGTCCACCACGACGCCGATCATGAATTCCGGCTGGCCCGTCTCGTCCCGCGCGGTGGACATCGACAGGTCAAAATGCATCGGCCTGCCGTCGCCGCCGATCCGGCTGGACTCCAGCCGGAAGTGGTCCCGGGCGCCGGACATCAGCTCCTGAAAGCTGGCGTACGCGGTCGAACGGGGATCCACCAGCTCGCTCACCTGACGGCCCCGCGTCGCCTCAGGGGAGCGGCCCAGCATCGCCGCCAACGCCGGGTTGGAGTCGATCACCCGACCATCGGGGCTGACCAGGCCGATGCCGACCTTCGCCTCCGCGAACACCGCTCGGAACCGGGCTTCGGTGGCACGGCGACGCTGGTCCACCGCACGCACGGTGGCCAGTGCCGCGCGTTGGATCTGCTCCTGCTCGGACAACGTACGGGCTTGCAGGGCATGGGCGAAGCCCTCGGCGACGGCAGCCGCCAGCTCCGCGATCCGGTTCCGGATCTGCACCGGATCGAGGCCATCGGGCATGTGGGCGGCGACATCGTCGGGGAAAGCAGCAGTCAGCAGGGCGGTGGTGCGACGCAGCGCCAGGGGGCTGCGGTAGTTGATGTCCACCAGCGCCTCGCCGACCGAGTGACCGCGGTCCGGATGGTACGGGTCCGCAGCCGCCGCGCTGAGCAGGCGTCGGGTGAGGCGGCGCAGGAACAGCTCGACTTCGGCCACCGTCATGGACGCCACGGCGGTTCCGATGAGCGCCTTTGTCCAGCGGCGCGCAAAGCGATCGACGCCCGGAGTCAGTTCCGGGGTCGGCGACGACAACTCTGGCGTGGACACGGGTGAGCCGCTATTCCTTACGCCCCACGCCGGCAAGGCCCAGCGAGCGGCCTTGCGGCTCGGTCACATCAGCGGGGGACTCGACACGCCACTGCGCCAGCTCCACCACGCCAGGCTCTATCATGGTGAGCCCGTGGAAGAAGGTCATGATTTCCTCCCGGCTGCGAAAAATGATCTTTGGGCCCGCTCGCTGGGCCGAGTTGGCCGCCAGTTTGGCGGCGTCGTCAGGTCGGTGAGCGCCGCTCAGGTGCGAGATCGCGATGTGGCTGCCGGGCGCCGCCGCGTCGCTCAGCACACGGACCGCCTTCGCCGGCTGATCAGCGTCGGCCAACAGGTGCAGCACAGCCACGAGCAGCACTCCGACCGGCTCCGAGAAGTCGATCACGCGCCGCCGGGCGAGCTCGAGCAGCAGCTGCTCCGGGGCCCGCAGGTCGCCGCGCACCACGCAAACCTGGCTGTCGCCGGCCAAGATCGCCTCAGTGTGCGCGACCGCGACGGGGTCGATGTCCACGTACGTCACCCGGCAGTCCGGGTTGGCCTGTCGAGCGATCTCGTGGGTGTTGCCGACGGTGGGGATCCCGGAGCCGATGTCGAGGAACTGGCGGATGCCGAGGTCGACCAGGCATCGGATCGCCCGCCGTAGAAACGCGCGGTTACTCAGCGCAACCTGAGGCAGGTCCGGCACCATCGCGACCGCCCGGGCTGCGGTGACCCGGTCGATCTCGAAGTTGTGGGTGCCGCCAAGTAGGGCGTCGTACATACGAGCTGGACTAGGCGTCTCCATTGAGACGTCATCTGGTGCCCAATCTGGTCGCTCCACGTTCGCTGGCTCCTCGCCCATTCGCCCTGTTCTGCCGCAGGACGTCCGCATCCCGGCTGGCGTCGACAGATGGTCCCGAGCATACGCAGCCGGCCCGCAACGCGACACCTGACGAACTCGGCGTCCACATGGTCCGGGCCCCGGATTGCGGGTGGAATCGGGTTGTGATGCTAAGACCCGCACATCTGGCTACGCCCCGTGACAACATCAACCAACGTCGATCTGTGCCGTCAAGCCGGGTGAGATTTGGGCATGGCGCACGTCACGTGACGGAGCAACCAGAAAAGCAGAACCGAAATGGATGATGGTCACTGGCGACATCATGGACCTGATGACGGCAGGAGGAATGAGATGGCAGAGGACACGCAACGGTCGGTTGCGATCGAGCGCACCAGCCTGGGCCGGTACCGCGCCGACAACGTGCGGGGCGGGTCAATCAGCTTCGGGGTGGGCGGCGACAGCGACTTCACGCCGGTGGAGTTGCTGCTCGCGGCGATCGGCGGCTGCACCGCCGCAGACGTGGACCACATCACCGTCAAGCGCGCTGAGCCTGACACGTTCACGGTGACGGTCAGCGGTGACAAGGTTCGCGACGAGACCGGAAATCACATGACGAACCTCGCCGTCACCTTTCACGTGAGCTTTCCCGACGGAACAGCAGGGGACGCCGCTCGCGACATGCTTCCGCAGGCAGTGGCCCGATCGCATGACCGGTTGTGCACGGTGAGCCGCACCGTCGAGTCAGGCGCCAAGGTGCAGAGCCAGATCGCGTCGGAGTGACGCTCTCATTCACATCTCTTTGGCCTGCATGAGGGCCAAACCGCCATCCATGGTGTACGTGGAGCCCGACACGTAGTCGGAGTCCTCACTGGCCAGGAACACTGCCAACCTGCCGATCTCGGACGCCTCAGCGGCGCGCTTGAACGGGATCCGCTGCACCTGCCGTTCCCTGGCCTCGGGGTCGTTGATGGCCAGCTGGTTGAACGGGGTCAGCACCATCCCGGGCGCGATGTTGTTGACGTTGATGCGATGCGGCGCCAGCTCCAACGCCAGAGTGGTGGTCAGGTTGCGCAGCGCGCCTTTGGCGCAGTCGTAGTCCGCGGCGCCCACCCGCGGGATCTCCTGGTTCATCGCGGTCACGTTCACGATCTTGCCGCCGCCGCCGGCCTGCACTCGAAGCTTGATGAAGCGGCGACAGCAGAAGAACGCCCCGTACAAGTTGACCCGGATAGCTCGGTCCCAGGTTTCGGTGTCCATGTCGGCGACCGGGATCCCGGAGGCGTCGATGCCAGCGTTGTTCATCAGCACGTCCAGCGTGTCGAACTCAGCCAGAGCCTGTTCGAAGATCTTGTCGACCTGGGTTTCGTCGCTGATGTCTCCCTGGGCCACGATGGCTCGGCCGCCGAAGGACTGGACCTGTGCTTTGGTCCGCTCGGCCCCGGTGCGATCGTGGAGGTAGTGCACCACGACGTCAGCGCCTTCCTTCGCGAACTCAACGGCGGTCGCCTGCCCGATTCCCGAGTCGGAGCCGGTCACCAACGCCACCTTGCCCTGCAGCCGTTCCATGACGACCCTCCTGACATACGTCGTTATGGGGCGGGTTACCCGAGTGGCTGACGGGGAAACAGCGGGGACGTGACACCCGCCGAATGGGGCACGCCAAGCGACAGGAGTGAGCATCATGGCGGACGCAGCGGACAACCAGGTGGACGTGGTGGTGTTGGGCCTGGGGGTCGGTGGTGAGGAGGTCGCCGGGCGGTTGGCCGAAGCCGGGCTCTCGGTGGTGGGAATCGAACGGCGGCTGGTGGGTGGGGAGTGCCCGTACTGGGGGTGCATCCCGAGCAAGATGGCGATCCGGGCGGCGAATCTGCTCGCTGAGGGCCGTCGAATCCCCGAGATGGCGGGTCAGAGCACGGTGCGGCCGGACTGGGGGTTGGTGGCGGACCGGCTTCGGGACGAGGCCACCGACGACTGGAACGACGAGGTCGCGGTGCGGCGTCTGGAAGGCAAGGGCGCGCGGTTCGTGCGGGGCTCCGGCCGGTTGGTGGGCCCGGGTCGGGTGCGTGTCGGGGATCAGGAGTTCGAGGCACGTGCCGGTGTCGTGGTGGGCGCCGGCACAGCGCCGGTGGTCCCGCCGATTGAGGGCTTGGCTGACACTCCGTACTGGACCAACCGGCACGCACTGGAGGCAAAGGAGCTGCCTTCCGCGCTGGTGGTGCTGGGCGGTGGCGTGGTGGGGGCGGAGCTGGCTCAGGCGTACGCCAGGTTCGGGGTGTCGGTACGGGTCGCGGAGGCGGCTGACCGGCTGCTGGAGCTGGAAGAGCCCGAGGCCTCGGACGTGGCGTCACGTGCTCTGGAGGCTGACGGGGTGGAGGTGCGCACGTCGTCCCGTGGTGTCCGCGTCGCGTACCGCGAAGGCGAGTTCACGCTGACCCTGGACAAGGGTGACGAGCTGACCGGGGAACGGCTGTTGGTCGCGGTGGGGCGCAAGCCGAACCTCGCCGATCTGGGCGTCGAAGCGGTCGGGCTGGATCCACACGACAGGATGTTGCGGGTGGACGATCGGATGCGCGCCGGAGACCGGCTCTGGGCGGTCGGGGACATCACTGGACGTGGCCCGTTCACCCACGTCGCCATGTACCAGGCCGGGATCGCGACCCGGGACATCCTGGGCCAGCCGGGCCCCGGCGCCGACTACCGCGCCCTGCCGCGGGTGACCTTCACCGACCCGGAGGTGGCAGCGGTGGGGCTCACCGAGAAACAGGCGCGCGAGGCGGGGCGCCGGCTCCGGATCGGCGTGGCCAAGACCCCGTCCACCGCCCGGGGCTGGATCCACAAGGCGGGAAACGACGGGGTGATCAAGCTGGTGGTTGACGCGGATCGGGATGTGCTTCTCGGGGCCACGTCGGCAGGGCCGGCCGGCGGCGAGGTGTTGGGCGCGCTGACCGTCGCGGTGCATGCCCAAGTGCCGGTGGAGCAGCTCCGGCACATGATTTACGCGTACCCCACCTTCCACCGCGGGATCGAGGACGCGCTACGCGATCTGGAACCCGTCTCGTGAAACGGACCTTGATCACGGCGTCGACGGGCGGATCGGCAGGGCCTGGGCTGCGGCGCCGAGCCAGGTGAGATCCTGCTGGTATGGCCGAACTGATCAAGCGTCCGACCACGGTGGCGGCAGTTGGCGAGCCGCCGAAGACGATCGAGGAGTACGTCGGCGCCGTCAACACCGGCGCCAGGAACCTGAGCATGGCGTACATGCGCAGCCCGTCGGGGTGGAGTGAGCCCGGTCAGCGTCCTGAGTTCGACGAGTACACGTTGGTGATCCGGGGCGCTCTGGTGGTGGAGCACGACGGCGGCAGGCTCGAGGTCAGGGCCGGGCAGGCGGTGCACGCCAAGAGGGGCGAGTGGGTGCGTTACTCGTCGCCCGGCGCGGACGGCGCCGAGTACGTGGCCGTCTGCCTGCCCGCGTTCACCCCTGACACGGTGCGCCGCGACCCGGGCTGAGCCCGACCAGCGTCACCATCGCGTAGGCGGGGCCGAGCTCGGATCCGCGTCTTCGCCGGGCGCTCAGGCAGCATGCCCATGCCGGTGGCGAGTTGGCTAGGGCTGTAGCCCACAAGGGTTGACTCGTGACTCTGTGGGGTCTCCGCAATACCCAATGGTGCTCTTGGTGTTCCACACTGGACATCCAGCTACTGCTTGGTTGCGGAGGAACAATCATGCGGGACTGGTACGTGGTAGTGGCGAACCGCTGTGCCGATGTGTGCATGCAGGAGTTCGGGATCACTGACAGGGAACGCGCCCGATCCTGGCTGTACGAGATCATCAAAGATCGCGGCCAGGTGACGGACCGGCTTCCCACCTCGATGGCCCATCTAGCCGGTAAAGCGAGCCACTTCATGGTGGTGGACGGCATGGTGGTGCTGCCGTTGAAGCCAGCGAAGGACGGCACGGCGCGGCTGATCGCGACGGACTGCAAAGTGTTTCCGTCGTACCGGAGTCGTTATGGGGTGTCGGGGGACGTGGACCCGTTCCAGCTCACCGGGGCCCATCTGTTGCGCCACGTGAACCTCAGCGCTCACGCGGTGAAACGGTTCCAGCGGCTCGGCGCCGCCCATCCCAATCAGGGGATCGCCCGGGCCCAGCTGATGCGCGCTCTGGCGGCGGACGCCCGCGCGGTGCGCCGTCTGCCCAGTTGGTGCGCCCCGGCGAAGACGCCGGATGACGCCGACTTCTACCTGGTTGCCTCAGACGAGTACGTGCTTCCGATCTCCCGTAAGCGCAGCGGCGGCCTCGCGTTCGAAGCCCTCACCTGCATCCATCGCGCCAGTGACCTGTTCGCGCTGCGCGGGGCTCGGCTGGCCTCGCGCTGCCGGATCGGAGGCGCGGCGTTGGATGCGGACTCCCGGCGTCGGCAGCTGCTTCTCACCGCGCTGACGGCTGACGGCAAGCTGTCCTGGCACCGTCCGGAATGGGCTCGTGAGAACGACACGGCGAGGTTCTGGGCGGTGTCCTCGTTGGACGTCGCGGCCCCGGTGGCGTGGCGGCCGGAAGATGAGCGACGCCCGCTGATCATCATGGACATCGTGGAGCGGCTCTCGCCGTTGCAGCGGATGGGACGGTGGGTCGCGTCCAAACGTGACCCCGCCCAATCGTCCCGGACCGCCTGAGGCGCGCGCGGCCGTCACGACAGTCTGCCGCGACGGGACTGTCACGACGCGGCTGTCACGGCGTGAGGCGGCGCCACAAGAAGTCGAGCATCAGGGCCCATTTGAATGCGTGCTGCTCATTGTTGGACGCGCCGCCGTGGCCGCCTTCGACGTTCTCGTAGTAGCGCACGTCATGACCCAGCTCGCGCAGCCTGGCGACCATCTTGCGGGCGTGCCCTGGATGCACCCGATCGTCCCGGGTGGACGTGAAAACCAAAGTGGGCGGGTAGCGGCGCTCCGCCGCTGGTCGGATGTTGTGGTACGGGGACCACTCCCGCAGGTACGCCCAGTCGTCCGGGTCGTCGGGGTCGCCGTACTCGGACATCCAGGAAGCGCCCGCCAGCAGCAAGTGATAGCGCCGCATGTCGAGCAGCGGCACCTGGCTGACGACGGCGCCGAACAGCTCGGGCCAGCGCGTCAGCATCACCCCCGTCAACAGCCCGCCGTTGCTGCCGCCCTCGATGCCGAGCCGCTGCGGCGTGGCGATGCCGCGCTGGTGCAGATTCCGCGCCACCGCGGCGAAGTCCTCGTACACCTTGAGTCGGTTCTCTCGCAGCGCGGACTGGTGCCACTGCGGGCCGTACTCGCCGCCGCCGCGGATGTTCGCGACCACGTACGTGCCGCCGCGGGCCAGCCAGCCGCGGCCGATCACCCCGCTGTAGCTGGGGGTCAACGGCACTTCGAACCCGCCGTATCCGGTGAGCAGGGTCGGCCGGTCCGGGCCCGGCGTTGCCGGGGCGGCCGGCGCCACCACGAAGTACGGCACCCGGGTCCCGTCGGAGGAGCGGGCGAACAGCTGCCGCACCGACATTCCGTCGGTGTCGAAGAACGCCGGCGCCTGCTTGACCGACTCCAGCTCGGCCCGGACCGGTGCGGGTGCGTGGCCTTCCGCCCGCTCCTGGGAGCGCACGCTGATCTCGCCCCGCAGCAGCGTGGCGGGACGGGTGAATCCGCTGACCTGCAGCCAGTGCTCGTCGCTATCCGGGTCGGCGGCGACGACGTCAGCGCTGACCAGCTGGTCGCCTGTGCGATCCCGGCGTCCGTCGCTCTCGCCGGCGGTGTCGGTGTCGGCGCCGTTGGGACCAGTGGTGATGGGCAGCAGTTGGCGCCGCCAGTGGGCGGCGGCGCCCTCCGGCGGGGTGAGCAACTGGATCTGGGTAGTCACGTCGGCGAGCGACACGATGATCAGGTGGCGCTGGGTCCACACGTGGTAGTTCAGGCTGACTCCAGCGGTCGGCTGGAACAACACAGCCAGCTCGCGGGCGCCCGCCAGATAGTCGTCGAACCTCGCCGCGAGCAGAGCCCCCGCCGGGAATTCGACAGCTGCTTCGCCTGGCTTTGGCGGCGCCGTCCAGGGGCTGCGGGTGTGGATCAGCAGCCACTCGCGGTAGACGTCGATCTCCGCGTCATCCGGCACATCCAGCTTTGCCAGCCCGTCGGGTGTGCGCAGGAAACACTCGGACCGGTAGAAGTCGACCTGGCGGGTGACCAGGTCACGTTCCCAGCCGGGGGTGGGGTCGTGGAAGGCGTATGTGGACATGTCGTCCGGCTTCGCCTCGTACACCGTGGACGCCTCCGAGAGCGGCTCGCCTCGGCGCCACTCCTTCGCGATCCGCGGATATCCGGACGTGGTCAGCGAGCCCTCACCGAAGTCGGTCCCGACGTAGACCCGGTCCGGGTCGATCCACTCCACGTAGGTCTTCGCCTCCGGCACCTGGAAGCCATCGGGGACGAACTCGCGGCTGCGCAGGTCGAACTCGCGTACCACCGCGGCGTCCGAGCCGCCCCGGGACAGCAGCACCAGCGCCTTGGAATGCCCGGGTCGCAGCACCTTCGCGCCCTGCCACACCCAGTTCTCGGACTCCAGCTCCGCCAACGCGTCGAGGTCGAGCAGCAACTCCCACTCCGGTCGCTCAGTTCGGTACTGCGCCAGCGTGGTACGCCGCCACACCCCGCGAGGGTGCTCCGCGTCCTGCCAGAAGTTGTGGAGGTGCTCGCCGCGGCGTCGTACGTGTGGAATCCGCTGGTCCGCGTCCAACACCTCGCGAAACTCGGCCCGCAGCCGCGCGAAAGCCTCACTGCCGGCGAGTTCCTCGCAGACCTCGGCGTTGTGGGCTCGTGCCCAGGTGAGCGCGGCGTCACCGGTGACATCTTCCAGCCACAGATACGGATCCTCGGACCCCCCGGCACGCGCGGCGGGGCTCGGTGGGGCGTCGGGCGGGGGCAGTGACATGCGGCCAAGTCTGCCATCGAAGCCGCCGCGGGCGTCGCTGCGGCCGCAGCCGCCCGGCATGCGGGGGAGGCTCAGATGTCGAGCGCGCCCGAAGGCATGCCTTCCCGGCGGCCCTGGGCGGTCAGGGCGAGCACGGCGTGACCCTCCACCACGGTGTCCGGCCCGAGCGAAGACGGATCCACCGAGGCACGCGCCGCGATGTCAGCTGCCCAGCAGGTGTCGCCTTCCTGGTTGTGCTGGTGGGGCAACAGGAAGCCTTGCTCGGCCGGGTGTGGCGGCCCGACCTCGACCGGCTCGTCGTCCGGGCCTTCCGCGTCGTACCGGCGGATGATCTCGCCCTGCTCGGCGATTCCCCACCCGGTGAGGCCCTCGAACTCGTAGTACCAGTGGGCGGCCCCGAACTGCCGGCTCAGCACGGCGAGGCACTCGTCTGCGGTCGCGGCGCCGTCCAGGCCGGGGGCATCCTCCGAGGGCTCCCCGAACACCAGGGTCCAGCCATCGAAGGCAGGGCTGACGTACACCCGGCCGCCGGGGTCGGCGTGGAACATGTGGTGGTCGTGGTGCCACATGAAGTGGCCCAGCCGCATCGTGACGGGGGTGGCGTCGGAGAGCCCGAACGCCTTCAGCACAGCGCTCTGGTCGCGGGTGGGCAACGCGTACCAGGAACCGCACAGATACATCGGCTCCGGTGTCTCGTGCCTGATCTTGACGTTGATCAGGCGCCGGACCGCGGCCTGGTCGATCGGGTCGAGCGCGTCCCAGCCGCCGATGTCGGCCAGCGCCGTCAGCGCCTCCCGCCGAAACGGCCCCGATGATCGCCGCACCGCTCGCAGCTGCGGCAGCACCTTCGGGCCCATCGCCTTCAACGCCATCACCGCGCGCCCGCGCACGTCCTCGTCCGGGTCCGCGAGCAGCGGCGCCAGATGAGGCGCGTACGGCAGCGCCTCGGCGCCCATGTCCTCGAACACCAACGCCACCCGATCGCGAACCGACCTGCTCTCATGTCGTAAAGCGGGGAGCAGCAGCGCCGGGTCGGAGAGCTTGAGGCCGGCCAACGTGACGCCCAGGTCGACCACCTCGCCCCAGGTTTCCGCGACCGCGAGCGCGTCGATCAGTGGCTGCAGCGCCGCGTCGCCGACTGGCGCCTGGTACTCGACCGCAGCCTGCTGCTCCGTGGAGTCAGCGGCCGTCGCCTGCGCCACCAGCGAGGTGATGTCAGGTTCCTGCGGGGACGCGGCTTCGGCGGGAGTTGCCTCTGAGGGTTCGCGCGGCGAGCTGTTGTTCACAGCGGTGCAGGCTAGCCCAGCGCGGCGCCGGGCGGGGCCCCGTGCGGCGGCGGAGCCGGATGGTTGGGTGAAGGCTGGCGTCGCTCGACTGGCGCCCAACTGGCGGGACGGGCGGATCTTGTGATGGTGAGGTATGGGCGACCACACGATGTCAACGGCGAGTCAGGCGCAGCAGCCGAGGCGGGCGCGAGATCTGGGAATCGTGCCCGGCGTGCTGCCCACGGGCGCCCACAACGCGATCACCGACGTGGCGGGTGTCCACGTCGGGCACGCCACCGTGGCGCAGGGCGATGACATCCGCACCGGCGTCACGGCGGTGCTGCCCACGCAGTTGATCGAGCGCCGTGCGTTGCCAGCCAACCTGTGCGTCGGCAACGGGTACGGCAAGCTG
>JBOGDL010000189.1:0-10170 GCA_050701815.1 Micromonosporaceae bacterium | reverse complement strand
GCGGAGGGGAATCTCAGCTTCACGGTCGCTCACACCCTGGCCGCCGCGCTGGTCGGGTGGACGGGCGCCGCCCTGGTCGGCATCGCCGCCGGCTTGCTGCTGGGCTTGGTCCCCGCGACCTGGCGCTATTCGATGGCCAGCGTCGAAGTGCTGCGCGCGTTGCCCATCGTGGCGTTCGTGCCGGTCGTGGTGCTGGTGTTCGGGTTCACCTCAGAGGCCGAGATCGCGGTCGCGTTCTACGCGGCGCTCTGGCCGGTGTTGGTGAACACCATCGCCGGGGTGCGCGGCCTGGACCAGCGATTGATCGAGGTGGGCAGAGTGCTCCGGTTGTCTACGCCAGCCGCCATCCTCAAGCTCCGGCTGCCGGCCGCGGTGCCGTCGATTGTGGTGGGGCTGCGCCTCGGGCTGGGGCTGTCTCTGGTGCTCACCATCGTGGTGGAGATGGTCGGCACGCCGGTCGGGCTCGGGTACGCCTTGATTCAGGCGCAACAGGCGCTCCGTCCGGCGCAGATGTTCGGGTACGTGGTGGTGATCGGCGTCTGCGGGATCGTGCTGAACGCCGTGCTGGTCGGCGCGTCCCGGCTGCTGCTTCGTTCCACCATGGCCGCGGCAGGTGATGCAGCATGAGGAAACGTCAAACCAACCGCCACGGCGTCACGCCGTTGCGGGGTCTGCTGCCGCTGGTGCTGGCGCTGGGAGTGTGGCAGGTGCTCGCCGACAGCGAGTCGCCGTACTTCCCGCCCCCCAGCAAGTGGGCAGGCGCCATCGGTCCGTTGGTGAGCGACGGTGAGCTGGTCAACGCCTTGGTCGCCACCTCGTGGACCTTCTTGCTGGCCCTGGCGACAGCCACCCTGCTGGGGGCCGCCTTGGGCGCGGCGATCGGCTCGTCCCGGGTCCTGGACCAGGCTCTGGGCCCCACGTTCGAGTTCCTGCGGATCCTGCCGGCGGCAGCGTTGGTGCCGGTGGCCGCGTTGCTGCTCGGCAACACGGTGCAGATGAAACTGGCGGTGGTTATCCTGCCGTCGCTGTGGCCGGTGCTGCTCACCTGTCGCGCGGCGCGCAAGACGGTCAGCCCGGTGCTGTTGGACTCCGCGCGCACCGTACGGTTGTCGCGATGGGAGCGCACCCGCAAGGTGATCGCGCCGTCGCTCGTACCCGCGGTGTTGCTGGGTGTCCGGCTCGCCGCTCCGCTGGCGCTGATCATCACCCTGCTGGTGGAGATCGTCACCCGGATCGACGGGCTCGGCTCACTGATCGCGGAGGCGCAGGGCAATTTCCTGTCCGCGCAGGTCTACGGGTTGCTGGTGATCGCCGGTGTGCTCGGCGTGCTGGTCAACTGGGCCGTGACGCGGCTGGACGCGGTGATCGGGGCCCGACGAGGGCCGCAGCCAAGCTGAACCCGACGCCCCGGGGCGATCCTCCGGGGCCGGGTCGGGTCCTGCCGCCCGAGACTCGCACAACGAGGGAAGGGAGACGCGATGCCGGCGTCGGATGTGCCCGCCGTGGTGAACGCGGTGCGGATCGTCGAACGGCTGGCGCAGGACTGGCCTGCCGAAGTCTCCACCGGCAGCTTGATCAACGAGCTCAAGCTGAACCGCAGCACCTGCTACAACATCCTCGCGACCCTGCAGCGAGCCGGTTGGGTGACCTCTCGCGGGGACCGGGCCGGCTGGTCGCTCGGGCCCCACATGCTGGCTCTGACGGGGGTGCCGCCGGAGGCGGTCGGCGCGATCGTGCAGCAGTCGATCGACCAGGTCAGCCGGAGTCTCGGCTACGTGGTGTTCGTGGCACAGCGACAGAGCTCCGGCGAGTTCGTGGTGCTCGCCAAGGCCGAGCGAGGGGTCGGGGTGCGGGTGACGGTCAGCGTCGGTGACACGTTCCCGTTCTCCGCGCCAGCGCTGATGCAGGCCTTCCTGGCCTGGCAGCCCGCCGAGACTGTCGACCGGCTGATCAACAGGTTCGGCCTGGTGGCGTTCACCGAGCACACGGTGGCCGATCGGCCCGAGCTGCACGAGGTGCTCGCCACGGTGCGCAAACGTGGGTACAGCACCAGCATCAGGCAGTTCGACATGGCCCAGAGCGGGATCGCCGCCCCCGTGTTCGACGCCCAGGGAAACGTCGCGATGCTGGTCTGCTCGCTGGCGTTCTCCAGCGAGTTGACGGAGGCGAACGCGGCCAGCGCCGGGCTGCTGATCCGGGAGTGCGCCCAGGACATCACCAACCGGATCGGCGGGCAGCCGCTGCCAGACTCCGCGGACTCGGGCCCCGCCGAGGCGTGACCGGCAACCTGGGTTCGCCACGGTGACATCGTGGCCGGCCCAGCGGTCATCAGAGCTGCGGATTCAACCGTTCATCACTGGGAATCGACCGCTCACCGCAGCTGTTTTGCCCGTACGTCGCGGGGCGTGCCCCGCTCGGCGCACCGCCCAGCATCTGATCTCCCCACAGGCTGCGGGCGCCGCATAGCGTGACGGCGTCAGTGACACACGTCACCCAGCCGTGCCCGGAGGTGAGCGTCGTGATCGAGAAGACCACGGCACAGCAGCACCAGGTGTACGAACGGATCCACTCCACCAGCGACTTTCAGGAGCTGCGGCAGCGCTACCGCGGCTTCGCGTTCCCCGCGACGGTCGCGTTCATGGTGTGGTACCTGCTGTTCGTGATCAGCGCGAACTGGCTGCCCGGACTGATGACCGCCTCCGTGGGCGGGAACATCAACGTCGCGTTTGTGTTCGGGATCCTGCAGTTCGTCTCGACGTTCGCGATCGCGTGGCTGTACGCGCGCCACGCCACCCGCAAGCTTGACCCCATCGCCGACAAGCTCGCCTCCGACTATCAAAAGGAGGCCGGAGCGGCGGCCGCCGGCGAGCAAGAGGAGGTCGCCAAGTGAACGGAATGGTCCTCGCGGCCGAGCAGGGCAACCAGGCTCTCACCGGGTCGCTGTTCGTGGCTGTCGTCGCTGTCACCCTCTACATCACGTGGTGGGCCAGCCGTCGCAACCAGACCGCGGCCGACTACTACGCCGCCGGCCGGTCGTTCTCCGGGCTGCAGAATGGCCTCGCGATCTCCGGCGACTACATGTCGGCGGCCTCATTCCTCGGCATCTCCGGCCTGATCGCCCTGTACGGCTACGACGGCTTCCTGTACTCCATCGGCTTCCTGGTGGCGTGGCTGGTCGCGTTGCTGCTGGTCGCGGAACTGCTGCGGAACTCCGGCCGGTTCACCATGGCCGACCAGCTGGCGTACCGGATGAAGCAACGTCCGGTGCGCACCGCCGCATCGGTCTCCACAGTGGTGGTGTCGGTCTTCTACCTGCTGGCGCAGATGGTCGGCGCGGGCACCCTGGTGGGGTTCCTGCTGGGCGTGGAGAGCCCGGCGCTCAAGAACGGCGTGATCGTTCTGGTCGGCGCTCTGATGATCGTGTATGTGACGATCGGCGGCATGCGCGGCACCACCTGGGTGCAGATCGTCAAAGCCGTGTTGCTGATGACCGGCACCGTGCTGGTGACGGCCCTGGTGCTGACCAAGTTCAACTTCAACATCTCGGGCCTGCTCGGTGGCGCCGCCGAGCACACCGGCAAGGGCGGCGCGTTCCTGGAACCCGGCCTGCTGTACGGGGCCAGCGGCTTCCTGGGCCAGCTCGACTTCGTCTCGCTGGCGCTGGCTCTGGTGCTCGGCACCGCGGGCCTGCCGCACATCCTGATCCGCTTCTACACGGTGCCCACCGCGAAAGCGGCCCGCACCTCGGTGTTGTGGGCGATCGGGCTGATCGGCTCCTTCTACCTGATGACGATCGCGCTCGGCTTCGGCGCGGCGGCGTTGCTGGACACCACGTCGAAGGATTCGCAGATCGCGGCGTCGGACGGCAACCTGGCGTCCCCGTTGTTGGCCGAGGCTGTCGGCGGCGGCAGCGGCTCGATCGGCGGAGCGGTGCTGTTGGCTCTGATCTCGGCGGTCGCGTTCGCCACCATCCTGGCGGTGGTCGCCGGGCTCACGTTGGCGTCCGCGTCGTCGTTCGCTCACGACTTCTACGCCAACGTGATCAAGGGCGGCAGGATCTCCGAGAAGTCAGAGGTCAAGGTCGCCAAGATCGCCGCGTTCTTCATCGGCGCCGTGGCGATCGTGCTGTCCATCTACGCGCAACGGTTGAACATCGCGTTCCTGGTCGCCTTGGCGTTCGCGGTGGCGGCGTCGGCGAACCTTCCGGCGCTGGTCTACAACCTGTTCTGGCGGCGCTTCAACACCCATGGCGCCACCTGGAGCATCTACGGCGGGCTGATCTCCGCGGTGGGCCTGGTCGCTTTCTCACCCGTGGTCTCCGGCGGCGAGTCGGCGCTGTTCCCGAACCACGACTGGGTGTGGTTCCCGCTGAACAACCCCGGTCTGATCTCGATCCCGCTCGGCTTCCTCTTCGGTTGGCTCGGCACGGTGCTGTTCCGTGACGGCGAAGCGGAAAGCAAGTATGACGAGCTGGAGGTCCGGTCACTCACCGGCGCCGGCGCAGCGGAGGCGACCGCCAAACACTGACTGCATTCCCTGTCCCCCTGACGCCCGCCCGGTCACGGCGCTTGACGCGTGGCCGGGCGGCGCGCTGTCGGGAGCGGCCCTGCAGCATTCACAAGATCTCCACAGCTCCGCCGCGGATGGGGCGCCTGCGGGCAATAGGTTCCCTGACATGACGCGACACAGCGCCGACGTCCACCGGATCCTGGTGGTGGAGGACGAGCCGATGATTGCGGAGTCGGTCGCGGCCCGGCTACGAGCCGAAGGGCTCGCCGTCACCGTCGCGGGCGACGGGCGCACCGCCTTGAAGGCCGCCGCCGACAACCCGCCGGACGCTGTGGTGCTGGATCTGATGCTGCCGGGCATGGACGGCTTGGAGGTGTGCCGCCGGCTGCAAGCCGACCGCCCCACACCCGTGCTGATGCTCACCGCCCGCGACGACGAGACCGATGTGCTGGTGGGGCTCGGTGTCGGCGCCGATGATTACCTGACCAAACCGTTCAGCATGCGTGAGCTGACCGCGCGGGTGCAGGCGCTGCTGCGCCGGGTCAGCCGCGCCGCGGAGCTGGTGGAGCCCGGTCAGCCCCACCGCGCGGCGGGTGACCTGCGGCTCGGCGACATCGAGGTCAGCCAGGCGCAGCGGCGGGTACGCCGCGCCGGCGCCGACGTGCACCTCACGCCCACTGAGTTCGACCTACTGGTCCACCTCGCCTCCCGACCCCGTGTGGTGCACACCCGCGACCAGCTGCTCGCCGAGGTCTGGGGCTTTGGCGACGGGGCCGGCGGCCGTACCGTCGACAGCCACATCAAGGCGCTGCGCCGCAAGTTGCGCGCGGACCTGATCCGCACCGTGCACGGTGTCGGGTACGCCCTGGAGCCCCCACCCGAGGCGGCGCCGTGACCCGGTCCGGCGACAGCCGGCGGCGATGGCGGGACCTACGTCCGCTGGATCCGCTGCGCTCGATCAAACTCAAGATCGGGGTGCTGGTCGTGGCGTCCATCGCGGCCGCTGCCCTGGTTTTCTGGTACGGCGTCGGGTGGCTTCCTCCGCTGACCCTGCTCACCGCGGTGACCGTGGCGCTGGTGGTGACCCAGGTGCTCGCCCACGGCATGACGTCACCGCTGCGGGCCATGACCGCGGCGGCGCAGGCGATGGCCCGCGGCAACTACAGCCGCCGGGTGCGCGCCACCTCCCGCGACGAGGTGGGCGAGCTGGCGCGGGCCTTCAACCAAATGGCGTCCGACCTGGAGGCGGCCGACCGGCAGCGACGAGAGCTGATCGCCAACGTCTCGCACGAGCTGCGGACTCCGATCTCGGCGTTGCGGGCGGTGCTGGAGAACCTGGTCGACGGGGTGTCGCAGCCTGACCCGGCGACCCTGCGCGCGGCGCTGGCGCAGACCGAGCGGCTCGGCACGTTGGTGGCCGACCTGTTGGATCTGTCCCGGGTGGACGCCGGTGTGACGCCGCTGGCCGTGGCGGAGTTCGCGATCGAGCCGTGGCTGGTTGACGCCGTGCGGGAAGCCCAGGTGGGGCGTGCCGCGCGCATTGAGGTCACGGTGTCACCGGAGCGCCTGACCACGGTCGCGGACCCGGCACGGCTGTGCCAGGTGGTGGCGAACCTGCTGGACAATGCGGTGCGGCACAGCCCCGCGGATGGGTTGATCACGGTATCGGCGCAGGCCGACCCGTGCGGCGGGCTGCTGCTGGAGGTGGCCGATCAGGGGCCGGGGATACCCCTGAGCCAGCGAGCTGCCGTGTTCGAACGTTTCAACGGCGGCCGCAGCGGCGGCGCCAGCTCACGCGACGGCGGCACCGGCTTGGGGCTGGCGATCGCACGCTGGGTGGTCGATCTGCACGACGGCACGATAGCCGTCGGCGAGGGGCCCGGCTGCCGGATCCAGGTGCGGCTGCCCGCCGCGCCCCCCGACCATGGAGGTTCTCGATGAGCCAACCGCCCAGCGCTTCCGCGCCGCCGTACCCGGTTCAGGGACCAGCCGCCCCGCCCCCGGGTCACGCCTGGCCGGCGCCGCCGTACCCGCCACCGCCGATGCGTGGCCGGACGGCGTGGCGGTTCTGGCCGGATGTGCCCGGAGGCGCCCCCATCGGGGTGTACGCAGCCGCCGCGCTCGCCGCGACGCTCACCGTGCTCACCGAGCCGTACGCGGTGGTGGGTGTGGCGGGCCTGCTCACCGGCCTGGTCGTGGCGGCCGCGCCGGTGACCGTGACTCTGACCAGCCGAGCCGCGCGTTGGCGCCTGCTGCGGCCGCTTCCGATCGCCGCCGGGCTCGCGGTGCTCGCGCTGCTCGCGGTCGGCGCGGTCCGCGGCGCCGGCTGGCTGTACGTGCTGAGCGTGCTCACCGCGCTGGGGCTCGCCTCGTACGGGCTGGCGGCCGGACGGCGCTGGCCCAGCGTGCTGCTCGGCGCTGTGGCAGTGCCGTTCGGGGTGTTGCGCGGGGCGCCCTGGCTGGTGCGGGGCCTGCGCCTCGGCGCGGACCCGGGGAGACGGAACCGGGCGTTGCGGGCGGCTGTCGCGGTGCTGGTCACGGCGCTGCTGCTGCTGATCTTCGGCGCGCTGTTCGCCAGCGCTGACGCGGCCTTCGCCCGGGTGCTCGACTCGCTGCTGCCTGACATCTCGTTCCCGCGCTTCATCGGTCGCGCGATCGTGGCGGTGGCGGTGGCCGGTTTCGCGCTCGGCGCGGCGTACGTCGCCCGCACCCCACCCCGGCTGGACCGTCTCAGCGGCGCCGCCGAGCCCCGCCGGGGACTGCACCGGTGGGAGTGGACACTGCCGCTGGGCGCCCTGGTGCTGCTGTTCGCAGGCTTCGTGGCCGTGCAGCTGACGGTGCTTTTCGGCGGCGACGAGCATGTGCTGCGCACCGCGGGCCTGACGTACGCCGACTATGCCCGTCAAGGCTTCGGGCAGTTGGTGCTGGTCAGCGTGCTCGCGATCGGGGTGCTGGCGGTGGTGGGGCGCTGGGCGTCGCGGGCCGACGCGGTCGACCGCTGGCTGGTCCGGCTGCTGCCCGGCGCGCTCTGCCTGCTGGCGCTGGTGGTGGTCGCCTCCGCGCTGTACCGGCTGCACCTGTACCAGGAGGCGTACGGCTTCACCCGGCTGCGGTTGCTGGTCGACGCGTTCGAGCTGTGGCTGGGCGCCATGTACGTGATGATCCTGATCGCCGGCGCCCTGTTGAGCGGGAGCTGGCTGCCCCGGGCTGTGGTCGCCGCCGGGGTCGCGGCGCTGCTGGGGCTCGCCAGCCTGAACCCGGACGCGTTCATCGCCGAACGCAACATCGTCCGGTACGAGCACACCGGCAAGCTCGACACGTACCACCTGTCGGGGCTCTCCGCGGACGCCGTGCCAGCGCTGGATCGGCTGCCCGAGCCGCAACGCTCGTGCGCCCTGGCCCCGATCGCGAAAGACCTCGCCGGAAACATCGAGCCCTGGTACGCGTACAACGCCTCCCGGGCCCGCGCGCGGGAGCTGCTCGCGAAGCGTCCCGTCGACCCCGACGCCCCGTGCGCGACCAGGTGGTAGCCACATCGGGCCCGCAGACAGCTCCGGCTGCTAGCCGGAGCTGTTCTCGGGTTCCGGGAGCTCCAGCTCTGTCAACACCGGAAAGTGGTCGCTGGCGATGCGGCTGTCGGGGGTGTCCAGCACCTCGCACCGGATCAGCCGGCACGCCCCATCCATGAAGACGGTGTCAATGCGGCGCCTCGGCGAGACCACGTCGTAGGTCGGCTTGCCGTTGTCCGCACCGGCGTCCACCCGGCTGTCGCACAAGGTGCGCCACGCCAAGCCGGAGGCGGTTTCGTTCACGTCCACACCCAGCAGCACCGGGTCGGACAGGCCGCTGCATCCGGCGCGCAGCAAAGCGGCCTGCTCCGGACGCTCGGCAGGATCGGTGGCCAGGTGCGAGCCCACCAGGACGAACCTGCGGCCGCCGGCCGAGCAGCGCGCGAACGCGGCGCCCCGCATGTGCCGGCCTGGGGTGAGCGGGAACCGCATCGTCCAGTCCTCGTGCACCCGCACCCGTTGGCTGACCAGCAGCAGGTTCCCCAGCGCCGTGCCGCCGCCCGAGGCGACCAGCATCCCGCAGCGCCAGGCGAAGTCGGCGCAGCGGGACCGCCACCGCCATCGGCGGGGCGCTTCCTGCACGCACACCGCATCCGGCGCGGCCTGCCGGATCACCCGCACCACCGCGTCCACGTCACGGGAAAGCCCGTTCACGTTGTACGTGACCAGCCGCAGTGTCGGCGCGCCTCCGCTCACGTGCGCCTCAGCGTTTCCGGGCCAGATCCGCGGCGCCCACGACACCAGCGTGCGGGCCCATCTGCGCAGCTTGGATCGCCGCGTACGGGAGCCGGCTGCGTTGCGCCAACGCCGCGGCGCAGGACTTGCGAGCCGGGCCGAGCAACAGCTCCCCCGCGTCGATCACACCGCCGCCGACCACGATCATGTCCGGGTCCAGCACCTGCACCAGGTTCGCCATCCCGATGCCGAGCCAGTGGCCGACTTCCGCGAACGCCTCCCGCGCCGCCTCGTCGCCCGCCTGCGCGGCCTGGGTCACCACCGGCCCGTCGATCCGCAGCAGATCGCCGTCGGTGAGCCGGAGCAGCTCAGCGGCGGCGTCCGGGGTGGCCGAGGCGCGCCGCCGCGCCTCCCGCACCAACGCGTTGCCGCTGGCGTACTGCTCCAGGCAGCCACGTCGTCCACACCCGCACAGCTGCCCGTCCGGCACCGCCAGCATGTGGCCGAACTCAGCGGCGATGCCGTGGCCCCCGCGGACCAGCTCGCCGCCGAGCACCACGGCCCCCCCGATACCCGTGCCGACGGTGAACAACAGGCTGCTGTCGACATGCTCCGCGGCACCGAACCGGAACTCGGCCCAGCCCGCGACGTTGGCGTCGTTCTCGACCACCACCGGCAGACCCACCTGCGCGGCGACCTTGTCCCGCAGCGGCTCGTCACGCCAGGCCAGGTTGGGCGCGAAGCGCACAGTGGAGCGCTTTTCATCGATCCAGCCGGCGGCGCCGATCCCGACCGCCTCGATGTCACGGTCTTTCGCCAGTTCCTCGATCGCGTCCACGATCCGGTGCAGCGTGTCCGAGACGTCCGCGGCGGGGGTGTTGCGACGCGTCTCCGCGAGCACCTTGCCCTCCGGGTCCACCACGCCGGCGAGCACTTTGGTGCCACCGACGTCCACACCGATGGTCAGGGTCACCGGGGCTCCTGGGGTGAATGGCCGGCCCGGGTGGCTGCCCGCCAGGGGTCAGCCTCGGGCCCGGTCGATGGGGTTGTGCAGTCGGGCGTCGCCGGCCCGGCCGGCGCCGAATCCGTCGGGTGGTGATCCGGCGCGGCGTCGTCGCGCGATTCAGCGGCGGCGTCAGACGAGCCGAACACAGTGGCCAAGCGCCACGGGTCGGCGCTGGCGGGTTCGGGGTCCGCGTGCAGGTCGACGCCGGCTGCCCGGGCGAGGTGCGAGGCGAATTCAGCGAATCCTTCGCGCAGGGTCCCGGTCGCGGCGTCGCTGGCGGGGGTCCGGGACAACTCTCGCAGCAGGCCGGTCACCGCCACCGCGACGTCGCCAGCCGCGGCGGTGACGCGACGGGCGTGGTCAGGATCCCAGCCGGTGGCACGGGAGACGACATCGGAGGCCTGGGCGGCG
>JBOGDL010000188.1:0-6367 GCA_050701815.1 Micromonosporaceae bacterium | reverse complement strand
AACAGCGCCACGTCGTCCTACCTGGAACCCGAGGGCGGGACCCGCACCACCGACTCCGGCAGCTACGGCTGGTACGCGGGACCGGTCCGGAAATCCGCT
This sequence comes from Micromonosporaceae bacterium, assembly GCA_050701815.1. Lineage (GTDB taxonomy): Bacteria > Actinomycetota > Actinomycetes > Mycobacteriales > Micromonosporaceae > WHSM01. Next base: position 6,268 of record JBOGDL010000188.1, on the reverse strand, counting down.
CCCAGCGTGTGCGTCAAGTGGGGCGGCGCGGTGAACGGCGTGGCGTACAACAGCCCGTTTGAGCACTGCAGCTGACAGTCCTGCGATCTGCCAGCTGGACGAGCGCCACCAGCGGCCGGGGCCTTCGGGAGGCGAGGGCCCCGGCCTCCACGCGGCGGTCTTCACCGCCGCTGAGAGGCGCCACCGCGGAACAACTCAGCCCCCGGCGACCGCTCAGCCCCCGGCGACCGAGGGGATGATGTGCACCTCGACGCTGTCCCGCAACCGGGCAGCCACACCGTCGATGTGACGCGACTCTTCCCCGTCGACGAAGACGTTGACGTACCGCCGAATCCGGCCCTGCTCGTCGCGAACCCGCCGCTCCAGACGTGGATGCGTGTTCGCCACCGCGTCGAAAAGCTGGCCGAGGGTCGCCCCGTCGGGCAAGGTCACCCGCAGCTTGGACTCGCCCCCGGCCTCCGCCCGCAGCACGGACGGCACCAGCACAAACACCTGCATCCAGGAACCTCCGCCAGACTCAGTCGACCACCGCGGCGCGCACTGACAGCACGTCGGGAAGGTGCGCCGCCACCTGATGCCAGGTGTCACCCTCGTCGGGGCTGGCATACACCTCGCCGGAACGCGACCCGAAGTAGACCCCCGCCGGGTCGGCGTCGTCACAACACATCGCATCGCGCATCACTGCGCTGCAGAACATCTCGCTGGGCAGCCCTTTATCCAGCCCCGTCCAGCTCTGACCAGCGTCTTCGCTGCGGTACACGCGAGCCCGCTCATCGGGCGGGAAGCGCCGGGCGTCGGCCGTCAACGGGAAGTTGTAGACCACACCTGAGCGGTGCGGGTGGGCCACCATCGGGAAGCCGAAGTCGCTGGGCAGGCCATCCGCGATCGACGTCCAATGCGTGCCGCCATCGTCGGACCGGTAGACCCCGTGGTGGTGCTGCAGGAAGCAGAGCTCCGGGTCGCCGGCGCTGCGGGCGACCTTGTGCACGCACTGACCGAACTCCGGGTACGGGTTGTCGGGCAGGAAGTCCACCCTGATCCCAGAGTTGCTCGCCTGCCAACTCGCTCCGCCGTCACTGGTCTGGTAAACGCCGCCGGTGGACATCGCGACCAGCACCCGCTGCGGATCCGTGGGATGCGGAAGCACCGTGTGGATCGACTTGCCGCCGCCGCCCGGTGTCCAGTGCTCGCGGTGCGGGTGATCCCAGAGACCCTGTACAAATTCGAAGGTCTTACCGCCGTCCGAGGATCGGAACAGCGCGGAAGGCTCCGCCCCCGCGTAGATCACATCCGGGTCGTCAACCCTGCCTGGGGTCAGTTGCCAGACCCGTTCCAGGGAGGCGCTGGTGTCCTCCGGGAACGCGATCGGCGCCAGCTCCGGCTCCTGCCAGCTCTGCCCGAGGTCGTCGCTGGTGGAGACGCTCGGCCCGAAATGCGAATGGCTCGACCCCACCAGCAGCCGCGGCGTGGAGCCCCGGGTGTCGATCCCGACGGCGTACACCTCCGCCATGGCGAAATGCATGCCGGTCAGCTCCCATCTGGCCCGGTCTGTGGATTGGGCCAGGAATAGGCCTTTACGGGTGCCGATGGCGAGCAATGTCCGCATCGCAAGCTCCTCAGGGATGGAGGCTCCAACGGTTCTCGGGTGCAATCGAGCTCAGTATGTACCTGACCTACGACACGCTTGGCCCGAACGGAACCCGGGGCCGACCGTGACCGCGAACCCGGAGCCGGCCCGGAACCCGGAGCCGAACGTGACAGCAGAGCCGGCCCTGATGCGGCGTGCGTCCGGACGCGATGGGACGATCGTCTGGTGCCGAGAAAGCCTCTGATCAGGTTCCGCCACAACGCGGCCGTGATGGTGGCCGCCGTGACAGCCGTGGTGGCGGCGATCCCGCTGGCCGGGGCCCGCTGGTACCTCACCCCGATCCTGCTGATCCCGCTGCTGGCGTTGCTGTGGAGTTGGCGCTCCGGCGTGGACGTCGACGCGCAGGCACTCACAGTGCGGGCCCTGTTGGTCAACCGGCCGTTGTCGTGGGATGACGTGACAGGCTTCGCTGTGAGCAACCAGCGGGTGAGCGTGCTGGTGCGCGACGGAGGGGCGATACCGCTGCCGGCGGTGTCCCCCGATGACGTGCCCGCCATCCTGAAGGCGGGCCGGAAAGAACTCGAAGTGGTCAGCTCCGGAGAGCCCGCCCATACCGGCACGGCGCCCGACCCTGGCGCGCAGCCCGACCCTGGCGCGCAGCCCGACCCTGACGGACGGCCCGACGACCCCGCGCGACCCGACGACTCCGCGGGACGGCCCGGTCAGTAGCCGTCCGTCACCACGTTCTGCAGCTCCTCGCCTGCGTGCAGCCGTCGCACCTGCTCCGCCACCAGCCGGTACGCCCGAGGCGCCATCCCCCCAACCGACCCCGCCACATGCGGGGTGAGCAACACGTTCGGCATGCTCCACAACGGATGATCGGCGGGAAGCGGCTCCGGGTCGGTGACATCCAGCGCGGCGTTGATGCGCCCGGAAGCGAGCGCGTCAGCCAGCGCGTCCGTGTCTGCCACCGGCCCGCGAGCGGCGTTGACCAGCAGTGCCCCGTCAGCCATCTGGGCGAGGAAACCAGCGTCAACCAGCTGCGCGGTCTGGTCGGTCAACGGCGTCAAGATCACCACCACGTCCGCGTGCGGCAGCAGGTCAGGCAACTCGCCGATCCCGCGCACCCCGGGCCGGGCCTGCCGCGCCACCCTGGTCAGCTCCACCTCGAACGGCGCCAACCGGCGGGCGGTGGCCTCTCCGATGTCGCCCGCGCCGACAATCAGCACCCGCTTGCCGGCAAGCTCGTCGGTCGGGGTGTAGTCCCAGTGACGCGCGGCCTGCGCCCTGGCGAACCGCGGGAACTGCCGCAGGTACGACAGGATGGCCGCGACCACCCACTCCGACGTCGAGGAGGTGTGGACTCCGCGGGCATCGCACAAGACGACCCCGGGCGGGGTCATCCCCACCCATAAGACCGCCCCCGCGGTCAACCGCCGGATCACCCGCAGCCGCGACATCGCCTTCAGCCCGATCTGGTCGGCGTCACCCAGGAATGGCGGGGTGAGCACGTCGACCTGAGCCGGATCCGACGGGAATTGACCGCCTTCGGCGTACACCTCCACCGTCACGTCGGCGGGAAGCTGCGAACGTAACAGCTGCGGCCCCTGGGGGTGGGGGATCCAAACCTTCACGGGGCAATCCTTCCTTCCCTATCTGTGCTGGTCGCGCCCCGTCAGCGCCAAGCGTCGCCTGTGATCCGCTGGTACGCCTCCACGTAACGCGCCCGGGTCGACTCGACCACCTGCGGCGGGATGGACGGGCCCGGCGGCTTCTTGTCCCAGCCGCTGGCCGCGGCCCAGTCACGCGTGTGCTGCTTGTCGAAGGACTCCTGGGAGCGGCCGGGCTGCCAGCTGTCCGCGGGCCAGAACCGGGACGAATCCGGGGTCAACAACTCGTCCGCCAGGAACAAGTCGCCATGGGAATCCCAGCCGAACTCAAGTTTGGTGTCCGCGATGATCAGGCCCCGATCGGCGGCGATCCGGGCCCCTGCGGTGTAGATCCGCAGCGTCAGGTCGCGCAGCTGGGCGGCGACGTCAGCGCCCAGCTGCGCTTCGACCTGCTGGAAGGTGACGAGCTCGTCGTGGACGCCCGACCCGGGGGCCGCTTTGGTGGTTGGCGTGAAGACCGGCTCCGGCAGCTGCGAGCCTTCCCGCAGCCCATCGGGCAGCGGTTGATCACCGATCCCGCCGCGGCGGGAGTATTCAGTCAGCCCGCTGCCCGCCAGGTACCCGCGCGCGACGCATTCCACCATCGCCATCCGCAGCCGGCGGCACCGCACCGCCCGCCCGGCCCATTCGGGGGGCACGTCGGTCGCGGAGATCACATGGTGCGGACAGATGTCAGCGAGCTGCTCGAACCACCACAACGAGAGTTGAGTGAGGATCTTGCCCTTGTCCGGGATCGGGGTGGGCAGCACCACGTCGTACACCGAGATCCGGTCCGAGGCCACCAGCACCACATCGTCGCCGTCGGCGTAGACGTCCCGGACCTTGCCCGAATGCACCAGCTCCACAGCACTCCCATTGATCGCACGTGGCTGTCCCCGCCCGAAAGCGAAGCCGCGGCTAACGATGCCACAAGGCCGGCGGGCACCTTCCGGGACGGGTTGCCGCGGAGTGTCTCGGCCCTGCTTCCCCGGGAACCGCCGGCGCGCCTGGTTAGGCTTGCCCTGTGACACCGCCCACCAGAAGCATCCCCCGTGCCGCTGTCCACCTCGCCTGGCTCGCGGTGTTGGGTCTGCTGCTCTCCGGGTGCGCGTTCGGACCGCCCAAGGAGGAGGACGCAGGCTCGCCTCCGAAGTTCCCCAGCCCATCGGCCAAACCCAGTGAGGACGAAGCCGCGCTGGCTGCCGAGCCGATCGTGGAAGGGCTGCAGATCCCGTGGGGGCTGGACTTCCTCCCTGACGGCTCCGCGTTGGTCACCGAACGGGAGACCCGCAACATCATCAGGATCTCGCCGGATCTGAAAAAGAAGAAGGTCCAGACGATCTCGCAGGCGTACCCGAACGGCGAAGGCGGCCTGCTGGGGCTGGCGGTGTCCCCGGACTACAAAGACGACAAGACGATCTACATCTACTACACCACCCGGCAGGACAACCGGATCGCCAAGCTCAAGCTCGGCGAAGCGCCGAAACCCATCGTCACCGGCATCCCGGTCTCCGGCGTCCACAACGGCGGACGGCTCGAATTCGGCCCTGACGGCTACCTGTACGCCACCACCGGGGACGCCTCGGAAACCGGGCTCGCGCAGGACAAGAAGAACCTCGGCGGCAAGATCCTGCGGCTCACCAAGGACGGCAAGGCGGCGCCGGGCAACCCGTTCAAAAACCGGGTCTACTCGTACGGACACCGAAACAGTCAGGGCATTGCCTGGGACGACCGCAAACAGTTGTACGCGGTGGAGTTCGGCCAGAACCGGTGGGACGAGTTGAACGTCGTCGAGCCCGGCGACAACTACGGCTGGCCCGAGGTCGAAGGCAAGGGCAACCTGAAGCGGTACGCCGACCCGATCGCGATCTGGCGTCCTCGGGAGGCGTCCTGCAGCGGCGCCGCCATCACCGGCGACCTGATGGTGACCGCATGTCTTCGCGGGGAACGGATGTACGTGATGCAACTGTCCGGCAAAGGCGGGCTGATCGGCGCGCCGCAGGAGGCCCTGACGGGAAAGTTCGGCCGGCTCCGCACCGTGGTGGTGGCGCCGGACAAGACGCTGTGGGTCACCACCTCCAATCTGGACGACCGGGGAGAGCCCCAACCGGGTGACGACAAGATCTTCCGGATCGTGGTCTCTGGCGACGGCGGCAATGGCAAGACCTGACCTTTCCGGGCACGCCGGTTTCGCCGCCGCGCACATCGTCCAGGCGGCGCGATGGCTGCGTGACACCGGATACCCGGCCGTCGTCCGGACGCTGCGCAGCCGCGGCGTGCGCACCGCGGGACGGGTGTCGTTGCTGCTGCTGGTGGCGCTGATCGGGGCGGTCGGCGGGCTGCTGTTGAACGGGCGGGTGGAGCACCCGGTGGGGCCGTTCCGGGCGGAGTTCGCGATCACCCCGGCCCTCACCGGGGAGAGCCGGATCGAGATCCCGCCGTTGGGGGCGCTCCGGTTGGACAGCCACGACGCGCCCCTGGACCTGTCGGTGCGGCTGGTGGAGATCGACCCCACCCGGGCGCAACGGTTGGTCTCGGACCCGAACGCGATCTACCGCGCCAGCCAGGCCGCGCTGACCGACGTCCAGGAGGGGATGCTCCGCCTGGCGATCACCGCGACCGGCTCGGCGTTGCTGGGCGCGCTGCTGCTGGCAGCGCTGGTGTACCGGCGCGACGTGCGGCGGATCGCGGGCGTGGGTGGGATCGTGGTCGGGATGCTGGCAGGCGCCGGCGGGCTGGGCTACGCCACCATCAACCCCAAGTCGATTGAAGAGCCCCGCTACGAGGGGCTGCTGATCAACGTGCCGGCGGTGGTGGGCGACGCGCGCAAGATCGCCGACCGGTACGAGGAGTACCAGGCCCTGTTGCAGCACCTGGTGCAGAACGTCAGCAAGCTCTACACCACGGTTTCCAACCTTCCCGTGTACGAGCCCGACGAGAACACCATCCGGGTGCTGCACGTCTCGGACCTGCACCTGAACCCGTCGGCGTTCAACGTGATCTCCACCGTGGCCGAGCAGTTCAGCATCGA
>JBOGDL010000187.1:0-5724 GCA_050701815.1 Micromonosporaceae bacterium | reverse complement strand
TGCTGCTGGAAGACGGCGAACGCAGTGTCACCCTGCTCGACGGCGACGTGGTGCGTCGGATGCTCTCCTCTGAGCTCACCTTCTCCCGCGAGCACCGTGACCTGAACATCCGCCGGATCGGGTTCGTGGCATCCGAGGTCGCTCGTCACGGCGGGGTCGCGCTGTGCTGCCCGATCGCGCCGTACGCCAAGACCCGGGCGGAGATCCGGGACATGGTGAACGCGGTAGGGGCCGACTTCGTGCTGGTGCACGTCGCGACTCCGTTGGAGGTGTGCGAGCAGCGCGACCGCAAGGGCCTGTACGCCAAGGCCCGAGCCGGAACGATCCCCGCCTTCACCGGCGTCTCCGACCCGTACGAGGAGCCGACCGACGCCGATCTGGTGATCAACACGGACCTGATCAGCGTGGACGACGCGGTCGAGGCGGTGCTCGACTACCTGGCCACCGGGGGCTGGTTGGAGCTGGACGGGATCATGGAGGAGTCACTCACCGGGGCCTAGCGGCTCGATGCCGGCCCGGCCTGGCTGATCCGATCTGATCCGGCCCGGTGGGGCCGGGCCGGGCGGATGCCTCAGCCAGGTAGCCGCAGGCAGGAGAAGTGCGGCATGGTGGCGAGGCCGCGGAAGGTGTTCAGCGCTTCGAGGGAGCTGTCCACTCTGGTGTCTCCCTTGGGCGCCCGGGGCGAGTCGAAATAGATCAGCGCCTTGAGCCGGGGGTAGTCCACCAACTGCCGCCGTGCTGACTCAAATATCGACGCCTTGCGGTCGAGATCCGGGCGGTGTTCGAACACCCCCCATTCGGACAGCATCAACGGCTTGCCCGGGTGATTCTTGGCCGCCCAGTTGTAGAAGCCCGGCCAGCGTTGCGGACTGGAGGTCATGTTGACCAGCCGGGAGAAGTCGCCGTAGTGGTGCGCCCTGGGGTTGGCGGACACGTACGGGTCGAACCCGATCCAGTCGACCACGCTGTCTCCCGGGTACAGCTGGTTGAACCAGGACTTGGTGCCCCAGCCCTGATACCCGATGTAGACCATCACGAAGACCGCGTTGTCCACACCCTGGGCGCGCAGCCGTTGCACTGTGTGCCGGTACATCGCGGCGTAGTCCGCCGCTGTCATCCCGGAGTTTCGGCCGGGTTGGACGTCATTCTCAGGCTCGTGGTGGATGGCGAGGAAGAAGCGCTCCGACATGGTGCGCTTGAGGTGCGCGGCGAGACGGTCGATGCGCCGGTCCAGCTTCCCAGCCGCGACCTGGGCCCAGGTGGATCCCCAGGCCACTTTCCAGTTGAAGAAGAGCACCCGCTCGCCGCCCGGGTAGCGAGCCAATTCCAGCTCTTCTTTGGTGGGGAACAGCTGGTTGCCCCGGTGGTAACGGTGCAGGACGTCGGCGCGTTGCCGGGTCTTGGCCTCGAAATCGGCGAGCGCCCGGGTGGCGGTGGCGCCGGTGAACACGCCGGGCGCCACACCCCACCAGGCGCCGCATTCTGGCACTAACTTCGCGGAGACGCCGCAGCCTGCGGGCAGTACCTCGTCCTTGGGTTGGGTGCGCTCGCTGTCAGCCGAGGCGGACGGCTCGTCGCCCCACGACACCATCGGGATCAGCCGGTCTCGGATCCCTGAGCTGCCGACCAGGATGATCAGCACCGTCAGGCTGAGGAAGCTGGCCGCGATTGCTGCGTGACGCCGGCGTCTCCGCGGTTTCACCATGCACCTCCAAGGCGGGCTTTAAAACTGAGTAGCGCCCTTTATCCCGAGACAAAGGGCGCTACTCAGTGTAGTTGTATAACTACGGCGCAGGGAAGATCGCCCTAGCTCGCCAGGAAAGTCCATCCACGTCCGGCCCGCTCACCGCCGTACGCGAGCCCGAAGGCGTGCCGCCGGCGAACGATGTCCGGTACAAGGCGCCGTTGCCGCGGCTGAAGTAGAGCTGGTTGCCCACCAGGAACAGACCGCCCGAGACGTCGCTGAAGCCGGAGCTGACCAGAGTGTGGCGATCGGCTCCCACAGCGCCGCTCTCCGGAGTGAACCATCGCCAGTAGATGGCGCCGGAGCCGGAACGGGTGTAGTAGATCCGCCCCTCGGAGTAGAACATCCCGGTCACCGAGGCCACCTCGGACCCGAAGAACGTCGGGTGCTGGCCAGCGAAGGTGCCCCTGCCGGTGGAGACCTCGTCCCAGTCCGGCTTCACCCCGTCCCGGTCGTGGTACGGGTCGGCGAACACCGGCGTGCCCCATTGCCGCGTTCCATTGGAGGTGCTGTACGTGCGCCGGTAGAACTTGCCGTCGCTGTGCCCGTAGAACAGGTCACCGCCGACCCAGAACGCGCCCCGTACGTCGTCCCAGTCCACACCGCTGGAGGACACCGGCTGGCTGGCGCTCACGTCACCGTCGCCGCGGTACTGGCGCACCTTCAGAGCTTCTCCACCATCGGCGCCACCGCCCAGGTACACCGGGCCGGGCAGGCCGGCGCTGGTCTCCGGGCCCACCACGGCGCCACCGGCCAGCGGGAAGAACCCGATCCGCTTGCGGCGATACTGCGCGGCGCCGAGGTAGTCGGTGTCGTAGCCGAGCCAGAGCCCGTCCGGGGTCGCCAGCAGCTCGGTGACGCCGAAACCTCGCGGATTGCGGCCCGGGTTCCAGCTGTACGGCAGGCCGTTGGCCGGGTCGAGCGCGGCGATGCTGGCGCGGCCGATGGCGCCCGGCTCAGCGTCGTCCGTCCCGTCGGGATTGTTCATCCACCGGAAGTGTCCGCCGATATAGACCGCCTGCTCGGTGACGGCCACCGACAGCAGGCTGTCGCCGCCGGCCGGCGCCACCCAGAGCGGAGTCTGCCCGGCGCTGGACCCGCCTGCCGGCATCGCGGCCGCGGCGTCGCACAGGGTGCCCGGCGCGATGCTCCCGCTGGAGGCCACCACGAAGTAGGAACCGTTCGGCGCGAACGAAACGTCGCGCACCCAGGAGTCGAAGGATCTGGTGTTGCACGGGGACTTGAACGAGTTGGTCTGCCAACCGCTCAGCGTCGCGGCAGAGCCGCCGGTGTCGATCATCGCGACCTGGTCCCGGTCGCTGCCGTTGGCGGTGGTGAAGTTTCCGATCACCACCAGGCGCTGACTGTTCGGAGAGAGCGCCAGCTTCTTGGCGCCCACCGCGGCCTCGGCGCCGTCACCGTCCCAGTTGTGGTGGCCGGCGAGCTTCACGGTGAGGAAATCGCTCAGCGCGCCGGTGCCAGCGTCCACCGAGGCCAGACCCGGCCGGGACGCGTTGCGAATCGCGCTGAACGTGCCCGCGAGCAGCAACTGGCCGTTCGGGTGCCACGCGAGGTCGTACACGATTCCGTTGATGTAACCCGGCAGGAAGCCACTGACCTTCCCCCCGTTCGATGCCTTCAGCAGCGTCAGGCTCTTCCGGTCAGCCCCATTCACGGTCTTGAACCTGCCGGCCACATAGACGGTGCCGTCGGGGCCGGCGAGCAGAGCCGACACGGAGCTGTCCAGTTCCGGCGCGAAGTCCGGGTCCACCTCGCCGGTCGCCTTGTCGAAGGCGAAGATGTTGCGCCGGGTGAGTTCCGTGCTGCTCCCCCAACTTGTCACCTTGTCGAAGTTGCCGCCGACGATCACCTTCGAACCCAGGTCGGCGATCGCGTACACCAGACCGTCCTGGATCTGAGGAGTGCGAGCAGCCGGAACCGTGGAGACCAGGCGATCGTGACCTGGCGCAGCAGCAGCGCGCCCGCCTGGCAGCGCCGAGCCCAGCATGGTTGCGGCGACCACAACGGTGAGCGCCAGCCCGACGGCGCTGCGCCATCGGGCGAGGGTGTGGGGCGATCTGACTGCCAGCAAGTCTTCCTCCAATGATTCGAATGCCCATGCTCCGGCCGTGCGGTCTCGCGGTCAGCGCAGCCCGGAACTCAGCGCACGCAGGGGCTGGCCGCGCAGCGAGCGAGAGTTACTTTCTGCGATCGGCTGATAACCCTCGATAGTGGAGCATTCGTTTATTGGGATGTCCACTACCAAACCGCCAGGCAGTCGGTTTAACTGTGGCCCGTACGATCGGTAGCTAGCTAACCACGTATAGTCTCTGTCGTGTCCGAAAGATAGGCGAATGCCCCATGCCGTCAGGCGATAGCACTCCAGGCGATAACAGCTCCCACCGTGTGCCGACCTTCATTGAGCCGGCGCAACCACAGGCGCCGGAGCCTCGGTTTTCATCGGCTCACGGCAGTGACCTCGCCACGTACCTCGGCGCTCTGCGTCGTGGCTGGTGGCTGCTGGTGCTCGCCATCCTGATCGGCCTGGGCGGCGCGATCCTCTTCACCGGGGCGCAGACCAAGACGTACCAAGCCAGCACATCGGTGCTGGTGCTCCCCACCAACGCGTTCGACACGCAGCTGACGGGCGAGCGCGGCAAGACCGCCATCAACCTGGACACCGAGGCGCAGCTGGTGCAGTCGATCAACACCGCCGTCACCGCGAAGAAGCTGCTGAAGTCCACTGACTCTCCGGTCACACTGCGGGAATCGGTGTCCGTCACCGTGCCCCCGAACTCGGCGATCCTGGAGATCGCCTACACCGCGGAGTCGCCGGCGGCGGCGCGAGACGGATCGATGGCGTTCGCCAGCGCGTACCTGAAAAATCGAGAAGACAGCACCAAGACCGAACTGGACCGACAGACCGCCGCGTTGCAAGGCCAACTCAAGACCGTCACCATCCAGCTTCGGGAAGCGACCGCGAAACGAGCCGCTGAGGGAACCCTCGCCGCAGAGTCCAGCTACCTCGCCTCCCGGGAGCAGAACCTCTCCTCGCAGCTGAACTCCCTCAGCACCCGGATCAACGAGCTCGCCACGGTCTCGCTCACCGGCGGCAAGGTGATCAGCGAGGCGCAGTTGCCCACCACGCCCAGCCACCCGTCGAAGCCGCTCAACCTGGCCGCCGGCCTGATGCTGGGGCTGCTGCTGGGGGTCGCTGCGGCTCTCGGGTGGCAGCGCACCGACCGCCGGGTGAGGCGGGGCACGGACATCACCCGGCGCGTCGGGGTGCCGTTGCTGGCCGAGCTCACCACCGCGCAAACCACCCTCTCCGCCCCTGGGCCGGAGGCCGTCTTCGGCGCCTTCACACCAGCGGGCCGCATGTTTTCCCGACTCCGCAACGAAGTCATGGCGAGTCTGAACCCGAGCCGATCCTCGGTCGTCCTGGTCACCGGCGCCTCCCGAGGCCCCGCCGCCCACACCTTGGCGGCGAACCTCGCGGTGGCTCTTGCCCACAGCGGCAGCACCGTGGCGTTGGTGCAGGCGGACGTGCTCAGCGCCTGGAAGGACATGGCGCCCGCCGCGGCGCCGAACCGGCTGTTCAAGGCCGGCCGCGGCCCGGGGCTCTCAGAGGTGCTGGCCGGCGCCGCCGACCTCGACGACGCGCTGTACGACGCCCCCCGGTGCCGCGGCCTGAAAGTGCTGGCCACAGGCAACGCCATTGACGCCGCCGGGCTGCTGCAATCCGAGGCCGCCTGGCGGACTCTGTCCGCGCTCCGCAAGCAAGCCGACTACGTGATCGTGCACGCGCCCACCACCGCGGAAAGCGCCGACGCGCAGAGCCTCGCCATCCACGCGGACGCCGTGCTGCTGGCGGTCGACCTGGGACGGGCCAGCTACCTCGAAGTGACCGACGCCGCCGCGCAGCTGGAGCGAGTGGGCACGCCGCTGCTGGGGGCCGTCGCCCTGCCGACGCTGACGCC
>JBOGDL010000186.1:0-4067 GCA_050701815.1 Micromonosporaceae bacterium | reverse complement strand
GTGGCGGCGCCTGGCCGTGGTCGCGGTCGCGGTGCTGGGGGTGCTCCGGGAAACAGGTCTGACCCCGGTGCCGCTGCCGCAGAACCGGCGCCAGATTCCTCAGGACGTGCTGCGCCGCGGGGTGGCTCGGGGCGCCGCGCAGTTCGGCTTCGAGCTGGGGACCGGGGTGCGCACGTACGTGCCCGCCAGCGCCCCGTACGTGCTGGCCCTGGCGGTGCTGCTGGTTGGCCAGCAGTTGCACGTCGCGGTGCTCGCCGGGCTCGGGTTCGGCGTCGGGCGAGCAGCCGCGCCACTGGCCCGGTACGCCTCCGGCGCCGGCGAGGCCTGGGACGTGCGGATGTCGGCCCGGCTGCGCGTGATCAGCGTGGGCGGCGCCGTGGTGATCGCGGTGTGCCTGGCGCTGTTGCTGGCATGACCGTGTGCCACTGGCATGACCGGGCTTGCGTCGGCTGCCGGGCCTCAGCACGCCCTCGCGGCGCCCGGTCCTGGCTCGCGGTGGTGCGGCTGCCGGTCTCGGCACGCGGTCGGCGGGGCTGGCGGTCTCGGCACGGTCGGCGGGGCTGGCGGTCTCGGTTCGGGCGCGCGGCTGGTCAGGGTGGGGTCAATGGCGCGTTGCAAGCGGCGACCAGGGCGCGGCGGCATGCCGTCGCCAACGGTCGCAGCGACAGCGCCCGCTGCTGCGCCTCGTACGCGTTGACCGCTCCTCCCACCGGGTCCAGCTCAGCCAACGCCAACACCTGGTCGAGCACGCTCGCGCGGGCGTGCAGCCGGCGGCTGCGTGGGTCGTACCCCGGTGGCAGCTCGAAGTCGGCGTCTCCGCGGCGCAGCGCCCGCAAGGCGTCCGCGAGCTCGGGCCGCCACCGGTCCACCTGCAGCGCCATCAGTTGGTCTGTTGACTCGCCAAGGGCCGCCGTCAGCTCTGCTTCGGCCTCGGCGGGGCTGAGCGCGTCGGTCGCCGCCGGCGCCTCGTCGGGCAGGGAGTACGCGGTCCACATCACGGTGTGCCAGGTGTCTCCGGATCCCGAGCGGTGCTCGGTCGCGCTCGGCGCCAAGCCGATGTCGCCGGCGATCACGCCCTCGCCGGCGAGCAGCGCCGCCTTGCTGAACTCGCCGGGGCCGGGCAGCCCGCGCGGGTCGCCGGGGGCGGGCAGCACCAGTCTGATCTGGTCGGGCCCCAGCGTGGACAGTGTGGACAGACCTTCGGCCAACGGCACATCGCGCCATAGGCCAGGCAGGTCGCGGCACATGTGCTCCTGGTCGTCGGCGACAGCGGCGCTGGTCACGTCGTCGTACGGCGCCAGGCCCGCGCGCCAGGCGCGCATCCAGGGCGTCAGCCGGGCCGACAGCCGGGGGCCTCGGGATCCGGATCGGGGCACGAACGTCACCGGACGAGCCTATTCGGCTTCGCCGCCCGGCGCAGGCGAGCCCTCGCATCGAGGGGCCTCGGCAGTGTCCGACGGCGCGTGATGGCGGCCGCTGTCGACACCGCTGGGCGGGCGGCGTGGCATCGCCCCCGTGGCCGGTGTCAGGCCGTACCGTCTGGCCATGACGAGGAGCGGCGACCTGAACTGGCGTCACGGCGGCGATGTGCTGGCCGGTGACTGGCGGAGAACCAGACGGGTCCCCGTGATCGACGCCGAACCCGAGCTGGTGGTGGAGGACGCCGAGACCGGGTTCTGTGGCGCGGTGGTGGGGTTCGAAGCTGACGCGGTGGTGCTTGAGGACCGGTTCGGCAATCGCAGGGTGTTCCCGATGCTGCCCGCGGCCTTCTTGTGTGAGGGTGCCCCGGCCACGCTGCGCCGGCCGGCGCCAGTGGCGACGGCGTCAGCTGCGGCGTCGGCGCGTCGGCGTACCGCCTCGGGTTCGATGGCGGTTTCCGGGGTCAAGGCGCGGGTCGCGCAAGCCAGCCGGATCTGGGTGGAAGGGGTGCATGACGCCACCCTGGTGGAGCGGATCTGGGGGGACGACCTGCGTGTTGAAGGGGTGGTGGTGGAGCCGTTGGATGGCATTGACCACTTGCCGGAGGCGGTGCGCGAGTTCGGCCCGTCCGCGATTCGGCGGTTGGGGGTGCTGGTCGATCACCTGGTGCCCGGCAGCAAGGAGAGCCGAATCGTGGCCGCGATCGACTCGCGCCATGTGCTGGTCACAGGACATCCCTATGTGGACATCTGGCAGGCGGTCAAGCCGAAGGCGGTCGGGATCGACCGTTGGCCCACTCCGCCCAGGGGGACGCCATGGAAGGAAGGGGTGTGCGCCGCCCTGGGGGTCGCCGACCCTCAGCAGATGTGGCGCCGGGTGTTGGGCGCGGTGCGGGACTTCCATGATCTTGAGCCGCCGCTTCTGGGCGCCATGGAGCGATTGATCGACTTCGTCACGGTTGGCGCACCGGAAGACTGACGGGCGGGGTGACATCGTCATGCCGGCGTCACCCCAACCGGGTCACAGATCGGGCATCGGATCCCGGGTCAGCTCGAAGCTGGCGAGGTGCAGCGCTGTCACGGCGCGGGACTCGTCTCGCCGCACCGTCAACAGCTCCCCGTTGTTGAAGCCGTTGAGGCCACGCCAGCGGTCCTCACCCTCCAGTTTGAACCGTTGTGGCGCCTGCTGCCGTGCGGCGACGTAGCCGATGGCCAATTCCTCGACTGCGGCGTCGTACGTCACCTCAAGCTCCTGGCCCATGAACCACCAGCGGCCGCACAGCGGCGCGATCGACTCGGGCGGGGCAGCCTCGCTGGGCCGCCAGGTCTGCTCCTTCACGGGCTCTGCGTCCAGCACGGTGGTGATCAAGTCGCCGCACAGCTGTGACAACCCCACATTCGCGTTGTACGAGTTGCAGAAGACGATCGCCGCCACCCCCGACTTGCGATGCACCGCCAGCAACGCCAGGTAGCCCGGCATCGAGCCGCTATGGCCCACCAGAACCCGCTCGCCCCGCCGCCACAGCTGGAATCCCAGCCCGTGCCCTGCCGCCCAGGACTCCAGATCGCTGATCACCACCGGCGCCGTCATCTCGTCCAAGGTGGACGGATTGATCAGGTCGGGGGAGGGCCCGGCGATGAACCCGGCCCACCGCGCCAGGTCCGTCACGGTGCTCCAGAGCTGGCCTGCGGGCGCCATCGCGCCCGAGTCGTGGCGGGGCTCTTCGCGCATCGTGTCCAGCCACGGGTGCACCACGTAGCCACGGGCGAACGGCTCCTGGCACTGGTACGTGGTGCGTCCCATCCCGAGCGGCGCCAGCAGCCGCTTGCCCACCAGATCCATCCACGCTTCGCCGGTGATCTGGGACGCGACCGCGCTCAGCAGGCCGTACGCCAAATTGGAGTAGTGGTACGTGCGGTGCGGCGGGTGCACCAGCATGTCTGGCGTCAGGCCCTGCAACAGCGTGTCCAGTGACACCCCGTCGGCGCGTTCCCACCAGGGACCCTCAGGCTCGCGTCGCAGCCCGGAGATGTGGCCCAGCAATTGCCGGATCCGGACCGAGCCGACCGGGCTGTCGGGGAGTTTCCGGGACAGCGGTTCGTCCAGGTCAAGCAGACCTTCGTCGCGTAACTGCATGATCAACATCGCGGTGAAGGTCTTGGTGATCGAGCCGATGCGGTACTGGGTGTCGGACGTCGGCTCGGGTGTGGTCCCGGCGGCGCACAGGTGCTCGACTTCTCCGCCGCGTGTCACCGCGGCGATCAGGGATGGAGCACGGCCTTTTCGCTGCACGTCCATGACGATCTGATCGAGGCGGGCGGCGGTGGCAGGGGGGACAGGCATGGTTCCTCTTCGGTTGGGTTCCGAAATCTTCGATTGTGTCAGGACACGACAGGTGGCCTCACGGCCTCGCCGTGCGTGGCGGCGGCGTGCCAGGATCTACAGTGTGGCAGCAGTGATTTGGTTGATCATCGGGATCGCGCTGGTGACGGCGGAGGTCTTCACCGGGGAGTTGTTTCTCCTGATGCTCGCGACGGGCGCCCTCGCCGCCGCGGGCACGGGTGTGCTGACGGACAGCCTGGTGATCCAGGTGCTGGTGTTCGCTGGTGTGTCCACGTTGACGGTGGGGTTTGTCCGGCCGTTTCTCA
>JBOGDL010000185.1:0-3723 GCA_050701815.1 Micromonosporaceae bacterium | reverse complement strand
CTTGTGCTGCAGCGCCAGCATGCCGCCCACCCGCTGGCCCCGGCGCCGGCGGCGGGAGACCTCCAGCCCGACCCGGAACGCCCACGCGAAGATCTTCGCCTTCGCGCCGCCTTCGGACTCGGCCATGGTCTTGATTCGGGCGTGCGCCTTCTCGAAGATCCGGGGCGCCGCCCCCATGAACGTCGGTTTGATGACCGCGAGGTTGTCAATGATCTTGTCGACTCTGCCGTCCACCGCGGTCGCGAAGCCGATCTGCAACTGGGTGGCGAGCAGCACCTTGCCGAACGAGTGCGCCAGCGGCAGCCAGAGATACTGCAGGTCGTCGATGGTGAGGATGCGGTGCTCGGCGACCGCGACGCCCTCGTACGTCCAGCTGGAATGCCGCAGCCGCACCCCCTTGGGCCGCCCGGTGGTGCCCGAGGTGTAGATCAACGTCGCCAGGCTCTCCGGCGCCGCGCCCGTCACCCGCTCGTTCACCGCCTCGGGCGAGGCGTCGAGCAGCGCCTGGCCCCGCTTCTCCAGCTCGTCCAGGCTGATCACCCAGTCGTCGTCCGGAGCGCCGTCGAAGGTGACCACGTGCGCGACCGATGGCAGCTCGTGGCGGCGTTCCCGCAGCTTGGCGATCTGGGTGTCGTCCTCGGCGAACACCACCCGGCTTTCGGAGTCGGCCACGATGTACGACACGTCTTCGGCGATGGTGCTCGGGTACACCGTGGTGGTGGCGCCGCCCGCGCACATGATGGCGAGGTCAGCCAGGATCCACTCGTAGCGGGTGCCGGACGCGATGGCGACCCGTTGTTCCGGCTGGATGCCCAGGGTGATCAGGCCCGCCGCGAGTTGCCGGGCGCGCTCACCGGTCTGGGCCCAGGTGACGGATTGCCAGGTCCCGTCCTCCAGGTGGCGGTAGGCCTCCCGGTCAGGCGTCTGCTCCACCCGGTCAAGGAACATCCGCGCCACGTTGGGCGGACGGTGCTTGATCGCGGCGGGCTCGTCGCCGGTCTGTGCTGCGGCTGCCATATGCGTCCCCTTGACGGGTGGTCTTTCGAACCGGGCCTGCCTCGTGCTGTCAGCGCGGGCTCACAGCAGGGCGGGGGAGCGTGCCACCGGGCTGCCCCAGCGAGCTGGCTCCGGCCTCATCTTATGGCGGCTTGGCCGATGTCGCGGGACCCGAGAGTGGCCGCGTCGTCCGCTGCGGCTCGGTCCGGAGCGGCGCCGTACAGGCGCCGGGGGATGGGTTCGGCGGGGCGCCCGAGCGATGGCTCTGCGTGGGCGCCCCGACAAAACACGCCCTAGGAGTCGGCGTGCTTCTGGATCAGCTTTGCGAGATTGGGAACAGCGGCTTCCACATGCTGCTTCGCCTGCGGGCGCAGTTTGTCGTACGCCGCCTTGAGGGCCGACCCGGACCAGGCTTCGGCGCGTTGGTCGGTGACGCCCAGCAGCGCCTCGGCGATGTCGCCGGCCTTGCCCGTGAAGTGCTGCTCGAGCGAGCCGCCACCCTGGCTGAGGAATTCCGCGTAGAAGGGCTCGAGGCGGGCGACGAAGTCGTCCAACAGGCTGTCGCAGGCGTGGTTGACCATGTCTGGCCGCACCGCCTTCACGATCTTGTAGCTGGCCTTCACGAGCAGACCGGAAGCGCCGGACTTCGACGCCACCTCGTCGTCGACGAGGTGTTCGCAGTCGTCGACCACCAGCTTGCGGCGGTCTGTGCTGAGCAGGATTTCTTGGAGGGTGCTTGCCACCGTGGGGATGACCTTTCTACGGGGGTGAAATAGCGACCTTTAGGCCGACTAGTGAGAAATGAAAACTTTCCGCCGCACGCGGGTCGCATGGGCGGATCCTGATGATTCCAGGCTGTGACACAGGTCGAGCCAGGCGCCCCCCTCGATGTCAGACTTGACCCCATGGTGGCGGGAGATCAGGACACAGGCCGGCCAGCGGCGCGGCCGGACGAGCCTGCCGCCGCAACGTCAACCGTGGGTTGGACCCCCGAAGCCGCCGAGCGCGACGTCGGCGGCGAGGCTGGCGCCGCACCCAACGGCGTCCATGCCGCGGAGCTGACATTATCGGAGCCAGTGCGGCAGCGAGTCGTCGCGTTGGTCGCGGCGACGCTCGGGGACATGCCGCCCGAGGACACGCCGGGAGCGCTGCGCCGCATCGCCCGGTTCGCGCCGCAGCGACGCGCCAAGCTGGGTGGCTCCGCGATCGCGGCGCAGCTGGCCTCCGACGCCGACTTCCGGCAGCGGGTCGCCGACGCGGTGATCGAGCAGGCCGGCGAGCTGGGGGCGGCGGTGCGCGACGGGACGCATCCGGCGGCGGCCGACCCGGTCCAGACCGCGGCGTTGGCGTACCTGGTGCGCCCGGAGGGCTGGCGGAGCCTGGTCGACTCCGCTGACCAGGCGGTGCGGCGGGCGGCGCGGAACGACGCCGTCGCGGAGCGGATCCGGCACGCGGAGGAGGAGGCGGAGCGCAGCCGCGACGCGGCGGCGGCCGCCAAGGCAGAGACTGACCGGTTACGGGAGCGCACGGCGAGCCTGGCCGCCGAGGCGGGGGGCCTCAGGGAGCAGGTGCGGCGGCTGAACAAGTCGCTACGTGAGGCAGAGCAGGCCCAGCAGCGCGCCGCTCAGTTGCTGGCGACCGAGAAAGGACGCGCCGCCCGGGCGACCTCCGAGCACGACGCTGAGGTCCGCAGGCTGCGCGCCAAGCTCGCTGAGACCGAGGACGCGCTCGACGCCGCGCGTCGTGGCGGGCGAGAGGTGCGCGCCATCGACGACGCGAGAGTGTGGTTGCTGCTGGAGACGATCGGGCAGGCGGCGCACGGGCTGCGTCAGGAACTCGCGCTGGATCCCAGCGAGAAACTGCCCGCGGACTTTGTCGCGGAGACCTCGGCGGGCGCCCCTGTCGAGGCGGTCGTCGAGACCGCCCGGGCGCTTGACGCGGACCACCCGGCCCGGCTGGACCAGCTGCTGGGGCTGCCCAAGAGCCACCTGATCGTGGACGGCTACAACGTCACCAAGAGCGGTTTCGGCGAGGCCTCCCTGGAGCAACAGCGCAAGCGTCTGACCAGCAGCTTGGGTGCGCTGGCCGCGCAGAGCGGCACCGAGGTGACCGTGGTTTTCGACGGTGCGGAACGCGTGGTGGGGCTGCCACCGCCGCCCCGTGGGGTGCGGGTGCTGTTCAGCCGCAAGGGCAGGACCGCCGACGAGTTGATCCGGGAACTGGTCCGCGCCGAGCCCCCCGGGCGGCCGGTCGTGGTGATCTCCTCCGACCGGGAGGTCGCGGACGGGGTCCGCCGGCACGGCGCGTTCCCGCTGGGGGCGGACGCGCTGCTACGCCGACTCGCGCGCGCCTGACGCATGGGTTGTGGGGTTTTGTCATACCCCCGGCATAACGTGTGTTCCGTACGCAAGCCCAACGCGCTCTGAAAAGGCAGAGCGCGGCGATGGGAGGCGCTGTGAGGAGAAGCGATGCTCATCGACTGTGACACGTGCCAGGTGCGGGGGGTCGGCTGCGGTGACTGCGTGGTGAGCGTGATCCTGGGCGGGCCGCCAGAGGGTGTGGAGTTGGACCCGACCGAGCGAGCTGCGCTTGACGTGCTCGCGGAGGCGGGGATGGTGCCACGGTTGCGTCTGGTCGCGGAGGAGCCCAAACGTCGCCACAGCGCGTGATTGCGCCGATGCTCGCGCTGCCGGCCACTACCATGGGCCGGTGCCCGCAGTTCGGTGT
>JBOGDL010000184.1:0-11045 GCA_050701815.1 Micromonosporaceae bacterium | reverse complement strand
CGGCTGCGTTGGATTGAGCCCCACGCCCTGGGCGGGGTGCTCTTCCACGACTGGACGATCTTCAGGCGCTACTGGGCGTCGACCACGTTCTCCGCCGTGGTGGAGCCGACGATCTACCTACTGGCGTTCGGCTTCGGCTTCGGGGCCCTGGTGGCCAGAGTCGGCGGGTACGACTACATCGACTTCCTCGGCACCGGGATCGTCGCCACCGCGGTGCTGTTCACCAGCGCTTTCGCGGGCATGTTCCAGACCTTCATCCGGCGTACGTACCAGAAGACGTACGACGCGATGCTCGCCGCTCCGGTGGACACTCACGAGCTGGTCACCGGCGAGGCTCTGTGGATCGGCCTGAAAGCCGGGGTGTACGGGTGCGCCCCGCTGGTGGTGGCGATGGCGTTCGGGTTGCAACCCAGCGTCGGCATGGTGCTGGTGCCGTTCATCGCGCTGCTGACCGGCTTCGGCTTCGGGCTGTTCGGGATCTGGATGAGCGCGATCGTGCCGGGGATCGACTCGTTCAACTACGTGATCTCCGCGCTGCTGACGCCGCTGTTCCTGGTCGCGGGCACGTTCTTCCCGATCGACACGCTGCCCGGGTTCGCGCAGGTCGCGAGCCAGTTCAACCCGCTGTACCACTGTGTTGAGCTGGTCCGGCACGCGGTCTTCGGGCTGCAGCCGCTGACCGACTTGTGGCATGTGTTCGCGCTGGTGCTGTTCGCGGGGCTGATGTGGTTGCTCGCGGCGCGCCAGATGCGCAAGCGTCTGATCGGCTGAACGGACTGCCGGGCTTAGCCCACCCAGCGGCACGCTGGGCGGGCTATCGGATTCGCAGGGACGCGGCGAGCACCCGAAGCTCCTTGAGGGGGGCGCGCCCGAGCACCACGATGGCACGCTCCTTCTCCACTCGTACCAGCGCGTGCTCTTCCCCCCGGCCCTGATGCTTGCGCCACTCGGCGCCATTGATCTTCACGATCTCCGGACCTGCCCCGCGGTCCGCGCCGGCGCCCCCGCTCAGTTCCCGCGACAGCAGCTTGGCGGGGTCGCCGTTCGTCTCGATCAACTGCGCGTACCCGCCGCTCGGGCTCACGTACCCGATCCGGAGCGTGGTCGAGTCTCCCCGCTCGCGCAGCACCGCGCTGGTGGGACGCCACTGCTTCGACAAACCGGTGGGCTTCGCCACCTCCAGACCCGCTTGCCGTGCCGCCGCCAGCTTCGGCGCCGGATCCACCACCACCACGTCGTCGCCGCCGCCCAGGTACTGGAACAGCAGCAGGATCGCCCCGATCGGGATGAGCAGGATCGCCAACGAGTAGAAGAGGTCCCGCGGCCGGCGGGGGTTCGTTTGAGCTGGGTCCGGGTGGGTCATTCTGTTATCGTCGCCCACCCCTCGGAATGGAGCCCGCCCAGGGCTGACAAGCTGATGGAGAAATCCATCCGGCGTCGATCGTCGTTGTCCTGCGTAGGAGGTCCACATGACCATTGCCAAGCCTGTGACAACCTCGGACGCGCGACACGCTGAAGATCTGGACCGCAACCTTGCCCTGGATCTGGTACGTGTCACCGAAGCCGCCGCCATGGCAGCCGGCCGTTGGGTGGGCCGGGGGGACAAAGAGGGCGGCGATGGGGCGGCGGTCGACGCGATGCGACGCCTGATCAACTCGGTGCCGATGCGAGGCGTGGTGGTGATCGGCGAGGGCGAGAAGGACAACGCGCCGATGCTCTACAACGGCGAGCCGGTCGGCGACGGCAGCGGCGCCGAGGTGGACGTGGCGGTGGACCCGATCGACGGCACCACCTTGATGAGCAAAGGCATGCCGAACGCGTTGGCGGTGCTCGCGTTGACCGAGCGTGGCGCGATGTTCGACCCGTCCGCGGTGTTCTACATGGAGAAGCTCGCAGTCGGGCCGGATTGCGCCGACGCCGTGGACATAACAGCTCCAGTCGGCGAGAACCTGCGACGGATCGCCAAAGCCAAGAAGTCGGCCATTTCGGACGTCACCGTCTGCATTCTGGATCGGGAACGCCATCGCAAGCTCGTCAAGGAGGTACGGGCCGCAGGCGCCCGGATCCATTTCATCTCCGACGGCGACGTGGCGGGCGCCATCAGCGCGGCCCGGGAGACCAGCGGCGTCGACGTGTTGATGGGTGTCGGCGGCACCCCCGAAGGGATCATCGCGGCCTGCGCCCTCAAGTGCATCGGGGGCGCGATGCAGACCCGGCTCTGGCCTCGCGACGACGAAGAACGCCAGAAGGCCATCGACGCCGGTCACGATCTGGACCGGGTGCTGGACACCGACGACCTGGTGTCCGGGGACAACATCTTCTTCTGCGCCACCGGGGTGACCGACGGCAACCTGCTTCGCGGAGTGCACTACCGCTCGGGCGGCGCCTCAACTCAGTCGATCGTGATGCGCTCCAAGAGCGGAACGATCCGGGTCATCGACTCGTACCACCGGCTGGAGAAGCTGCGGCGCTACTCCGTGGTCGACTTCGAAGGCGCCCCGCTCCCGGCCGAGTGAGCCTGCGGCCGCAGCCCCGTGCCATGCGACTCCGTGCCATGCGGCTTGGCCGATCCCGCAGCCCACCATGCCAGCGGCCCGATCGCCACCAGGCCGATGATCGCCAGCGCCACAGCTTGCGCCGTGGCCGTCGCGTACGACTGCGGAAGCCCGACCGTCCACCCCAGGTACGGGAGCATGACCAGCGCCCCCACCAGCACCGACGCCAGAACCAGCGACAACGCCCGCTGTGGAGGCACAGGCTGGGTAAGCCCCACCACCACCGCGCACACCACCATGAATGAGGCAGCGAACAAGTCCAGCGTGAGCGACGCGTTGAGCGCCACCAGCCCCAACCCCGGCGTTGCGCAAAAGAGCGCGCCAGCGATCACGCAGGACAACACCGCGGCGCTTGTCGGGCGGCGCTGACGAATTCGCATCGCCCCCGCC
Organism: Micromonosporaceae bacterium; assembly: GCA_050701815.1. Lineage (GTDB taxonomy): Bacteria > Actinomycetota > Actinomycetes > Mycobacteriales > Micromonosporaceae > WHSM01. The sequence goes on along the minus strand of JBOGDL010000184.1, from coordinate 8,100 downwards.
ACACCAGTCGCCAGGAATCCCAGCAGCACCACAAAGATGGCCCCCGCCAGCTCGGTCGCTAACCCGTGGCCAAGCGCGACGAGGGGGCGCGGTTGAAGGTCGACTCGGCCCTGCCCCGCTTGTGCACGCACCCCCACCCGTCGCCAGGCTCCGTCCGGGTCCCGCACCACCAGGCCGTCCATGCCGTTCGCGACCACCACCTGATGACCGCCGTCCACCTCACGCACCACGATGTCCACACTCGCCAACAGCCTCGCGTGGTAGTCGTACTCCAGGTGGTGCTCCTGCGCGAGGAAACTCCATCGCTGCGATGGAACCTCCCATACGGTGCGCCAGGTCTTGCCGCCGTCGCGGGATTCGTCCACACCGAGCAGCCGCCCGTCATGACGCTGCTGGCTACCATCGCGCTCCAGGGCAGCGCCATGCACGCGGTAGCAGTGCCACCACGCGCCGGGGACGCAGGCGTGGGTCTGACGCAGCGGCGTGAAGTCGTCCCGGTCCCACTCAGCCGCCACCTCCCCCGGAGTCAACGGACGCCACCCGCCAACCCCGGTTTCGCTGCGCAGCGGCCAGATGCTCCCGGCGACGATCACGTCTCCGTCCCGTAGCTCCACGACTGTCGCCGCGGGCGGATCCGGCACCGCCGAGGTGGCGGTGACGGCGAGCAGCACCAGGGGCAGCCCGATGAACATCCGGACCCGGGTCAGGGCGGCGTCGTCGGGCGGGGGGCGCCCCGCAACCTGGCGCCATGCCCACCAGGAGAGAGCGAGCGCCGGCAGCGCCACCAGATCCGTCGGATCCCGGAGCACCTGCGATGGCCCCGCCACCACACTCCACGCCGCTGACGCGGCCGCGGCGCCGTCCTCGGTCGCCTTGACCCACCCGAAGCCAATGCCGACGACCGCCAACGAGCACCACACCAAGGCCCGTGGCGCCAGCTTGGGCGCGACGAGCCCCAGCGCAAACCCCACCAGCGCCGGAGCTGCCGCCAAGCCCGCGACGTCGCTCAGTTTTCCGGTGATCAAGCCCGGCCACAGCGCCTTGAGCACGTGGTCATTGACCAGCAGCACCATGGCCGCGACGAGCGTCACCGGACTGCCAACCCACCGTGTCGCAGCGCCGACTCCCCGCATACGACCAGTCTCTGGAGCACTGATCACAGACGGGCCACGGCGGAGTCCCAAGTCGACGCGCGACCTAGTGTCGTTTCATGAGTCCGGCTGGCAGCACATCAACGGGCTGACAAGACAGGCCCTCACCGAGAGCGGTCACCCGGAGTCTGAGGAGTGCCCCGGGAAGAGACGAGCCGAGGGGTTCAGCGCCACAGCGGCGTTGTTGACCGCGGTCGCCGCCTCCCCGAAGCCCACCGCGATCAGTCGAACCTTGCCGGGGTAGTCGCTGATGTCACCCGCGGCGAACACTCGGGGCAGATTGGTCGCCATGGTGGAGTCCACTGTGATGTGACGCTTGTCGATCTCGAAGCCCCACTTCTCCAACGGACCAAGATCAGCAGTGAAGCCCAGCGCCGCCACCACGGTGTTCACCGGGATCACGTGAGGGTCGACCCCCCGTACGGAGATCTCCGCCGACTCCACGACGCCGTCGCCGACGAGTTTGGTCACCTGCGCATTGACGATGATCGGGACGCCCAGCTCGCGGACCCGCTCCACGGTGGCCTCGTGCGCCCGGAACTTCTCCCGCCGGTGCACGATGGTGACATGCTTCGCGATCGGGTGCAGCGCCTGCGCCCAGTCGAACGCGGAGTCGCCGCCGCCCACCACCAGCACGTGGTGGCCGCGGTGGAGATCCAGCTCCGGCACGAAGTAGACAATGCCGTCGCCGGTGAACTGCTCCGCAGCAGGCAGCGGCCGCGGAGTGAAGCTCCCCAATCCAGCGGTGACGATCGCGGCACCCGCGTGAACCACGGTGTTGCCCGCCTGGATGGACAGGCTGGAGTCGTCATTGTGACTCAGCGTGTCCGCCCGTACGCCCAACAGGTAGTGCGGCTGGTACGGGTCAGCCTGTTCCACCAGATTCGCCACCAGGTCGCGACCCCGGATCGACGGGAACCCGGCCACGTCGTAGATCAACTTCTCCGGGTACATCGCCGTGACCTGGCCGCCGGGCTCCGGCAACGCGTCAATCAACGCGGTGGAAAGCCCGCGAAAGCCCGCGTAGTACGCGGCGAACAGCCCGGTCGGGCCGGCGCCCACGATCGCGAGATCGACCTCGAGCCGGTTCAGTTCGGCGGTGTCTTCCGTCTCTGCTGGGATCTCTGCCATCTGGCAAGGTTACGGCGCGTCAGTACCAGTTGTTCGCCTGATGGTGCTCCCATGCGCCGCACGGGTCGTTGTAGCGGCCCTTGATGTAGTCCAGCCCCCACTTGATCTGGGTCGCCGGATTGGTCCGCCAGTCGTCGCCGTGGCTGGACATCTTCGACCCAGGCAGCGCCTGCGGGATCCCGTACGCCCCGCTGGACGGGTTGCTGGCGCGCTCGTTCCAGCCGCTCTCGGTGGTCCAGAGCTGGTTCAGACAGGGCATCTGGTCCAGCGAGAAGTTCCATTCCAGCAGCAACGCGCAGCCGATCTCCCGGTTGCCCGAGTACTCCTTGCAGGAGGCTGGCACCGGCCCGTACGAGGGCGGCTCTGGTTTTGGTTGCTCCTTCTCGGTTGCCGCGTCGTCGGCCGCGGCAGCCCGGTCGGCGGCCTCCCGACCCGCTCTCGCGGCTTTGTCCCTGGCGCGGTCTTCGGCCTCGCTGCGCAATTTGTGGTCCCGAGCCGCACGGCTGGCGTCTCGTGACACCCGGCCGATGTCAGACAGGCCTCGATCGTCGGGAGGAGTGGTTTTCACCGCAGCGTCCTGCTGCGCTTGCCGGGTCACCCCGACGTAGACCCCTGTGCCTAGCCCCGCCACGAGCAGTATCACCGCGAAAATGCGAGTCACTCGGATCAGGCTGCGGCTCACGCGTCGTCCCTTCGTCGGGGGCAGGGCATGCGGGGCGAAGGGTTTGAATCCTCGCCACGCGGCTGTGCTGGGCAAGCGGTTCGCAACCTGGCGGAACCGCCGCAGGACACCATGTCCTACCCGGTCAACGACGAAGAAGACTTGGGGTGTCAAAGGTGGGCAGTGTCACGGAGCATCTCGGCCATCACGGGCCGTGTTGGAATGGACCTCTCAAATCGTCTAAAACGGTTGATTTCAAGCTAATGGTGGATGTCCTCCAGCAGTTCGGTGACCACCTCGGCGATGGCTGAACGCTCTGACCGGATCAACGTGATGTGAGCGAAGAGCGGGTGCCCCTTCAGCGCCTCGATCACCGCCGTGATCCCGTCATGACGGCCCACTCTCAGGTTGTCCCGCTGCGCCACATCGTGAGTGAGCACCACCCGGGATCCCGCCCCGATCCGGGACAGCACCGTGAGCAGCACGCCCCGCTCCAGAGACTGCGCCTCGTCAACGATCACAAACGCGTCGTGGAGGGAACGACCCCGGATATGGGTCAACGGGAGCACCTCCAGCATCCCCCGGTCCAGCACCTCCTCGACCACCGAATCCGAGACCACCGCTCCCAGGGTGTCGAACACCGCCTGAGCCCAGGGCGCCATCTTGTCGGCTTCGCTACCCGGCAGGTAGCCGAGATCCTGGCCGCCCACCGCGTACACGGGACGGAACACCACCACCTTCTTGTGCCGGTGGCGCTCCATCACGGCCTCCAACCCGGCGCACAAGGCCAACGCCGACTTGCCGGTGCCAGCGCGGCCCCCCAACGAGACAATCCCCACGTTCTCGTCCAGCAACAGGTCCAGCGCGATCCGCTGCTCGGCTGACCGGCCCCGCAGGCCGAACACCTCGCGGTCGCCACGTACCAGCGCGACGGTGTGGTTCGGCAAGGTGCGGCCCAACGCCGAACCACGCCCGGAGTGCAGCACCAGGCCGGTGTGGCACGGAAACGCGCGGTCGCCTGGCAACTGCAGGTTCTCGCCCGCGTACAACGCGGCCACCTGCTCCTCTGAGACCTCCACTTCCGCCGTGCCGGACCAGGTGGGATCCGTGGCCTGGCCGCGCCGGTACTCATCCGCCGGCAACCCCACCGCCGCTGCCTTCACCCGCAGCGGCATGTCCTTGGTCACCAGCGTGACTTCCCGTCCTTCCGCTGCGAGTCCCAGCGCGACCGCCAGGATTCGGGCGTCGTTGGTGTCCACCCGGAAACCGTGGGGCAACAACCGCTCATCAGCGTGGTTCAGCTCCACCTGCACCGTGCCGCCCACGTCGTTCACCGGGATCGGGTCGTCCAAGCGGTGGTACTTGATCCGCAGCTCATCGAGCAGGCGCAGCGACTGGCGCGCGAACCACCCCAACTCGGGGTGATGCCGCTTGGCCTCCAATTCGCCGATAACCACCAGCGGGAGCACCACTTCGTGCTCCTCGAACTTGCTGAACGCGGCCGGATCGGACAACAGCACCGATGTGTCCACAACATAGGTACGACGTGTCGCCGCGGCCAATACACCAGTGTCACCGGACACCGGGGTCGGCAGCGCTGACTCGACCGGCGCCGGGTTCGGCAGAGTTGAGTCGGGCGCCGTCACGGATGAGTTTTCACGGGCGCCACGGGCCTTGCCCGGAGTCTTCTTGGCGGAGCCACTGCGGGGTTTTCCAGCGGAAGAAGTAGTCACGGACCAGCTCCAACGAGCGCATGCCCGTCCCGACCAGTCGAGACCACACGCGTGGTCCCGAAAGGGCGGCCGCCCGTAGTCGTCGCCTCCGGCGCCCGGCCGAACGGAGCCGGGCACCGGCCCCTCGGCAGTTCAGCCAATCCGGGCCTCCCGGAAGCGCGGGTGGACCCCGCGCTACAAGGTTGACGCTAGCCGGGCGAACCCGGCAGAGCTAGTGGCACGCCGGAAAGGGCTGATCATGTTCACCCGCCCGACGCTCAGCGACCCCGCTGCGGACCCGGCTCACGAAAGCGGTGTCAGCACAGCCCTAGGCGTCGTGGCGGCGGGTGTCAGGCGCCGTAGCGGCGGTGGCGGGACGCGTACGAGCGCAGCGCACGCAGGAAATCCACCCGCCGGAAGTTGGGCCAGTACGCCTCGCAGAAGTAGAACTCCGAGTGGGCGCTCTGCCACAGCAGGAACCCGGAAAGCCGCTGCTCACCGCTGGTACGGATGATCAAATCCGGGTCGGGCTGGCCTTTGGTGTAGAGATGCTCGGCGATGTGGTCGACGTCCAACAGCTCGGCCAGCTGCTCGATCGAGGTACCGGCCTTGGCGTGCTGGTGCAGCAGGGAGCGCACCGCGTCGGCGATCTCCTGGCGCCCTCCGTACCCGACGGCGATGTTCACCTCTGCCCCACCGGCGCGGTCGCGGGTGCGTTCCTCTGCTGCCTTGAGGACTTCGCCGGTCTGCGTGGGAAGCATGTCCTTGGCGCCGACGATCCGCAGCTGCCACGGGTTCGCGTCCGCCGCCAGTTCCGTGGCCAGCCCTTCGATGACCTGCAACAGTGGAGCCAACTCCTTCGACTCCCGGTTCAGGTTGTCGGTGGAGAGCAGCCAGAGCGTGACCAGCTCCACACCCGCCTCGTCGCACCAGCTGAGGAACTGCTCCACCTTGGCGGCGCCCGCCTGGTAGAACTCGTTCGGGTTGGCCAGGCCCACTGACCTGGCCCACCTGCGATTGCCGTCGAGCATCACTCCGATGTGCCGGGGAGTCTGACTGTGCGATAGACGCCGACGGAGTCGACGCTCGTATATCGAGTACAGCAGATCGCTCAACTTCACAGGCCGAGCCTACGCTGCAGAGCGATGGCGGCGAGCCGTTGCGTCGGAGTCACGCAAGGCGCCGACATCAGCGCAGGTAGCCCCGTTCCTGAGCGGCGCAGGACGCGTGGAAAAGCCGCTCAGCCGCCCACCAGCAAGCCGCGGAGCCGCCCAGCAACACGCCGCGGAGCCGCCCAGCGGCGTGGCCGGATCCGACCGCTTGATCAACGGTGGGATCCGGCCACGCGAGCACGCCACTGGCGGCGTGTCAGGCTTGCCTCAGTCGATGCCGAGGCGGGCCTTGAGGGTGTCCAGCTCCGCCCACAACACGCCCGGCAGCTTGTCGCCGAACTTGTCGAACCACTCCTGGATCTGGCCGATTTCGGCTTTCCACTCCTCGGGGTCGACCTTGAGCACCTCCGCCAGGTCCACGTCGGAGAGTTCCAGACCTGAGATGTCCAGACTCTCCGGGGTGGGCACCCGCCCGATCGGTGTGTCGCGCGCCTCTGCCTTTCCTTCGATACGCTCGATCACCCATTTCAGGACGCGGGAGTTCTCGCCGAATCCAGGCCACAGGAAGCCACCGTCGGCGTCGCGGCGGAACCAGTTCACGTAGAAGATCTTGGGCAGCTTGGACGCGTCGCCGCCGCCCTTGGCGCCTTTGCCCATCTCGATCCAGTGCCGGAAGTAGTCGGCGCCGTGGTAGCCGATGAACGGCAGCATCGCCATCGGGTCACGCCGCACCACGCCCACCTTGCCGACCGCTGCGGCCGTGGTCTCGGACGAGAGTGTGGCGCCCTGGAACACGCCGTGGATCCAGTCACGCGACTCGGCCACCAGCGGCACCGTGCTCTTGCGGCGGCCTCCGAACAGGATCGCGGAGATCGGGACGCCGTTGGGGTCCTCGTACTCGTCGGCGAGGATCGGGCACTGCTTGATCGGGGTGCAGAAGCGGGAGTTCGGGTGGCTGGACAGCTCCTCCGAGTCGGGGGTCCAGTCGCGGCCCTTCCAGTCGGTCAGGTGCGCCGGCGGCTGGCCCATGCCCTCCCACCAGATGTCGCCGTCATCGGTGAGCGCCACGTTGGTGAACAGCGAGTTGCCCTGCGCGATGGTGCGCATCGCGTTCGGGTTGGTCTTGTAGTCGGTGCCGGGGGCCACGCCGAAGAGCCCGTACTCCGGGTTCACCGCGTACAGGCGGCCGTCGTCGCCGAAGCGCATCCAGGCGATGTCGTCGCCCAGGGTCTCCACCTTCCAGCCCGGGATGGTGGGCTCCAGCATCGCCAGGTTGGTCTTGCCGCACGCCGACGGGAACGCCGCCGCGACGTAGTAGACCTTCTCCTCAGGCGAGGTGAGCTTCAGGATCAGCATGTGCTCGGCCATCCAGCCCTCGTCACGCCCCATCACGCTGGCGATCCGCAACGAGAAGCACTTCTTGCCCAGCAGCGAGTTGCCGCCGTACCCGGAGCCGAAGCTCCAGATCGTCCGCTCCTCCGGGAAGTGGGTGATGTATTTGGTGTCGTTGCACGGCCACGCGACGTCCCGCTCGCCGGGCTGCAGCGGCGCGCCGACCGAGTGCAGACACGGCACGAAGTCCGCGTCTGAACCCATCTTCGCCAGCGGCTCGGCGCCCATCCGGGTCATGATGCGCATGCTCACGACCACGTACGCGGAGTCGGTGATCTCGACCCCGAACATCGGGTCAGCCGCCGTCAGCGGCCCCATGCAGAACGGGATCACGTACATGGTCCGGCCGCGCATGCAGCCGCGGTACAGCTCGGTCATGCGCTGCTTCATCTCGCCGGGGTCCATCCAGTTGTTGGTGGGCCCCGCGTCCTGGGGGTCGACCGAGCAGATGTACGTGCGCTCCTCCACCCGCGCCACGTCACTGGGATCTGTACGCGCCCAGAAGGAGTTCGGCTTGGCGGAGTCGTTCAACCGCACCAGCGAACCGGTCTCCACAAGCTGGTCGGTCAGCCGTTGCCACTCGGCGTCGGATCCATCGCACCAGACAACCCGGTCGGGCGCGGTCAGCTCCGCGACCTCACGTACCCACGCGAGCAGCCGCGGGTGGCTGGTGGGGGCTGCGTCAAGTCCGGGGACAGTGGCCGGGGCGCTCATTGAGATCTCCTTGAAGAAGTCAACGCCAAAGGCGAGACAGAGGCATTTTTTTGGTACGCCGGCCCCAAAGTGAACCTCGCCGCAGCGTGCGACCTGCGGCGCCAGTCGCGGGGCAACCGGAGTTCGCCTCAGCGTAAACCTGGTCGGCTTCTGGAACACAACACCTGCTTGTGAATAACTGCACAAGCAAGGAAAACGCGCTCAAGAGTGAGCGAGGAGAGCGGAAA
>JBOGDL010000183.1:0-23436 GCA_050701815.1 Micromonosporaceae bacterium | reverse complement strand
CGGTGCGAGCGCAGCACCGACTCGTGATGCCCATGCGTGTAGCGGGTCATGAGCGGCCAGCCTAGACGGGCGCCGCGGCAGCGGGCTCATGTGTCTTGGAGAGGTGGTCGATGAGGTGCTGCCCGTCCATCAGCAAGGCCCCGAAGACAGCGGTCACCCGAGGATCGTCAAGGGGAAGCTGCGGCAACTGGCGGCTGAGCGCGTCGTGCAGGCTCTGCGCCCTCGTGATGGCTTGCTGCAGACGCCGGCTGATGCGCCCGTCCGGGTCGCTGGTGACCATCTGGGTGCACGTGTCGCAGGCGACGCCGATCTCGCGCAGGAACTCGGCGTACGGGTCGACCACCTCCGGGACGAACACGTCCTGTTGGATGTCGTCGTTCGCCGCGTCCGCCAAGGTGCGGGTGATCCCGTTGACATGGGTCACGACATGACGGAGAGCGTGCAGCACCGTGGTGTCGTCGGGCAGCCGCCACACCCCTCGGACCTGCCCGGACAGGAATGGACTGCGGGGGCTTCCGGACGGGTTGAGGCGCAGGCTGCGGCGCCGCTTCTCCATGGACGTGCGCACGCCATCCAGGCGCCGGGGCAGTTGCTCGGCCCGGGCGTGCCAGCCTGAGATGGCGCCCTGATCCCAGGGCTCGGTGACACCGGCGGCGACGTCGCGCAGGATGTCGCGGACCTCCCGTCCGAGGCCGCGCAGCCCCTCGCGGCTGCTGCGCAGGTGCACCGGAGGCAGGATGAGCGCGTTGACCCCGATCCCGATCGCGGCGCCGACCGCCGACTCCAGCAGTCGATGCCCCACCATCGGCGGTGACACCGCGCCGTAGCAGATCACGAACAACGCTGTGGTCGGGCCGTACACTCCCTGATCGCCGAAGCGAGCCCAGTTCGAGAGCACGAGCGTGATCGGCAGCGCCACCGCCATCGCCGCCAGAGTGCTGTCCAGCACGATCAGGGCGCCGGACGCCAGCAGCGTCGCCACCGTGATCACCACAAGCTGCTGCAGACCCTTGATGATCGAGCTGTACACCGTCGCCTGCACCAACAGCACCGCGGTCCATGGCGCCAACAGCGCCATCGGGGCGCTCCACCACCACCCCGCGATCACCCATGCCAGGACAGCCGCACCGGTCGCTTTCACCACCTGCGTCAACAGGTCACGCTCGCGGCCCGGCCCCCGCCAGAGCCGAAGGGTGCTCACTCGCGCCCACGACAGGTCACTGTGGGCGGCCAATCTCAGGTAGCGCAAAACAGACACACTGGTGCGGTCCCCGGTCCGAGGGCGCCGCTATCGGATCCGGCGCCGAACGTGACTGGAAACACCAGTCGACGTCGCGCCTGTCAGGCGGTCAGGTCACACCAGGCCCACGCCTCCGGGGGCTCCGCCTCGGTGAGCCTCAGCCGCGCAGCGTGACGGTGAAGCTGCGCCCGTACGCGTGGTGAGTGTCGAAGTGGAGCCGGGTTCCTTCTGCGACGTGACTCACCCGCACCCCGTCACCGGCGGAAACCGCAGTCAGCCGCCGCCCCCGGAGCAGAACCGACAGCGAGTCCCGGTCCATCGTCGGGTCGGACGCGGCCACCTCGGTCAGGCCACCGGGCCGACGCCGTGTGATCACCGACGCCGGCCCGTCGACACTCACCCCTGCAGCCTCGTGTCGTCCGGGAGCGAACACGTTGGCGGCGATCAGGTCCAGCCCGGTGTGCGCGACGGCCTGCACCCGGGGGTTGTTCGCCAGCACGGTCAGCGGCCCGTTCCGGTAGGACCGCAGCTTCGCCTCGTCGGCGTTCGGCGCCAACGCGTACGCGAACGAGGCGGAGGCGCCCGCCGGCTGCTCAATCGAGACGCCGAAGACGTTGCGGGTGACGGCGGTGTCCGGGTTCGAGGTGCGCACCACCCGGCGGCTGCGGGTGACCTGCTCTGAGGTCACCGTCACCTGTTGGGGGTCGAGGAACACGTAGCCGACGGCGTTGTTCTGGGTCTGGTTGGCGTAGCGGAGCCAGCGCAGCCGTTCCGCACCCGCTCCCGACCAGTCGGCGTCGTCCCAGGTGGCGCCGGTGATCGCGACCTGGTCCGAGGGGGCCGCGGCGCGGGTGTCGACGGCCGTGACGACCGCCCGGCCGGCGGCGTCGCCTACGCCGGCTGCCAGCACCACGATCTCGTCATCGAGCAGGAACCACGACTTCGTCGCGGACGCGTTGCGGTAGACCACGAAGTCGTCCGGCAGGATCCCTTCCTGTTTCGCCGCGTACGCCACGTCGCTGGACTGGACCAGCCCGACCGCGCCGTACGCCCCCAGCACGGCGCCGCCGGAGTGACGGTTCAGGCCGCGCGGGAAGTACACGTACGTGTTCTGCGACTCCGACGACGGCGTGAAGTTGAGCGGGTGGCCGGGGTTGTCGTAGTGCGGCGTGCCGTACAGCTGAGGAATGGTTTTGCGCTCCTCGACCGGCGCGGTGACTCCGGCCAGCCGGTACGGCGAGACCACGGTGAAGTAGTCGACGCCGTACGCCTGGGTCTGGTCCTGGCCGGACAGGTACAGGTAGTGCGCCCCGTCGCCCTGGAACCATGGCATCAGGTTCTCGCCGCTCATGTACTCGTACTTGCTGATCCGGTTCGAGCTACGGGCCAGCGCGAACGCGTACCCCGGACGCCGGTGGACGTTGCGGTCCATGGCGTTGAACGCGACGCTGGCCGACGCCGGGTTGAGGTCCTGAGCCGGGATGGCGCCGTCGTCGATCACGTCGGAATAGCGCGCGATGCTGACCGGGGAGACGAAACTTGCCGGGTTGAGGGCGGCCCGCGACGTCGCCCGGATGAACTTGACGTAGCTCTTCAACGCGGTGGCATCGGCGCCGCTGGCATGCTCGGACAGGTCGACGATCGCCTCGAGCACCACCCCGACGTCGGTGTAGCCGGTGGTGGTGCGCGACACCGCCCGACCCTTGACGATCTCCATCATCCAGCCCTCGAAGATCAAAGGCGCGAACCCGTTCTGCACCCAGCCCCGCACCACCGGCGCCAGCGCGTCGCTGTCACCGAACCCGGCGCCGTCGAGGACCTTGAGGGTTTGCACCACGCGGGTCAGCAACGCCTTGCCGTACGAGCCGGTGTAGGCGACCGAGTGGTGCTGGATGAACGACCCGTCGGCGTAGTAGCCGTCCGTGACGCCATGCTTGAGGTGGTACGGGTCGACGGTGGCGAACACCGTGAGCTGATCCGCGATCGCCTTGTCGATCCGCGCGTCGTCGCCGAGCAGCGCGCCCTGCAGGATCCGGTTGCCGGTGATGTCGGCCAGGTTGGCGCCGGTGTGGAACCGGGAGTCGAGGTCGACGTCGCCGTCCTTGCCGTTGCGCAGGTACGCGTCCATCGACGCGACGTACGTCGAGACCAGGTCAGGCTCCGCCGCCTCGCCGAGCATGACCAGGGTTCTGCTGACGTGGTGGGAGATCCCGATCTCCCAGTTGTGCCAGTTGCCGTAGTAGCCGGCGGCCTGGTCCCCGTAGTAGCGCTGGTGCAACCACAGCAGCCCGTCGATCACCCGGCGCCGCGCCGCGGCATCGCCTTCCAGACCTCCGCGCGGCGCCCGGGTGGCCAAGGCGATCTCGTACAGCCGCCGGTACGACGTGGTGAGGTTGACATCGCTTTCGCCCAGCGGCAGACCGGAGAACAGCTCCCCCTCGCCGGCCTCGCCCATCGCCGCGAGAGCGCTCCGCGCGGCGGCGTCGATGGCGGCGAGCTTGTCGCCCACCTCCGGGCGGGCGTTCGACTCAGCCGTGCCGGCGAAGACCGCTGTCGTGTTGGCCAGGATGCGGGCGTGACCTGCGCTCGGGCCCGCATCAGCCCGACCTGGAAAGGCCAGTGTGGACAGGCCAGCGGCGGGAAGGAGAGACAACAGACGGCGGCGGCTGATCTTCACCCGGCTCTCCTCACAGGAGGCGAAAATTCCTACAGCAGGAGTCAACCAGCCGGTCTAAATCTGCGACACCCTTTCTTCCCGGCGCTTCCGATGCCGCCATGACCTGCCCCGCTCGTGTGGTGTCTGGTGGCAAGCTTCCGCAGGGCTTACGGAGCGGCTGCGGAGCAGCCCCGGGTCAGAGCGGTCGCGCGACCTGCACCGTGCAGGCGGGAAGCCGGCGGAACGGCGCCAGCTGCGCGGGCGTCGCCCGCCAGTCGGTGACCAGCGTCCACGGCACGTCCAGCGGGGTCCACACCCGGCCAGACGCGTCGTCTGCCGTGCCGAGCTTGGTCGAGTCCGCGACCACGACCACTGTCGACGCCCGCGATATCACCAGATCCTTCAACGCGGCCTGCGCCGGGCTCGCCTCACACAACCCCTGGTCCGGGTCCACCGCGTCAGCGCCGAGGAACGCTGTCGTCAGTTGCAGCCGGCGCATCACCAGCTCGGCGTACGGCCCGACGGTCGCCCGGCTCACGGCCCGCAGCGACCCACCGAGCAGGATCGTCTCCACCGCTTCCGCCCGGGACAGCGCGTCGATCGCGGACAGCCCACTCGTCACGACCGTCAGGTCGTGGCGCTTCACCAGCAGACCGGCGAGCGCGCCGCAGGTCGTGCCGGCGTCCAGGTAGACCTGATGACCGTCCTCGACGTACGTTGCGGCGACCCGCGCGATCGCCGCCTTCTCCTGCCGGGCCAGCTGCTCCCGCTCGTCGATCCCCTGCTCCTGGAGCGCGCTCGCGGCGCCGCCGTACGTGCGCAGCAGCAGCCCAGCCGACTTCATCTGAGCCAGATCCCGCCGGATCGTCGACGCGGTCACTCCGAACCGGTCTGCCAGCTCTTCGACACTGATCGGACCGTCGAGCACCGCCTCCAAGATGTGCTCGCGTCGCGCCTCTGGTCTCACCCGGCCACTCCCCTGTGGTTCGCCAGCAGCGCAGCCTGCCGCAGGGCCTCGATCATGCTGGCCTCCTCGGCACGCCCGGTCCCGGCGATGTCGTACGCGGTGCCGTGGTCCACCGAGGTGCGGACGATCGGCAACCCCACGGTGACGTTCACTCCGGAGTCCAGGCCGAGCACCTTCACCGGGCAGTGCCCTTGATCGTGGTACATCGCCACCACAAGGTCAAAGTCGCCACGGACCGCTCGCATGAACAGCGTGTCCGCTGGCAACGGCCCGACCACCCGCTGGCCGGGCTTGGCGTCACAGGCGGCCACCGCCGGCGCGATCTTGGCATTCTCCTCGCCCCGGCCGAACAGCCCGTTCTCACCTGCGTGCGGGTTGATCCCGCAGACGGCGACCCGCGGCTCGGCTAGACCGGCTGCCCGCAACGCGGCCGCGCCACGGTCAATGGTGCGCTCCACCAACCCAGGCCCGATCCGCTCAATCGCGTCCAGCAGTCCGATGTGGGTGGTCACGTGGATCACGCGCAGCTGCCGTGAGGTGAGCATCATCGACACTTCCGCCGTGCCGGTCAGTTCGGCCAGCAGCTCGGTGTGGCCGGGGTAGATATGGCCGGCGGCGTGCAGCGACTCCTTACTCAGCGGCGCAGTGCAGATCGCGGCGACCTCACCGTCCCGGGCCAACCGGGTGGCGACCGCCACATAGTCGTACGACGCGGCGCCAGCGGCCGGGTGGAGGGCGCCGAACTCCAACTCCGCCGGGAGGTTGGCCAGGTCCAGCACGTCCACGGCGCCGGCCCGGTACCCGCCATCGGCTGGACGGGCCACCGGAGCGAACCGCAACGCCAGCCCGCACAGCGACGCTGCTTCCTCCAGCCGGCGGCGATCTCCCACCACCAGCGGCCGGCAGAACTCGTACACCACGGGGTCGGCCAGCGCCTTCACCACCACTTCCGGGCCGATGCCCGCGGCGTCTCCCATGGTGATCGCCACCAACGGACGATCGGCTGTCGGCAGCGTCATGACGCAGTCCTTCCGCAGGTGCGGATCGCGGTGGTCGGTGATCGGCCTGTCACGGCGTCGTACGCCCTGACCAGACTGCGGTCGTCACCGAAGCCGCCGGACTTCGTCACCACCAGGCGGGTGGGATCAGCGACGGGGGCAGACACCACCACGCCGGGCTCGACCTGCCCGCGCACCCGGACGCTGACCACGGCCATCGCTTGCAGCACCGCGCTCGCGGTCGTCCCGCCGGTGAGAATGAACCCGCCGAAACCGGCTGCCACCGGCGCCAACAGAGCCGCGAGCGCGCCGACCAGACGCGGGTCCTGCGGTCCGGGGGCGCCCCTCGACTCGATGGACACCACCAGATCGGCGCCCGTTTCGACTGCCGCCGCAAGCGTGGCGCGACCTTCGACGGCAGCCGGGGACTGTGGCTCCAGGAGCGCTGCCGCCCGCAACTCGACCTGGGTCGTCCCTCGAGACGCAGACAACAGCGCACGCTGCCGCTGAGAGCGCGGGTGCGAGGTCCCGACCACGGCGAGGACCGGGCGCCGGCCAGAGCGGGCAACGCGGAGGTGGGGGTCGGGCAGATCGGCGCCGGCGGCCTCCCGATCGGCGGTGATCAGCTCGCCGGCCAGGCCGGCCGATCCCACCCACAGCACGTGGCACGGCTCTGCCGCAGGCCCGGAACGCACGGCCAGGCGACGCCCCGCCTCCGCGATCACCTGAAGGTCGTCGACCGTGACGGCGTCGAGGACGACCGCCGCGACACCCGACTCGACCAGGCTGGCGAGGGCCACGCACAGCGCCTCTGCGCCAGCTCGCACCGCCGGCAGATGCACCGCCGCGGTGTGCAGGCCAGCCGCCGCGAACACCGCGGCCACGTCAGTTGCCGCCGATTCGTCACCGGCCAGTCGCACCTTCCCGTCGCGTACGGTCCGGCCGGTCGCCGGGAACGCCGACGCCACCAGGGCGACCCAGACGCCCCCGAACCGCGCCGTTGCCGCCGTGAGCGCCGCCCGCACGTCGACGCCCGGCGCCCCGCGCAGCAACGAGTCCACCTTCTGGTAGATCAGCCACCCGTCCGGGGCCCCAGCGACCGCATCCCTCACCTGCGCGGCCGCGGTGGCGGCGTCGAGGTCCCGGGTGCCGAGATCGACGCCGACGACGCCGCACTCACCGCCGCCGACGCCACCTCGCTTTCCCACGCCGACGCCGCTTCCGTCATCGGCCCCGAGGCCGGTGGGAGCTGGCGGACGCAGCCACACCTGGCCGGGCGTCCCGCGGCGTGCGATCGCCGCGGTCGTGTCCAACGCCCCGGTCAGATCGTCGGCCAGCACCACCGCGTTGCAAGCGCTCACAGCATTTCCTGGATCGACCGGCCAGCCGAGGTGAGCGCCGACTTCGCGTCGTCCTTGCCGACCAACACGCTCTGCACCGCCTCGCTGAGGGTCTTCTCCATGTTCTGGAACTTCGGGTACGTCCAGAACGGGCTGGCGGCAGCGGTCGGCACGATCTCCTTCTGGAAGGCCGCCATGAACTCGTCCTTCTGCACCGCCGCATCGCCCAACGTCTCCTCGGTGACCGGCGGCAGCGACGTCTCGGCGAAGTATTTCAGCGCGGCCGCCGAGTCAGCGGTCAAGTGACGGGCGAGCTTTTCGGCCGGTCCCGTGTCCTCGGAGGACAGCACGACCAGCAGTCGTCCCCATGACAGGGCCTCCGGCCGACCCGACGGGCCGATCGGTCGAGCCGCGGGCCGGACCTTCTCCGCCAGCTCGGTGTTGTCGCTGCCGAGCAGGCTGGCCTTCGCCAGCGGCGCGTCATCGTAGAAGCCGACCTTGCCCTTGGCGAACAGCGATCGGGCGGTGAACCGGTCCATGGACGGGGCGATCAGCTTGCGATCCAGCAGGCTCTTGTACCAGGTGACGGCCTCCACGCTCGCCGCGTCCCCGAGGGTGACCTTGCCGTCTTCGATGATCGTTCCGCCGAAGGTGCGGATCCACGGCACGATGTCCTTCAACTCGGCGATCGCGGTGATCGCGGCGTACGGGGTCACGCCTTTCAGCTTGCTCAACGCGACCAGTTCCTGCTCGAACTCGTCGATGGCGCCGAACTTTCCGGAGGTGTCGGCCTTGGCGAGCAGCTCCGGGTTGGCCACCAGACCGATCGCTGACGCGGTCCACGGCATCCCGTACTGCACCCCGTCGAGCTGGCCCGCTTTGATCGCTTCCGGGGTGTAGCCGGCGCCATCCAACGACCCGAGCTGCTTCACCTTCTTGGTCGCGACCACGGTGGACAGCCAGTCCAGATTCACCTGCACCAGGCCGGACGCGTCGGCGCTGCGCAGTTGCAGGATCAGCTGGTCGAGATAGCTCTCGTACGGGAGGGAGATCTCCTTCACTTTCACCTTGTGTGACTTCTCGTAGGCGGCCACCAGCTGCTTCACCGCTGGCCCCTCACCTTTGATCTGGAACGACCAGCCACGGAACTGGATCTGGCCGTTGGATTCGGAGGAGGTGTTGCTGACCACGTTGGAGCAGCCGGCCAGCAGGGCGAGCGCGCCGAACCCGCCGGCGCGTAGCAGTTGCCTGCGGCTCGGGTTCGGCAGCTGGCTGCGGATCGGCAGAGAGTCGTGGTGCGCAGTGGTCATGGGCTTCTCCTGTTCATGCCGGTTGGGATGGCCTGTTATGACTTGACCGCCCCCGCGGTCAGCCCCGCGATGAAATAGCGCTGGATCGCGACGAAGGCGATCACCACCGGAAAGGAGACGATCAGCGACGCCGCCATCAGGTCCGGCCAGGCCGCTTGCGCCTCGCCGAGGTAGGTCAGCAGCAGCCCCGGCGGCAGCGTCCGGGTCTCTTCGCCGGAGAGGGTGAGCGCGAATATGAAGTCGTCCCACGCCTTCACGAACGTGAAGAGCCCAGCTGAGGCGAGCGCCGGGGTCACCAGCGGCAACACGATGCGGTGCAACGTGACCAGACGAGAGGCGCCGTCAAGCTCGGCCGCCTCGAGCAACTCGTCCGGGATGTTGTCGAAGAACCCTTTGAGCAGCCAGATCGACAACGGCAGGGTGAACGCCATGAACGACACCACCAGGCCGAGGTACGTGTTGAGCAGGTTCAGCTTGTTGAACACCAGATACAGGGTGATCAGCAGCAATGCCTGCGGGAACATCTGCGAGGACAGGATCAGGTAGAGCACCGAGCCCCGGCCCCGGAACCGGAACTTCGACAGCGAGTACGCGGCGTACACCGACACCAGCAAGCCGCCGATCGAGCTGACCAGCGAGATCACGAGGCTGTTCATCAGATAGCGCAACAGGTCGGGATTCGCGAAGAAGTTCGCGAAGTGATCCAGTGTCAGGCGGCTCGGGATCAGTCTGGGTTCGGCGGCGAACGCGTCGGAGTCCGGTGTGACCGCTGTCGCCGCCAACCAGTACACCGGGAACAGTGTGAACAGCAGCATCACCAGCAGCCCGGCGTAGAGCCCGATCCGGCCGGGTCGGGCGCCGCCTGGACGCCGGGCCTTCGTGACACGGGCACGGCCCGCCGCCGACCCGACGGCCCGGCGCTTGGCGGCGGCATGGCTGCTGACGCCGGCGCGGTTCGGGTTCTCGCCGGCTCGCTCCGGCTGCGCCTCAACATGCGTCATGGCGCGGCCCTCCGCTGGTCAGCTCGGATGTAGACAATGACGATGGCTGACAGCAGCACTGTCCACACCAGCCCGATCGCGCCGGCCCGGCCCAGGTCGTACGCCTGGAACGCCTGGTCGTAGACGTCGACCGCGAACGTGGTGGTGGCGCCGGCCGGGCCGCCGTGGGTCATCACATAGATGGTGTCGAAGTGCTGGAAGTTCCAGATCAGCTCCAGTAGCACCGCGAGCGCGAAGATCGGACGCAGATGCGGGGCGACGACGTGCCGGAACCTGCCGATCGCGCCGGCCCCGTCCACGCGAGCGGCGTCGATGGTCTCCGCCGGGACAGTTTGCAGCCCGGCGAGGATCATCACGGCCATCCACGGGAAGCTGTGCCAGGACTTGGCGACGATCACGCTCGCCATCGCCGACGCCGGGGTTCCCAACCAGTGCACGGGGTCGTCGACAACTCCGAGCCGCTGCAGGACGTCGTTGACGATGCCGTGGTTCGGGTCGAGCATCCACAGCCACAGGAACGACACGACGACGCCTGGCAGCAGCCACGGCAACAGCACCAACCCGCGCAGCCACCGCTGACCCCGCAGCCCCGCGTTCAACAGCAGCGCGAGTCCGAGCGCCAGCCCGAACGCGAGCAGCGTTCCGCCGCCGGCGAAGGCCACTGTGCGCATCAGGTCGGCGAGGAAGTCCTCGCCGAGCACCCGGCGCAGGTTGGTCAGCCCGACGTACTTCCCCTGACCGGAGAGCAGGCTGGTGTCGGTGAACCCGACGTAGATCGAGTACAGCAACGGGTAGAGGTCAATCAGCGCGAACAGCGCCAGCGCTGGCAGCAGCAGGATCGCGGCGAACGTCCGGTCGCTCAACCTCCTGCCGGCCCCGGCTCCGGCGACGCGTGCCACGTCGGCTACCCCTTCAGCACGACGTACACCGAGACCCGGATCAGCGCCTCGGGGTCGCTTGCCGTCCCGGCCACCCGTAGCCAGTTGCCGAAGTCGCGCACCGGGATGCTCACCAGGCCAGCGCCTCGCACAGCAGCCTCGACGCCCGCGTGGTGGTCGATCCAGTCGATCCCGTCGGGAGAGATCTGCACCTTGACGGCAAGCTCGGCGTCGTCGGGCAGCCCGGTCCGGACCTTGACGAAGACCAGCGCCTCCTCCGCCCAGCCGGCCTCGTACGGCTCGGAGGCGAGGACCCCTGTCACCGGCTCGGCGCGTTCGATCACCGCTGTGTACGTCTGCTTCATCGGGCGGCCTCCTCGTCGGCGGACAGCAGCACCGAGTCCAGGTAGAGGAAGGCTCGGCGGTCGCAGTCAGTGGTGACGAACAACCCGAGATTGAGCAGGTTGCGCAGGTTCGGGTAGAGCTTCAGCGGCCGGTGCACCTTGCCGGTCAGGTCCCAGACCCGGTCGTTGCACTGCAGGTCGATGTACTGCCGGGAGTCCAGGTCGATGGTCCAGCGCAGGTAGTGCCAGTTCTGCTTGGTGGCGACCTCGTTGTAGCAGAGCTGCTGGTGGCCGTCCTCCAGGTCTTCCCAGTCGTCCAGGTGCGGCAGCCGGGTCCCGCCGGCGTGCCACTGCCACTTCTCGACCCGCTGGCCGTCTTCGGCGTTGACGAACCGGATCGCCGGCCAGTAGCGGACGTCGTCGTCCTGCAGGTCGTAGCTGATGCCGAAGGAGTGCACGTCCTTTTCGCCCAGCTTCATCGTGCTCGGCTCGGGGTGGAAGGTGAAGTACGCCTCGCACTGCAGCCGGCCCCGCGCGGCGAACGTGTGCCGCTTCAACGCCTTGGCCAGATGGCCTTTCCGGGGACGGGTGGCGACCTTCAGCGCGTACGTGCCGTGCAGCGCGCCCGCCGTGCCGGTGTCGTGCATCACCGCGTTCGACAGCATCGGCGGCCGGGCGTCCATCGCGTCTGGATAGTCGGTGACGTTCTCCAGGGTGTCCTCGTAGTTGCCGAGCAGCTCGGTCCAGCCGTGGTAGCCGTGGTCGAAGTCGTCGAAGTACATGATCTTCGGCAACGGCCGGTAGCCGCTCAGCAGCGGGTTCGCACGTAGCGTTCCCAGCCGCACAGCCTCTGCGACCTGCGACGCGTCCATGGTCGTCATGTCGTCCCTTCGTCGATGCCGGCGCGGTCAGCCCGCACCTGGAACTCCGCATCACCGTAGGGCCGATTGCGCGAAGTGCGCAAGATTAGTGCGCGATATACGCAAAAACGTTGAGTGACGATCATGCCAGCAACGGCGCAGCTCGGCGCCGCATCCGCTACCCGGGGGCGATTGTGAACCTTCGGTTGGCCAGGCTCGGGTTCTTCGCCCGTACGGCCTCCACCCGCGACAGGCTGATCTGACCGCACGCGACCCCGGGCGCCTCGCCCGCTGACGCCACCACGTGACCCATCGGGTCGATGATCGCGCTCTGCCCGACGCAGGCAGGGCCGGTCTGGCCGCTGGCCAGCACGTACGTGGTGTTCTCGATCGCCCGGGCGCGGGCAAGGGTGGTCCAGTGGTCCTCTTTCGCGGGGCCGGCGGCCCAAGCGGCGGGGAGGATCAGCGCCTGGGCGCCGGCGTCGACCAGGAACCGGGCCATCTCAGGGAAGCGCAGGTCGTAGCAGGTCATCACCCCGAGCGTCAGCCCAGCCAGACTGAAAGTCACCGGCACAGGCGTGTGGGCCGCGATCCGGTCGGACTCCCGATAGCCGAACGCGTCGTAGAGGTGGACCTTGCGATAGACGCCGAGGCTGGCGCCGTCCTTGTCGATCGCGAGCACCGTGTTGGCTGGCTTGCCGCCGCCGTCTGCGGGAGCCTCAGTCATCCCGGCCACCACGGCGATGCCGTGCTCACGCGCCAGCTCGCCGACCGCGACGGCGAAGGGCCCGTCCACCGGCTCGGTGTCAGCGACGATGTCGGCGCCTGCGTCGGCGTTGTAGTACATGGCATTTTCTGGAAGGACGGCCAGCTCTGCCCCCTGATTGGCCGCCTGTTCGATCAACCCGGCGGCCGATTCGAGGTTGGCTGACTTGTCTGTGGTGGCGGCGAACTGAGCAACAGCGGCAAGCATGGCGTTCTCCTCACTGATTGTCGTGGCAAGGGTCGGCGTCGTGATTCGGATGCCGACCCGGGTTGATCAGGCTGCTGGCGGCTCGGGCAGCATCCTCACTGGAACGCTGCCCGGGCGGGGTTGGCGGTCAGGCTGGCTGTCGCGTCCAATGCGGCCTGGAAGCCGGCGCGCAGCGCGCCGTGCTCCATCGTCAGCACGATCTGGTCGGCCCCGTGGTCGAGGGCGAACTGCTTCTCGTCGACCGACCACGCGGGCAGCACCCAGGGCTTGCCGGCGGCGCGTGCCGCGTCAGCCACGGCTTTCAGGTCCGCGTAGTCGCCGTCGGTGCGGGCGTACGCTCCGCGCTTGCGGCGCAGCGACAGGTCGCTCGGGCCGATGAAGACTCCGTCGACCGTGCGTAGCGCCAGGATGTCGGCGATCTGCTCGAGCGCACCCGCGTCCTCGATCATGGGGTACACCCGGGTCTGGGTGTCCTGTCTGCGCACCCAGTCGTCGTCAAACCCGCCGTACCGGGTGGTTCTGCCGCCGGCGAAGCTGCGGTCCCCCAACGGTGGGAACTTGCCGAAGCCGCAGACCGCGGCGGCGTGGGCGGCGCTCTCCACGTGGGGGATCACCACCGCGTCCGCGCCGAAGTCCAACGCCTGCTGGATCGGCTCCCGCGCCGGGCCGAGCACCTTCGCCAGGACGTCCAGCCGCAATCCGCGCAGGAACGGTGTGAACCGCTCCAGGTCCGCCAGATCGAACGAGCCGTGTTCGATGTCGAGCACGACGGCGCCGTATCCGAGGTCTGCTGCGATTTCCGCTGCCGCCCAGCTCGGGCTGGACAACCAGGCGGCGTGCCGTCGATCTTGCTGCTGCGTCATCGGCGCTCCGTGGGTATACACTGCGTATACGCGATTGAAGGGGTCTGGATGATCGGGGAACTCGGCGGCGGCCAGTCGGCAACCGCCCGTGAGCGCGCCTACCTGTGGACCAGGGAGGCGATTCTCAGCGGCCGCTTCCCGGAGGGCTCCTTCCTGGAGGAGAAGGTGGTCTGCGACGAGGCTGGCGTGTCACGCACACCGGTCCGGGAGGCGTTCCACCGGCTGGCCGCGGAGAAGTTCATCAACCTGCTGCCGAGGCGGGGCGCTCAAGTGCGCGGCGTCACGGCGACGGAGCTGTTCGAGACGTACGACATGCGCTCGGTGCTGGAGGTCCACGGCTTCAAGATCGTGTGCGAGAAGAACATCACGATCCCCGCCGAGCTGTCCGCGCACCTGGACCGGATGGAAGATCCGGAGCGGCTGGCCCGCTGCCACGCGGGCGACCGCGAGGCGATCGCGGAACAGGCCAAGATGGACTTTTCCTTCCACTACTCGCTGGTGCGCGCCACCGGCAACACCGTGCTGACCGAGCTGTACGAGAGTCTGCAGCCGCGACATCAGCGGATCGCGGTGAGCGCGGTGTCGCTGCGACCCAAGCGCCTGGACGTGATCGTTCCGGAGCATCGCGCGATCCACGAGGCACTTGTCGCGCATGACTTCGACACCGCGGCGAAGACGTTGCGGCAGCACCTGCACCCCGACGAAGCCGTCGTCTCGCACATGCGCTGATCCCGGTTCACCTGCGCCCCGACGCCGCTCGTCGGCGCGGCAGCCAGCCCTCATGTGGCCATCGCCTGCCAGGCTCGTCTGCGTTCAGCCTGCTTCGCCGGGTCCGGCACCGGCGCGGCGGCGACCAGCCGTTTCGTGTACGCGGTCTGCGGCGCGGACAGGACGCGATGCGCGGGACCGCTCTCGACCAGCCTCCCGTCCTGAAGGATCGCCACCTCATCGGACAACAGCTCCACCACGCCCAGATCGTGGCTGATGAACAGGCACGAGAAACCGAGTCGATCCTGAAGCTCCTGGAACAACCGCAGCACCGTCGCCTGCACCGACACGTCGAGCGCGGACGTGGGCTCATCCGCGATCAGCAACTCCGGATCCAGCGCGAGAGCGCGAGCGATGCCGACCCGCTGTCGCTGCCCGCCAGAGAGCTCATGCGGGTACCGGTCTGCCCAGTCAGCCGGCAGCTCGACCTGTTCCAGCAGGTCTCGCACCCGCTGCCGGATCGCCGGCCGGTCGGCGTACCGGTTGACGACCATCGGGGCCGCGATCGAGTCGCCGATCGACAACCGCGGGTTGAGTGAGGAGCCAGGGTCCTGGAACACCATGGAGCACCTCTTGCGCAGCTCGCGCAGCTGCCTGCCTCGCAGCCGGGTGACGTCCTGGCCGGCAATCTCGATCGAGCCCGCCGACGCCCGTACCAGGCCCACCACCGCCTTGCCGATGGTGGACTTCCCCGAACCGGACTCCCCCACCAGGCCCAGCACGGCGCCTTTGGGAATCTGCAGGCTGACCCCGTGGACGGCCTGGTACGCCTGCTGACCGAGCCGACCCGGGTACGCCACCTCCAGGTCGGCCACCCGCAGCGTCAAAGGCTCGGCCTCGCTGGCCGCGTCGGCCGGCTCAGCGTCGCTGCGCGCGTCAGCCGGATCAGTCTCGCTCGGCGCCCGGCGTGGCACCGCCGCCAGCAGCCTCCTGCTGTGCTCGTGCCGGGGCTGGGCGAACAGCTCCGCGACCGGAGCCTGCTCGACGACCTCCCCCTGCTTCATCACCACCACCCGGTCAGCCAGGTCGGCCACCACTCCCATGTCATGGGTGATGATGACGACCGCCGCGCCCAGGTCCTGCTGCAGCCGGCGTAGCAGCTCCAGAATCTCGGCCTGCACGGTGACATCGAGCGCGGTGGTGGGCTCGTCCGCGATGATGACGTCTGGGGAATTCGAGATCGCCATCGCGATCATCGCGCGTTGCCGCTGACCTCCGGACAGCTGGTGGGGGTAGCTGTCGACGCGGCGCTCAGGATCGGGAATGCCGACTTTTGTCAGCAGCTCGATAGCGCGCTGGCGCGCGGCCGGATTCGACACCTTGTCGTGACACTGGATCGCTTCTGCGATCTGCTCCCCGATGGTGTAGACGGGGTTCAGCGCCGTCATCGGCTCCTGGAAGATCATGGCGACCTGCTTCCCGCGCACCGACCGGAGCGCCTCCTGGCTCAGGTCGAGAACGTCGGTGTCGCCGAACCGGATCCGGCCCCGGCAGCGGGCGTTGGCCGACAACAGGCGCAGCACCGACATCGAGCTGACCGATTTGCCGGAGCCCGACTCCCCCACCAGCGCCACCACTTCGCCGCGGGCGACGCTGAAGCTGACATCCTTCACCGCCGGCGTCCACTCGCCAGCGATCCGGAAGTCCACCGAAAGCTGCTCGACGGACAGAATCGGCTGCGCGGCGGTGGTCGTCATCGCTGCTCCTTGGATTCGGAGGGGGACGAATCTGAGCGCTTCGTCGCGGTGTTCTTGTCGTATTCCTGGAGGTACGCGGAGCAGAAGCCGAGCACCCGCTCGATCCAGACCTCCCCGATCTTCGAGCTGCCGAGGCTGACATCGCCGGTGCACCCGGTGGGGCTCACCTCGGAGAAGTCCCAGAACACGGCGCCGCGCACGTCCTGTCCGGGGATCGCCGCTTCGAGGTAGCTGGTGGGAGTCCAGCCGGTGTCGGATCGCAGCTCTCCAGCCACCGCCAGGTGGCCCTGCACCTGCTCGGGGAACATGGCCAGCATCGCCGAGTGCTCGGGCTCGGCGCCGTGCCCGTACGCGGCGGCCGGGTCGTCGTACACGTCGCGCATCAGCGCGTACCCCAGCTGCCAGGGATACAGGTGGCCAATCAGGACCCCGAAGTCGCGCCGCGCGTCCAGGCTGGCCCCGGTGACAGGCCCGACGTTGCCGCCGTTGTTGTTCACCAGCACGATGCGCCGGAACCCAGACTGCACCAGCGCTTCGATGATCTCGTACGTGACGTTGCGCAGCGTGGCCTGGCTCAGCGACAGGTTGCCGGCGTACCCGCGGAAGGTCGGCGAGTGCCCGTAGTGCAGCGCCGGCGCCACGTAGCAACCGTTCTCTTTCGCAAGCCGGTCCGCGACCCACTCGGCCACGATGGAGTCCTCATGGACCGGCAGGTGTGGCCCGTGCTGTTCCACGGCCCCGATCGGCAGCAGGACGATCGGGTCCTGCTCGGCCAACTCCTTGACTTGCACCCAGGAGAGCTCGCCGAGCCGGTGGGTGTCAGGCAGGGTCATCGAAAGCGTTCCTTCCATGGTCGGGGGTCATCGCGGTGGTCAAGACTCAACGCCGCGCCGGCGTGGGTCGAGCACGTCGCGCATGCCGTCCCCCAACACGTTGAGAGCCAGCACCACCAGGATGATCAGCACTGAGGGGTAGATCAGCAGCGTCGGCTGCACCTCGAGGAAGTCGCGCCCGGAGCCGACCATCGTGCCCAGCGACGGCAGGGGCGGCTGCGCCCCCAGGCCCAGGAAGCTCAGACCCGCTTCCATCTGGATCGCGAAGCTCACCGACAGGCTCAGCTGCACGATGATCGGCGCCGCCACGTTGGGCAGGATGGTTCTGGTCAAGATGTGCGAGTGGGACGCGCCCATGAGCTTGGCGGCCTCGACGTACTCCAGGTTCCGCATCGCCAGCACCTGGCTGTAGACGATGCGGGTGAACCGGGGAATGTAGAGGACGCCGATCACCAGCACCACGTTTGTCAACGCGGGGCCGAGGATCGCCACCACCGCGATCGCCAGCACGATCGGGGGGAAGCTCAGCAGCACGTCCACCCCGCGCATCACGATCGCGGACGCCCACCGCCCGACGTACCCCGCGACCAGGCCCAGCGCGACCCCGAGCACACCGGCGACCACCACCGCGGACAGCGCCACCAGCAGGGACGTGCGCAGCCCGATCAGCAGGCGGGAAAAGACGTCGCGTCCGAAATCGTCGATCCCGAGCAGGCCGCCGGCTGACAACGGCTTGCCGACGCTGTCGCGGTAGTCGTGGGGCGCCAGGAGCGGAGCGAGCACCGCCACCGCGACGACCGCGAGCAGGAAGCCGCCCGCGATGGCGGTTCGGCGGTTGGCCAGCAGCCGCTGGATGAACTGTTTCCCGGTCGGGCCGCCGACTGTGGCAGGGGCAGCCGGCGTCGGGACCGGAGCTTCTTGGACCGCGGTCATGTCAGGTGTCCTCCGCCCGTGGGTCGAGGGCCCGGACAACGAGGTCTCCGACCAGGTTGACCAGGATCACAAGGGCCGCCGCGGCCAGCACGACTGCCTGGATGACGGGGTAGTCGCGTTGCCCCACCGCGTTCATCAGCAAGGAGCTCATCCCGGGCCAGCCGAAGATCGTCTCGACCAGCACTGTGCTGCCGATCAGCGTGGTGAGCTCCACCGTGGTGATCGACACCACCGGAACCAAAGCGGTTCGCAGCGCGTGGCGGGTGACCACCTGCTGCTCCGCCACACCTTTGGCCCGCGCGGTGCGCACGTAGTCGGCGCTCAGCGTCTCCAGCATCGCCGCCCTGGTCATCCGGGCGATCACGGCGCAGGACGCCGCCGTCAGGGTGACCACGGGCAGGATCAGGATCTGCAGATGAGTGACGGGATCCTCGAGCGGCGAGACGAAACGCTGCGGCGGCAGCACCGGGATCAGGAACGCGAACACCATCAGCAGCAAGGTCCCCACCACGAAGACCGGCAGCGAGATGCCGAAGATCGACCCGGCCATCAGAGCGTGGTCTGCCGGCCGGTCTGCCTTGACCGCCGCGACCCGGCCGAGCACCACCCCCAGCAGCACCGATATCGCCAGCGAGATCACCACCAGCTCGATCGAGTTGCCGATCCGGTTGGGGAGGTCCTGCATCACGGCGCGACCGCTGATCAGGGACGTGCCGAGGTCGCCCTGCAGCAGCCGTCCCCAGAACCCGAGGAACTGCTCACCGAACGGCTCGTCCAGATGCATCGCGGCCCGGTTGGCGGCGACCTGCTCATCGGTCGCGGCCTCACCCAACGCGGCCCGCGCCGGATCGCCGGGTATCAGCCGTACCAGGAAGAACACGATGCTGCCCACGATGAACAACTGCAGGATCGCGTGGGCGAACCGCCTGATCAGAAACCGACTCATGGGGTCCTCTCCAACCAGGTGCGGCGAAGCGCGATGGCGGTCCAGGCGCCTTTCGGCGGATGGTCGTAGCCCTTGACGTAGTCGTAGTGGGCCTCGCCCTGCTCCCGACGAATCGTGTACGTCATGGGCGCCAGCTCCAGCGCCCGCTTCTCCGCATCCCGGTAGATCTCGTCCCGCAGACCCGGATCCTTGGTCCGTCGCCCCTGGCCCAGCAGGTCGTCGATAGTGCTGTCCTTGAAGTCAAGGTTCGCGGCGAAGACGCCCTCGCTGCCGATGAAGTCGCCCAGCGAGGCGGGATCCCCGAACTTCGGCGCCGTGCCCCAGGAGTGGACGGGGAACTCCTTGGCGGTCACGCTTGCGCGGAACGTGAGCCACTCCTGCTGGGTCAACTTCACCTCGATACCGGCGGCGCGCAGACCCGACAGCATGGCCTGCGCCGGCCGCGCGATCACCGAGTACGTGCTGGTGGTGACCACCGGCAGCGTCAGCCCCTCCTGGCCCGCCTGCTTGAGCAGGAATTTCGCCTGATCGGGGTCATAGCCGATCGAGCCTTCCAACTCCGGCGCGTACGGGGCGAACGCTTTCGGCATCAGGGCGCCGTCCATCGGGCTGCCGTGCCCGAGGAACGCGGTGTCCAGCATCGACGGACGGTCGATCGCCATGGCCACCGCCTTGCGCACCCGCACGTCGTCGAACGGGGGTTTGCTGGTCACGAACCCCACGAACCCGAAGCCGAAGTTCCGGTCGGAGCGAAACCGCAGCCGGGGGTTCTCGGCGATCACGTCGACGTGGGTCGCGGGGACGTAATCGATCATGTCCACCGTTGCGGTGCGCAGCGCCGTGACCCGGGCGTAGTCGTCGCTCATCGGTTGGAACACGATCCCGTTGAGGTACGGCAGGTCCGGCTCGTAGTAGTTGTCGAACCGGGTGAACGTGGTGCTCACGCCCGGGATCCGCGCCACGAACTTGAACGGGCCGGTGCCCATCACCTGGGTCATGGGATCGACCCCGGACTCCATCCACTTCTTCGACACGATGGTGGACGGCGGCGCCGCCAGCGCGAACGGGAAGGCGACATCGGGCTCTTTCAGCCTGAACACCACGGTGGTGGAGCTCACCGCTGTGACCGAGTCGACCAGCCCGAGCAGCGGCGCCGATGAGGCCGCGGTCTTCTCGTCCATCATCCGCTGGAACGAGAAGACGACGTCCTCGGCCGTCAACGTCGAGCCGTCGTGGAACTGCACCCCGGAACGGAGCTTCACCTCGTACGTGACGTCATCGGCCCAGCCGAACTCGCTCGCCAGGTCGGCGACGATCTCCCCGGACCCGTCGTACTGCACCAACCCGTTGTAGGTCATTTGGCGCAGGTAGTCCGAGGCGCTGCCGGTCGACACGTGCGGGTCGAGGTTGGCGGGGTCCGTGGACAGCCCGAAGTGCAGCACCCCGCCACGGTTGGGTTTGCCGCCCGCGCCTGGCCGGACGGCTTCCAGGGACCGAGGCAGCGTCGCCGGGTTGCCACACGCTGCCAGCGCTGTGGTCCCTAGCAGCGCGGCGCCTCCGGCGAGGAAGCCCCGCCTACTGACTGCTGCCATGGCGTCTCCTGCTCGCCGGCCTCATGTGACACCCACTTCCGCTGCGCATCCGTCAGGTATTACGCGTGTATACATGACGTTCACAAAGAGGGTCAATACAACGGACCTGAGTGAATCCTGGAGGCCATCGAGCCAGGGCGCAGTCGGGTTGGCTAGCGGTCCCCCTCCGCGTACGGGGAGTCGGCTCTTCGCTGGTGACGGAGGTCGGCCCACGCCTGCGGAGCACCGCTGCCAGACCGGCAAAGCTCACCACGGCCCACACGCCTTCGAGCAGCAAGAAGCCCCAGGACTGGTCGTGTGCCGCGATCCCCGCAAGGGTCGCAGAGCCGGCGAGGTTGCACACCAGGTAGACCCGCGAGGTGGTGCTCACCTTGCCGAGTTGGGCGGCCGTGAAGGCGGTCAGGATGGCGAGGGCGCCGAGGATTTCGAAAACATCAAGCAGCATGGTGGTTGCGCGTCGTCTGACGGGGCCGGGTACGGCGCGCATCTCGTCCGGGACGGCCCATCGCCGACCGCCACTCCAGTCAATCAAAGCCCGCGCCGGACCAGGCTGGCTGAGGCTGTGGCCTTGACCACCACAGCCCGCGGTGAATCAGCCGGCGGTGCTGTACCCCATCGCGATCCGTGTCTTCCCCGAGCCGCCCGAGGTGTACGGCCGCAGCGAAGCTCCAGTGGAGCGACACGTCGATCAGCTAGCGCCCGCTGGACGCGCCTGAGCCCTGTCAGCGCATCTCACCTGGCCGCGAGGGGGGGTCCGAGCAAAGACCCTCTCGCGGTTAGGGGCTTGCACTAGGTCGCGTTCACACCTGGGGCGGGGACCTCAGCGGACCACATCGTCGCCGTGCTGAAGCAACGACAACTCCTCGCGCCGGGGCATCCCCTCCCAGTCACCGTGGGTGGCGACTGTGAACGCTCCCGCAGCGGTCGCGGTGGCAAGCCGTTGCGACGGGCTCGCGCCCTGGATCAGGTCAGCCAGGTAGCCGGCGACGAACGCGTCACCGGCGCCGACCGGGTCGACCACCCGTACGGGGATCGCTGGCGTGTCGTACGCGACGCCGTCGATCAGGGCATGGCAACCGGCTTCCCCGAGCTTGATCACCGCCTGGGTCGGCCCCGAGGCGACGAGCCGCTGCGTTTGCTCGCGCGGCGTGCCTCCCGCCACCAGCAGCCGCGCCTCATCAACCCCCGCGAACACCACGTCAACGGAGCCCAGCAGATCACGTAGCGTGTCGCCAGCACGGGACCGGCTCCACAGCGCCGCCCGGTAGTTGACGTCCAAGGAGACCAGTGCTCCCGCTTTACGGGCGATCTCGATCGCGGCATGCACCGCCGCCGCTGGCCCCGGGCCCAGCGCCGGGGTGATGCCAGTCAGGTGCAGCACCTTCGCCGCTGCGATCAGATCAGCAGGCAGATCCTCTGGCCCGAGCCGCGAGCCGGCGCTGCCCGCGCGGTGGTAGTCGACTCGGGTCAAATCCGCGGTACGCCGGTGCCGCAGCATCAACCCGGTGGCGGCGGTGTCCACGGGAGCCACGCACGTGACGCCTTCCGCGCGCAGCTCTCGAAGCACCAACTCGCCGACCGAGTCCGGGCCGATGCGGCCGATCCAGGTCGCGGGACAGCCGAGCCGGCGGGCCCCGATGGCGACGTTCGACTCCGCGCCCCCGATGCGAAGCCGCATCGATCCCGCGGTCGCGAGCGGGCCGGTCCCGGCCGCGACCAGCAACCCCATCGTCTCGCCCAGCGTCACCAGCCCGCCCGGCGGGTTCGGGGCGCCCGGCGTGATTGAAGGGCTCACGGTTGCCCCCACCCCGACACCGGGGCAGTTGGCGAGATGCGGTGTGCTGGTTTCTGTCCAGTCAGCATCCGCACATCCTGAGCCATCGTCATCCCGCCGGAAGCCCCGCCTCGTGGGGATGCCAGCATGCGGTGAGGCGCCCTTCGGCGTCCGGTTCCAGGGTGGGAGTGTTGACGACGCAGTCGTCCTGCGCCTGAGGACATCGCGGGTGGAAGGAGCATCCGCTCGGCGGACGCGCCGGAGACGGTGGCTCGCCAGCCAGCACCACACGCTGGCGTTGTCGCTCCCGCATCGGGTCGGGCGCCGGCACAGCCGACAACAACGACGCGGTGTACGGGTGCCGCGCGGCGCCGAAGATCTGCGCCCGGGCGCCGCTTTCCACGATCTTTCCCAGGTGCATCACGGACACCCGATCGCACATGTTCTCCACCACCGCGAGGTCGTGCGCGATGAAGATGTACGTCAGTCCCAGCCGCTCCTGCAGGTCCTGCAGCAGGTTGACGATCTGAGCCTGCACGGACACGTCAAGCGCGCTGACCGCCTCGTCACAGATGATCAACTTGGGATTGAGCGCGATCGCTCGGGCGATCCCCACGCGCTGCCGCTGGCCGCCGGAGAACTCGTGCGGGTAGCGGTCGGCGTGCTCGGGCCGAAGGCCCACCAGCTCAAGCAGCTCCCTGACCCGGTCGCGCAGCGTGCCGTCGTACCCGTGGGTGCGAAGCGGCTCCGCCACAATGCTCCCGGCGGACATCCGGGGATTCAGCGACGCCTGCGGATCTTGGAAGACGATCTGCATCTGGCGGCGGGTCTGGCGCAGTCGAGACCCGGACATGGCGAGCAGGTCCTCGCCCTGGAACCGAACCTCACCCCGGGTTGGCCGCATCAGCCGGAGCAGCAGTCGGGCAGTGGTGCTCTTCCCGCAACCGGACTCGCCGACCAGGCCGAGTGTCTCGCCCGCCCGCACCTCCAGGTCGATCCCGTCAACGGCCTTGATCTGGCCGGCAGCGCGCCGGAAGACCCCTGACCGCATCGGGAAGTGCTTCGTCAGGTCGTGCGCTGACAGCAGCGGCGCGTTCATCGCAGCTCCCCTTCCGCCTGCGGCGCGGCTGCCTGCGGCGCGGCTGCCAGGCCCCGGACCGCGGCGGCAGGCATCAGACAGGCCGCCAGATGCCCGTCCCGCTTCAGCTCCAGCGGCGGGTCGTCGACCCGGCATCGGTCCTCGGCGAGCGGGCACCGGGGTTCGAAGCGGCACCCTGCCGGCAGATCCACCAGGGACGGGGGGTGGCCAGGGATCGCTGTCAGGCGCAGTCCCGCGGTTCCGTCGCCGAGCCGCGGCACCGAGCGCAGCAGCGCCGCCGTGTACGGCATCAGCGGGTCGTCGAAGACACGCTGCGCGCCGGCGTGCTCGACCACCTGGCCGGCGTACATCACCGCCACTCGGT
>JBOGDL010000182.1:0-3899 GCA_050701815.1 Micromonosporaceae bacterium | reverse complement strand
CTCGCCGAAGACGTGGTTGGGGTCCGCCGTGCTGTACACGCTGTTGCGCCGATAGTCCGGGTCCGTCTCGAACGCGGCCCCGGCGAGCTTCGGGGTGTACCCCACGAACCAGGCTGCCTGGTTGTTGTCGGTGGTGCCGGTCTTGCCCGCGACCGGCTGGTTGACGTTGGCCCCGACGGAGGTCGCGGTGCCAGTGCCGCCGCAGGAGCCGCCTTGGGGGCTCTCGCCTACCGGGCAGCGGGCCGCGTCGGTCGCGGCTCGGGCGACATCCGGCGTGACCGCCTGGTGGCACGATGGTTTGGCGCCGGGGATCTCGTCACCGTCGCGGTCGAAAATCTCGACCACTGGAAGCGGTTTGCAGTACGTGCCGTCCGCGGCCAGCGTGGCGTACGCGTTCGCCATCTCCAACGGCGAGGTCTCCGGCACGCCGATGGTGAAGGCGCCCCAGTTCTTGGACTGCTCCGGGTCCTCGGCTCGTTCCTTGTCCGCGCCGCGCCACTGCAGCCCCAGCTTCTCGGCCATCGCGACAGCCTTGTCCGAGCCCACCACTTCCTCCAACTGGACGAAGAAGGTGTTGACCGACATCCCGAAGCCGGACCACATGTTCCGCAGCCCGGCCATGTGCTTGCTGGCGTTCTTCGGACACCAGTGGTAGGTCCCGTTGATTTGACAGGCTGACGCGTCCTCGGCGGTTCCGCCCACGTACTGGGATCGGTACTGGTGCGGTGACTGGAACGCCGTCGCGAGCGGCATGCCCTGTTCCAGTGCCGCGAGCATGGTGAACATCTTGAATGTCGAACCCGCCTGGTAGCCGAGGTCGCCCCCGCCCAGGATGGGGTTGGTGGTGTTGGGGTAGTTGCCCTTGCGGTCGCGTAACGCCGGATCCGAGTGCTGGTGGTTCTTGCTCTGGTCGTTGCTGAAGTTCCGGTTCACGGCCATGGCTTTGATCCGGCCGGTGCCGGGCTCCACAAATACCGATCCCAGGGCGAACTTGTCGTCCTTGCTCTTCTTCCGCAGGATGCTGCGCATCGCGGCGCCCTGAAGCTTCGGGTCCAACGAAGTGACGATCTTGTATCCACCCCGTCTGAGGGTGTTCTCGCGCTCGGTGGCGTTGGCGCCGAAGGCGGACTGTTGCTTCCACCACTTGAGGAAGTAATCGCAGAAGAAGCCCCAGTCCGTGTGCTTGGCAGAGACCCCGACACAGTTGTTCGGTGGAACCTTCTTCTTCAGAGTGATCTTCTTCTTCTTGGCGGCCTCGGCCTTCTCGGCGTCGACGAAGCCTTCCTGCTGCATCCGCGTGATCACCCAGTTGCGGCGGTCCTTGACCGCGTCGCGCTCTTCAGGGTCGGTCGAGGCGGGGTCATACACGCTGGGCGCCCGGACCGCTGCGGCGAGCATTGCGGCTTCTTCCAGCTCCAGGTTGTCGGGACTCTTGCTGAAGTACGCGTAACTGGCGGCGTAGATCCCATACGCCCTGTGACCGAAGTACGCGATGTTGAGGTAGTTCTCCAGGATCTGGTCCTTGGAGAGCCGCTTCTCCAGCGCCATCGCGTACCGGATTTCTTTGAGCTTCCGGGCGGGGGTGTCGGCGGTGGCGGCGCGAACCTCGGCGGGGGTGGTGGCCGAGTACGTGAGGGCTTGCCGCACGTACTGCATGGTCAGTGTCGACGCGCCTTGCTTGACCTGGCCTGCGCTGCGGTTGGCCACCATCGCGCGGAGCACGCCCTTGAGGTCCACTCCGTGGTGGTCGTAGAAGCGCGAATCCTCGGCGGCCACGATCGCGTCCCGGATGGTGGGGGAGATCTTGTTGAGCTCGACCTCCTGCCGGTTCTCCTCGTAGAACCCGGTGATCTTGGTCTTGCCGTCAGCGGCGTAGATGTAGGTGGTCTCGGGTGGGGGGATCACCTCAAGCGCACCGGGGAGCTTCTGGAATGAGTCAGAGCCGACTTTGGCGGCGAGTCCGGTCACGGCCAGGGCAGGAAATGCGGCGGCCGAGACCACGAGACCAACGAGCAGACCGCACACCAGGAGGGACGCGGCAGCGTTGGCCGAGCTTCGATCTCGCAAACTAACCACCGGCCCAGAGTACGTGAACCGTGTGGGAACGGCCGTGTTGCGCGGGTCGAACCGGTAACGGCGGGGACGGCGGCGCCCGTATCCAATTGGGCTTTGAGCCCGTTTCGCCCAGACAGAGGCTCGTTTTTGTGGACGTCGAGCCACCCTGTTGTGTTTCCGAAAATCACAGCTGTGACCTGCGACAAGACACTGGAGTTGACCAAAAAGTGGGTAACAGGCCGAATCCTCACCGCGACGTTGCGTAGTTAGACAGCTACAGACAATGATGTACCCGGGAGCACTCATCACGGGTGCTTGCGCGCAAGGGGATTCCGGCCGAACGGCCGTTGTCGATGGGACGACTGGTTCGTAATCTGCGAGCTAGGGCAGCCCGGCGCGGGGGGCGTCGGGGCTGTTTGGGGGAACAAGAAACAAGGGGGGGTCAGGTACAGATGGGGCTGATCGCTGACTGGGCAAGTCAGGCAGCGTGCCGGGACGGTGACCCGGATGCGTTGTTTGTGCAGGGAGCTGAGCAGAACGTTGCCAAGCGGGTGTGCCGTGGCTGCCCGGTGCGTTATGAGTGTCTCGCGGACGCGCTGGACAACCGGATCGAGTTCGGCGTCTGGGGCGGGATGACCGAACGGGAACGGCGGGCGCTGCTGCGTCGCCACCCTGCGGTGCCTAGCTGGAAGGCGTTGTTTGAGACCGCGTTGGAGTCCAAGCAGGCGCCGGCCACGCTGGCGAGGGTCGGTTAGCACCTTCAGTCGCACATTGTCGGCCCCGGCCAGCTTTCGGCGAGCGGTCGGCTAGGTCGGGGCACAGCTGGAGTTCGGGAGGCCAGCTGGGCGAGGGGGCTCAGCTGGGCTCTGTGACTGAGCTGGAACAACGACGGCCAAACGCGGATTCCGAGTGCCGCGTCGAAGTCGGTTCTGGCTAGCCAGCCGGCGCTTCCGCGCCCGGCGGCGCAAGCATGCCGCCGAAGCTGCGCAGGCCAGTGAGGTCGTGTACGTCTTCAGGCTGCGCTGGCACCTCAGTGATCGGCACAGCCGGGTGCGCCCGCTGAAACTGATCTGTCATCCGTTGCTCGCGTGCCACTTTCCGCGCCAGGTCGGCGTGCAGCAACAGCACCTCGGCCGCGAGCGCGTGGTCGGGTGTTCCGGCAACCAGAGCCTCGGCCGCCGCCACGCTCCGTTCCGCCGACAGGCCCGGAGCGGCTAGCGCGTGCACCTGGTTGAGCACCAGGCCAGCCAGCGGCATCCGCTCTTCCGAGAGCCGACCCGCGAAGTATCCAGCCTCTCTGATCGAATCCTGCTCCGGCGTGGAGACGACCAGGAAGGCGGTCTGTTTCGCCTGCAGCACCTGGTACGTGCGCTCGGCGCGCTGCGCGAACCCGCCGAAGAGCGAGTCGAACGAGGCCACGAACGTCGATACATCGCTGACCAGCTGGGCGCCGAGCACCTTGCGCATCGCCCGTCCGAAAATGTTCAGGGACGCGCCCATCATCCGCAGCATGCTCAGCCCCCCGGCGCGCGCCGGCGCCAGCAGCATCCGCAGCATCCGGCTGTCGAGGAAAGTCGCCAGCCGTTTCGGCGCGTCCAGGAAGTCCAGAGCTGACCGGGCAGGTGGCGTGTCGACGACGATCAGATCCCATCCGCCGTCCGCGGCGTCGACCTCAGCGAGCTGCGAGAGTTTCTCCATCGCCATGTACTCCTGAGTCCCGGCGAACGTCGAGCTCATCGCCTGGTAGAAGGGGTTGGCGAAGATCTCCTCAGCTTTCTCGGGCTCGGTGTGGGTCAGCACGACCTCATCGAAGGTTCGCTTCATGTCCAGCATCATGGCGTGCA
>JBOGDL010000181.1:0-16740 GCA_050701815.1 Micromonosporaceae bacterium | reverse complement strand
GCGGCGGGGTAGCTGTCGTCGCCGTAGCGCCAGAAACCGCCATCGACACCGTCCATGATGTCGGCGCGGCCGGCGATGGCGCCGATCGGATAACCGCCGCCGAGAAGTTTCCCGTACGTGGCCAGATCGGGACTCACCCCGTACAACTCCTGAGCGCCGCGCAGATGGGGCCGGAAACCGGTCAGCATTTCGTCGAACAACAGCACGATGCCCCGTTGTCGTGTGATCTCGCGCAGCGAGCGCACAAACTCCACCGGTCGCAGCGACGGATTTCGGCTCTGCACCGGCTCGACCAGCACAGCGGCGATCTCGTCGGCCAGCTCTTCAATCACCCGTAGGCTCTCGGGGGCGCCGTAGTCGAGCACGATCAGGTCGGTCACAGCGCTGGAAGGAATGCCCGTCGACACCGGCACCGTCTCTCGTTCGGCCCCGACCCCGATGGAACGCCCCAGCACGTTGTCGGCGTGCCCGTGGTACGACCCGTGAAACATCACGATCTTGGCGCGCCCGGTCGCCGCGCGGGCGAGCCTGATCGCCGCCGAGTTGGCTTCGGTGCCGGAGTTCGCAAACGCCACCCGCTGCATTCCGGTCAGCTCGCTGAGCAGCTCCGCGGCCTCACCGGTTTCCGGGCCACGCGGCCCCAGCCGGATCCCGGACGCCAGATGAGCTCGTGCCGCCTCGGTGACGAATTCCGGCTCATGCCCGAACAGCAGGATCCCGAAGCCCATGGTGATGTCGACATAGGAATTGCCGTCCACATCCTCCAGGCGGGATCCGTGCCCGCGCGCCCCGGCGATCGGGTAGTGCATCTCCTTCGTGCTGTGACGGAACCCCACCCTGGCCCGGCTGTCGGCGAGCACCCCGCGGTATCGCTGGGCGAGCTGCTTGGAGCGCGCGGTCTTGGCGGTGTGTCGGCGCACCAGATCATCCACGTGCTGTTGGCCCTGCGCCGCGGTGGCGACCATCCCTGAGGTAGGCGACACCACGACCCTCGGACCATGAACCTGGGGTTTCTCGTACGAGACGACGCCTGCCTCCTGGGAAGGCTGCGACGCCTCGCCGGTGAGCTGGGCCATCTGCTGCGTGATCGCGGCGGACAACTCCGTCATCGCCGCGAGGCTCTCAGCAGTGGACGGGTTGGGCCGCATCACTGGTCCACCCCCTGGTCGGCGGCAAGTTGCCGGGTGAGCAGTTGGGACAGCTGTGCCATCAACTGCACCTGCGTGTGAGCTAGCTGGCGCACTTGCTGCGCCAGCTCCTCCACCGCCTCGCGGGTGGCGTACGGGCCGTAGGCCGGCGCAGCCGGCGGCGCAGCCGGGACCGCAGCCGGCGGCACGGACGACACAGCGGCGGCGACACCATTCGGGGCCGGTCCCGAAGTCGCCTCGGGGGCCGCCGAGGGCGCAGCAGGCGCGGCAGGCGCGGCAGGCGGCGTACTCCCGGGGGCCTCAGACCGATCCACGATCAACGCCGCCAGCAACCCCGGCGAGCTGGCCTGCTCGAACAGCTCCCGCATAGCGATCTTGACTCGGAACTCACGTTCCAGCTCTCGTACGATATTGATCATTTGCAGCGAATCCGCGCCCAGGTCGAAAAAGGACCCGTCCTGACCCACCTCGTCCTCGCTGAGGCCGAGATGTTTCGCGGTCAACTCCACGATTCGACGTACCGTCAGATCCACCGAAGCCTCCTTCTTCCCGTTCTGACCGACAGATCCGTTCTCCAGGCGCCCGGCTTCGGGCCCCTGCGACCGGACGGGCTCGAGTGGCGTGAGTCTCCGCCCGGTCCAGTGGCTCTTGCGTTGAAACTGGTACGCCGGCAGCGAGATCCGCCGGCCGCCGCAGCCAGCCACCAGCTCCTCCCAGTCCAGCGAGCATCCGAGGCTGTGCAGGGCGGCGACGGTCTGCCACAGCACGTCCAATTCGGATCCGCTGGCCTGAGTCCGCAACGCCGGAAGGTGGGGGACCTCGCGCTGAGCCAACCCGCTCACGGCGCCGCCGGGGCCGATCTCCAGCAGCGCCTGGCACCCGACCCCCTCCAGGCCCCGTAGCACCTGGTCAAACCGCACCGGCTGGCTGGCATGAGCGAGCAGGTACGCGGAGTCCGGGGTCCAGCCAACCGGCCTGACCTGGCCGTCCAAACCGCTCACAAACGGCACTCGAGTGGGACGGAAGGTCACGTCAGCGCACGCAGCGGCTAGCTGATCCAGGATCGAGTTGATCATTGAGGTGTGGAACGCCCGCGCGACCGGCAGTTGACGCCAGGCCGTTCCCTGACGATCCAGATGACGAGAGCCGGCCGCCACCGCCGCCTCCGGGCCAGCGAGCACGTGGTGACGCACTCCGTTGACGACGGCCAACTCCAGGTCTGGAATCACCGCGAGCACATCTTGCGCCGTGGCCAGATCCGTGAACGCCGAGAGCATCCCACCCGCTGCCATGTGGCGCTCCATCAGCTGACCCCGAGCCGCGGTCAGGCGTAGGCCGTCCTCAAGCGACAGCGCGCCCGCCGCGCAGAGGGCGGCGTACTCCCCCACGCTGTGTCCGGCACACGCAGCTGGCTCATCCCCGAGCAGCTGGCGCCACAGCCGCGCCTGGGCGACGTGCAACCCGAACAGCGCGGGCTGCGCGGTGTCGGTGGGTTGCGCCGGTCCCGACCACTCCTTTGCGGCCGGGTCGAGCAGAGCTTTCAGCAGGGAGCGCCCGTGCTCGTCGCGGAACTGCTCCTCGCAGGCGTCCAGGGTGGCCTGCACCACCGGAAAGCGGTGATACAGCGCGTTCGCCATTCCGGCGCGAGCGCCGCCCTGTCCGCTGCAGACCCAACCCACCCGGGGCGCTTCGGGCGGCTTCGGGGCGGTTCCGCAGGCGTACCCGGCAGCGCTCGACACCCGGCTGACACGGATCCCGCCGCCCGCGCCTGGCGCTGGCGGGCTTTCGATGAGGTACGCGTTCAGCGCCTCCACGATCGCGGCGGGGGTGCGCCCGTACGCCACCAGCCGGCAACGCAGCTGCCTGCGCCCCAGCCCGAGGGTGGTGACCAGGTCCGCCAGATGCGTGTCCGGACGCGTTCGCAGGTGATCCCGCAACGCCTGCGCGTTCGCCCGCAGCGCCGCCTGGCTCGCCCCCGACACCGGCGCCAAGGACGGCGCCATCGGCCCCGCGAGCTGAGACACCCGGGCGTCGCCAGCCACCGGCGCCCCGCGACGGGCCGACCTGCTCGGCGCTTGCTCGATCACCACATGCACGTTGGTGCCGCCCATGCCCAACGACGTCACGCCAGCCCGCCTCGGCCCGTCCCACGCGGGCCAGGGGCGCACCTCGGCCGGCAGATAGAACGGGCTGGACGCCACGTCCAGCCCGGGGTTGGGGGCAGTGAAACCCGCCAGCGGCGGGATCGTCCCGTGCTTGAGGACCAGCACCGCTTTGATCAGGCCGGCGAGCCCGGAGCAGACATCCAGGTGGCCGATGTTGGCCTTGACCGACCCGATGCCACAGAACCCGACCCCGTCCGTGTGCTCTCGGAACGCGGCCGTGAGCGCGGAGAACTCGATCGGGTCACCCTTGTACGTGCCGGTGCCGTGCGCTTCGACGTACCCGATCGTGTGCGCGGGAACGCCAGCCATGGCGAGGGCTCGGGACACCGCCTCGCGTTGCCCGATCGCTGAGGGCTCCGTGAAGTTCCGCTTTGAGGCGCCGTCGTTGGTGACCCCGACCCCGAGGATCACGCCGTGGATCCGATCGCCGTCGGCCACCGCGTCCTCCAGCCGCCGGAGCACCACGGCAGCCACGCCGCTGCCGCCCACCACGCCGTCAGACGCGGCGTCGAACGCGCGGCAGCGACCGTTGCGGGAGAGGATCGACCCCTTCACCCACCGGTAGCCGAGGACCTCCGGCACGTGCACCGCGGAGGCGCCCGCGACGGCGATGTCGCTGTCCCTCGTGATCAGGGACTGCACCGCCAGATGGACCGCGCCCAGAGAGCTGGAGCAGGCGTTCTGCACTCCCAGGGCCGGGCCGGTCAGCCCCAGCTTGAACGCCACGCGAGTGGCGATGAAGTCCGGAAAGTTTCCGATCAGGCGCTGCGCGCCGCCGACCCAGCCATCCGTGTGCATGTCGTAGCTGACATTGTTCTGGAAGTACGTCTGGAATGGATACAAGTGATGCCCGCTGCTGGCGAAGACTCCGATCCTGCGGCCATCCGCGAAGTTCGTCTCGCCAACGTGTCCCGCGTCTTCCAACGCGTGGTGGCAGCATTCCATGAACATTCGATGCTGTGGATCAGTGGTCGCCGCCTCGGCAGCGGTCATCCCGAAAAATTCCGCGTCAAAATCATCAATTCGGGACAGCAATCCGCTGGCAGCCACAAATTCTGGATCTTGACGCACCTCGCGCGGCACTTCGGCGGCCGCCAACTCACAATCGGTAAAGCGGCGAATAGGCGTTTCGCCTTTGCTGATCAAATGCCAGTACGCGTCCGGCCTATCGGCGCCGGGAAATCTGAACGCCATACCGACAATCGCTATCCGGCGATCGATGGACGCCATCGCGCACGCCTCCCCAGGAAACAACAGGCGCCCGCATGCAATTGATCTTCGGACAAAACGAGCCCCGATCCGTCGAGAGACGATCCTCGCGGATTTGTCCACGAATGAGAAGAGGTCGAAAACCGCTCTTTACGATAAAGGGCCGGCAGGCAGCGCTGAGTGTGGGCCTAACCGCAGGTCAGCGACGGTCAGGCCCACACTCAGATGTGGCAGCGGCTCAAAAAATCAGGAGCCGCGGCACGTTGTCAGCCACCGGTGAATGACGCGATCAGTTCGGCGCCCTGCTGCCAGATGGTCACCGCCGCGAGCACCCCGAACAGCAGCACCGCCCACACCAACGCGGCGGTGCGCCCCGTGCCGATCCGGATCGGCTTGGGCAGCTTCTTCTTGTTGAGCAGGATCAGCAGCGCCGAGTAGATCACCATCATCCCGCCCCCCACGCAGGAGGAGATCACCAGCAGCACCAGCGGTTGGTCCACGCCGAGCAGCAGGATCAGGCAACCGAGCAGGATCAGCCCCCACACCAACGTGAAGTAGATCTTGCTCTCGGACCAGCTGGATTCCCGGAAGTACGCGGTCTTGAGCACATCCGCGGCCAGCCGGCTGGTGTAGTCGACGATCCCCATCGCGCCGGCGAACAGCGACAACGCGCCGACCACCCAGAACAGATTCCCGAACCACGGCGCCACCTCAGCGCTGAGCTGCTGCCCTTCGATCTGCAGGAATCCGATGTCGTCGGGGAGCCCTTCCCGACCGAAAACGGTGCTGTACGCCAGCATCGACATGAACAAGATCGAGAGGAACGTGATCAGCACGAACGTCGACAGCTGCTCCATGTTCGCCAGCCGCCACCAGTTGCGCCACCGGGACATGTTCTGCTGGTTCGGCTCGAACACGTACCCGAGTGAGGGCGCCGCGATGTCGTCCTTGCCGGTGACCGGGCTGACCAGGCGCGGGATGTGGGCGCCCATGCCGAGCCCCTTGTCCCGGATCCAGTTGCTCTGGCACAGGTTCTGGCCGCCTCCGGCGCCGGCGAACGCGAGCGCGCCCAGGATCAACGCGAACCCGAGCTGCTCGGCGGGGAACTCAGGCGCTGCCGTGGCCTTGCCGAGCTCACCCCAGGTCTGCGCGGAGATGGCGAACGCGAGCGCGCCCAGGATCAGTAGCAGCACCAGCACGATCTTGGCCCACTCCACCCGCTCCAGCACCGTGTACACCACCGGCGCCAAGGTGAGGCTGGCGCCGATGACGAGCATCATGATGATGCCGATCCATCGCGCGTTCCCACCGAACAGGTACGTCACCATCGTGGCGGAGCTGGTGGCCCAGCCAGGCCACAGGTTCGCGAAGTAGACCATGATCGCGAACACCAGGCCCCAGTGCCGCCAGAACCGGTTGAACCCGGTGAGCGCGGTCTCACCCGTCGCCAGCGTGTAGCGCTCGATCTCCATGTTGATGAAGTACTGGGTGAACAGCCCGACCAACGCGGCCCACAGAAACACCAGCCCGACCTGCGCGGAGATGTACGGCCAGAGAATGAACTCACCGGAGGCGATCCCCACCCCGGCCCCGATCACACCAGGGCCGATGATCCGCCACATCGAGCGAGGCGCATCGGGCAGATCCCGCACCTGCAAGTCAGGAATGTGCTTGGACGGAGTCGTCACCTTCGGTGCCGTTGCCAATGCGACCGCCTCCTCGCAATCTGTGTCAGTCACACACTTGATCGCGCCTGACAGGCCGCCCCCAGTTTCCGCCTATTAGGCGTGAAAACGACTGAACATCTAGGATGGACGGTTTCGTCGTACTCTCGATCGCTTGCAGCCGCAAGGCATCAGACGGCAAGCGGCAGCTCGGGCGCGACCAACGGCCTCCCCGAGGCGGCGAGCGGCGCCCGCGACAGGCTCAGGAAACCCGTTCAGACAGCGTGGGATCGAGCGCGACTCGTACCAGCGCGGCCGCCAGCGCAGCGAGTTGGCCAGCGGAAACGTGCTCGGCGAGCTGCTCCGCGTCGGCCGGCAGCCCGAGCCGTTCGGCCCCCTGCAGCGCCTTCCGATCCAGGTACGGGCGCAGCTCGGGCCACACCGCCTGCACCTCGCGGCAGAAGATGTGCGCGCCGGTGGGCCCGATGTTCGGGACCTTCTGCAGCAGCCCCCGCAGCTGCTTCACGTCGCCGTCCGCCTCGCGACGCATCCGACGGAGATCACCCTGGTACGCGTCGAGGACGAATTGGGCGCCGTCGCCGAGCGCGGTGGCTGTGCTCTCGTCGTACCGGACGAAGTGGCCTCGTCCCAGCGCGTCCACTCGTTGCTGCCAGGTGGCCTCCCGCATCCGCTGCGGGGTTCGCGTTCCGGCCTGGTTCAACTCGCGGCAAGCGGCGACCGCGATGTCGCCTTGAATCCGGTGCGAGAGCAGCACCGTCAGCACCAGCAGCTGATACAGCGGCGCCGGGGTGTCCTTCAGCCGGATCCCCGCCTGCTCCGCGTACGTGGTTCCCAGCTCGTCCAGCAAGGTGCGAATCTTTGCCCGCATGCAACCGGCTTACCCGAGCTGACGTTGACTATTCGCCCTGCGGTCCCGCGAGGCGGCGGCCCAGCCCGACTCCGCGCAGGCGGCCGACCAGCCCCGCGCACGCGGCCGAGCCGTGCCACCGGGCTCGTCGCAGCAGGGCGCCCGGGTACATACTCAACAGGCGCCGCGACGCGGCAGATCCTCGCATGGCCCACCACCCTGACGTAGGGAGGACGATGAAGGCGCTCGTCTGCCTGCTTTTCTTCCCCGCCGGCATCGCGCTATGGGTCTTGGGATCGCCGCAGACCGCATGGCGGGTGTTCTGCGCGTTCCGACGCCGCGGCCCCCAGCCACCCCCGCCCCAGGGCGCCGGCTACACCGCGCTGCGGGTGGGCGCCACGGCCGCGTTGTTCTCCATGATCATTCTAGTGATCTTGCTCACCAGGGCTTCCGACTGAAGTCCCCAACGCTCCGATGCGCCGCTAGACCCGCTCCAGCTCGACCAGCGAGTCGTCCAGGTAGCCCAGCAGCCGCTGCAGGTGCGGCACGCTGCGACGGCAACCCGTCAGGCCGAACTCCAGGCTGCCGTTGTAGCTGGTCACGGTGATGTTCAGCGCCTGCCCGTCGTACGGGATCGACACCGGGTACACCCCGAGCATCCGGGCGCCGTTCCAGTACAACGGCGCGTTCGGCCCCGGCAGGTTCGAGATGATCAAGTTGAACGCAGGTGGGCTGATCTTCAACACCCCGGGAATCGGGGTGAGCAGCAGGGACGCGATCGGGATCGCCGATAGCGCGGTGACCTGCAGCCGGCTCATCCCCTCGTAGAACTCCTTGCCCCGCCGCATCGAGCCACAGATTTCGATGAGTCGAGCCATCGGGTCTTTGAGGTGGGTGGCCAGGCTGCACAGGATGAGCCCGACCGCGTTGCCCTCAGAGCCGGCGTGATCGGTCCGCAGCGATATCGGCGCCGCGGCGATCAGCGGCCGCTCTGGCAGCGCGTCCAGCTCGATCAGGTACCGCCTGAGGGCGCCCGCGCACATCGCCAGCATCACGTCGTTGACGGTCGCGCCGGCGATCTCACCCACCGCCCGGATCCGTTCCAGCGACCAGCCTTGCGCGGCGAACCGCCTTGCGCCCGTGATCGGCACGTTCAGCATCGACTTGGGGGCCTGGAACGGCAGCATGGCAATCTGGTCGCGGAACAGGTCATTGATCGACATCACCAGCGTTGGCCCCAGCGCCATCACCTCGCCGACGGCTTTCGCCGCGCCGCGTAGGCCCTGCAGAGCGCCGGTCGCCCCAGCCTCGACTTCCTCGCCGGGGTTGGTCGCCGGGCGCTCGACCCAGGGTGGCGGCATCCCACGTTTCGTCGGGTCCTCTGACAACGCCTGCTGCATCAGGCGCAGCGCGGCCACACCGTCCAACAAGGAGTGGTGCACCTTCGTGTACGTCGCGAACCGCCCACCCTGCAAACCCTCGATCAGGTGGAACTCCCACAGCGGCCGGTGCCGGTCGAGCAGCGTCCCGTGCATCCGTGAGGTCAGCTCCAGAAGCTCGCGCACCCGCCCCGGAGTGGGCAGCGCCGAGTTCCTGATGTGGTACTCCAGGTCGAGATGCGGGTCATCCGCCCACGTCCACTGCCCCAGGCTGCTCAGCGCCCGCCCTGGGCGGCGTCGGAACAGCGGCAGCAGATCCGTCTCGGCCAGCAACGCACGGTGCTGTTCGCTGACGTAGTCGGGCCCGGCGCCCTCTGGCAGTTGGTACAGCTGCAGGCCACCGACATGAAGCGGGTGTTCGCGCGACTCACCGAGCAGGAACATCGAATCGGTGATCGGCATCAGCCCCATCGCCACGCTCCCCCTGCCGCACTGTCGCCGGCAGCGGCGCGCCGCCTGGGCGTGTCGTCAGCCCGTGCCGCGCGGAGAAGGGTGGACACGCTGCTACGCGAACAAGCGCCGCTGTCTGTCACCCATAGTGTGCCGGCTCCGCCCGTTCCCGTCTGCCCGAGTCAGACGTGCTGGTGGTTGGCCACCTCGATCAGCACGTCAGCGTGACACTCCTGGTCCATACGGCACCAGCACGCCAGGTCACGTCCGACCAGTTCGCGGCGCACGTCCTCCACAGTGACGGCGAGTTTCCCGCCGAGCAGCGCGGTCCTGAACATCCCGATGGCTTGGGGCCGGCCGTGCTCGATCACGCTGTACGGGTTCCCCCACTTGGTGCTGCGGTCGACCTTCACCGCGTCCGGGTGGGCATGGCGCCACGGACGGGCTCGGGTCATCTGAATCCGCTTCGGCGCCATCAGCCCCCTTCACTCTTGTGAGCCAGCCTGCCACGTCAGTGACACGGTGGGTGCCGCTTTCCGGGGCCAGCAGGCAGGCCG
The DNA here is from genome assembly GCA_050701815.1 of Micromonosporaceae bacterium. Lineage (GTDB taxonomy): Bacteria > Actinomycetota > Actinomycetes > Mycobacteriales > Micromonosporaceae > WHSM01. The sequence continues at coordinate 7,300 of JBOGDL010000181.1, read as the reverse complement.
CGACTGCCGGCCGCCGCGGCTCACCCGCCCGTTCACCGCCGCTTGCGCACCACCAGCACCGACGCGTCCACCTGGGGAGGCTGACGGAAGGCCCGGCGAGGCAACCGGGACCGTAGAGACAGCCGGGCGTGCCGCCACACGTTTTCGATCGCGTAGCCGTGCCTTTGTCGCACGCGCCACACCCGGCAAGGACTCTTGGGCCACCTATCCCGCACGCGAACGAGAGAACTCACGGTACTGTTGCGCTGGGCGGTCGAAAGTTTGAGTACGTGGTTTGCCTGTCACGTCCGCGGTTCGCGAGCGTGCTGCTGTTCTCGTCAGGGGATGGTGGGGTACCGCTACCCGATAACCGACCCCGAATCCGCAGCCTGCGGGTTCGTTGTTATCCATGCCCACACGTTGCATCGTGGGTGATCAGCCTCTGACAAGGAGACAGCACGTGGCACAGGGAACCGTCAAGTGGTTCAACGCCGACAAGGGCTTCGGTTTCATCACCGTCGACGGTGGCGGATCGGACATTTTCGTCCACTTCTCCGCAATTCAGTCGACTGGCTTCCGGACCCTGGACGAGAACCAGCGGGTTGAGTTTGACGTGGTGCAGGGCCCGAAGGGCCCGCAGGCGGAGTCTGTTCGCGCCATCTGAGCCTCGCCAAGCAGCCCCCGCCGGCATCGGCGGGGGCTGCTTGCTGCTGAGCCCCGGAAGCTGGGTGTGGCCAGCCGTGTTGTGGATTGTGCTGGATTCGATCACATCAAGGTCACACCTCGCGCGACTCAAAGCAGCGCCGAACCCTCCGCGCCGGGGTGACACAGCCGCCTGCGGTGAGGTTTGCTGGTGACCATGGCGGCCGACGATCGCTTCAACGAGATCAAGACCAGGTTGTACGCCTTGCCGCCGGACGATTTCACCGCAGCGCGTGACGCGGCGGCGGCAGACGCGCCCGCAAGCCTCGGCAAGAGGGTGAAGGCGTTGCGCCGCCCCACCCTCAGCGCCTGGCTGGTCAATCTGCTGGCGCTGCAGCGAGCCGAGGATCTGGACGCGCTGCTGACCATCGGCGACCGCCTGCGCGCCGCTCAACGGGCGCTGCGCGGGGGCCAGCTGCGGGATCTATCCGCACAGCGTCAGGCTGCGATCACGTCGCTGTTGAGGCTCCTGAAAGACCTCGCCACCGAACGCGGCAAGACCATCAGAGATGAAACGCTACGAGAGGCGGAGGACACCCTCCGGGCCGCGGTCGCCGACCCTGAGGTGGCCTCCGCGGTACGTGACGGCGCCACTGTGAAACCGTTCGCCTATTCCGGCATCGGGATCGCCGAAACGATCTGGGGCGACGCCGCAGGCCGGCGCGAGCCAACCCGAGGCCCTCAGGAGCCGTCCGAGCCGCCGGGCCGGGTACGGCTCCGGGTGATCCCGGGCGGACGCGGCGATGACGCGACGCCAGCCCGCGACGCCCCCACCGACAGGCATGACCAGAGACCTGCCTCTCAGGACCGGGGTGCTCGGGAACGCGCGGAGAAGCCCACCGCCGCGGAACGGGCGGAGCGGGCACAGGCCGTGCTCGACGACGCCGAACGGACGCTGCGGGACGCGACCACGGCAGAACAAGACGCCGCCCAACGACTGGCCACGATCACAGAGGAGCTGGAAGCGCTGCGGACCAGAGAACGCCAGCTTCGGGCCGCGCACACGAAGGCGGATCGCGACCTGCGGCGAAGTGAGCGGCGTCGCCAGGCGGCTGAGCAAGCGGTGACCGAGGCTCGGCGGCGGCTGCGCGGATGACCTCCAGCACCCTGTGGGCCATCAGCGACCTGCACGTCGCGTACCAGGAGAATCGCGACCTGGTCGAACGCCTTGAACCCCAGTCAGCACATGACTGGCTGATCGTCGCCGGCGATGTCGGCGAGCGGTTCGCCGACATCGAATGGGCGCTGCGTGCCCTGCGCGGCCGGTTCGCCAAGGTCATCTGGGCCCCCGGCAACCACGAGCTCTGGACGCCGAAGAAGGACCCGGTCCAGCTCCGGGGACTGGCCCGCTACCAGAAGCTGGTGGAGCTGTGCAAGAGCTGGGACGTCTGCACGCCCGAGGACGACTATCCAATCTGGCGTGGGGCGGGCGGCCCGGCCGTCGTGGCGCCCCTGTTTCTGCTGTACGACTACAGCTTCCGTCCGCCGGGTGTTCGCACCAAAGAGGAAGCTCTGGAGCTGGCGTACCAGACCGGCATTGTGTGCACGGACGAGTTCCTGCTGCACCCCGACCCGTACCCCAGCCGTGACGCGTGGTGCCGGGACCGTGTCGCCCTCACCGAGCGACGCCTGGCATCCTGCGACCCGGACCTGCCCACTGTGTTGGTGAACCATTTCCCGTTGACCCGGGAACCCACCCGGCTGCTGCGTTATCCCGTGTTCGCGCAGTGGTGCGGCACGGAGCTGACCGCCGACTGGCATATCCGGTTCCGAGCCAGCGTGATCGTGTACGGGCACTTGCACATCCCCCGTACCACCTGGCAGGACGGCGTGCGCTGTGAGGAGGTGTCAGTGGGCTATCCGCGGGAATGGAAACCTCGATCGGCGCCGCCGCAGCTTCGCCAGGTGCTGCCGCGACCGGAGGACGACGTGACGTCCAGCGGCGGTTTCAGGTTTTGACGGTCCCCATCGGAACGGCCCGAGAGGTCAGGGCCGCGCCGGGGCAGTCATGGCACGTTGCGCGGGAGTGACCGGCCAACCAGCCTGGTCGCCCAACTCCTCGTCGAGATTGACCCCGAGCAGATCAGCCACCCCGATCACACTGAACAGCCGAGCCACAAACCGGCTCGGGTTCACCACCACCAGGCGGATGCACAGGTCCCGGGCGATGCGATGCCCGACGACCAGGGTGCCGATCCCGGTGGAGTCGAGAAGCGTGATCTCAGCGACGTCAATCTCGACAGTCGCGGGGTTGCGCTTGACCAGCACATCGTTGATCGCCTCCCTCAGCTCTGGAGCTGTGGCGCAGTCAACCTCGCCGTGGAGGTTCATTCGCACACACCTGTCAGGCAGCTCAGAGACGGTGATCGACAACGGCATCTAAGACCTCCCACGGCACTCGCTGTGCTCCGGGCTGACGAGGGTTACGTCGACAACAGCCAGACGTGTACCCCGGGTGTTGCAAGACTAGCGGGGTAACACCGTCTGTGCCTACCCCACACCAGACAGTCACGCTACGCAACAATATTCCACGTTGCGACCGAACCCGCCGACAGGCCCGCCGTGGGGCTGTCGTCCCTGTTCACGCAGCTGAGAGGCAGGCAAATATGGTGCGGTTGAGCCGGATCCTGGGATTACCCAGGGTTGACCGCGATGCTTCATCGACCGGCAGCAGCGGCTCCAGATCCCGGCCCCCAGGCAGGGTGAGGCGAGTCTGGCTGCTGGCATTCACCGGCTACTTCCTGGCCATCGCCGGCTGGGCGTCAGCGCTACCCGTCAACGGGACGTACGACGAGGCGGATCACGTGATCCGGGCGTACGCCGTGGCCAGCGGACAGGTTTACGCCAACGGCGACGCCGCGACGATTCCCGCCAGCCTGGTGCCCGATCACGTCGACTGCACCTGGAAACGCGGCAACGCCACCTCGGCCGATTGCCAAGACCTCATCACCGAGGACCGGCTCATCCGCACCCAGTACACCGCAGCGCGCTACAGCCCGATCTATTACCTTCCTGTCGGCCTGCCTCTGCTGGCGAGTCCAAATCAGACCGGCATCGTGCTGGCGCGACTGATGTCCGCCCTGATGTGCGGTCTGCTGCTTGCCTCAGCGATGGCGATCGCGGCGTGGTTGAGAAATCGCCTGTTGGTCGCCGGACTGGCGTTGGCAGCCACCCCGATGGTGTTCAATCTGGCCGGCGCCATCAACCCGAACGGGTTGGAAATCGCAGCCGGCGTGTCGTTGTGGGCGGCGCTGCTGGCCTTGCTGCGAGGCGATCGGGTCGCGGACCGGCTCAGCCTGGGCGGCGACCCAGTCGCACGGAGGTTGATCGCACTGGCGGCGGTGTCAGGGGCGCTGCTGCTGACCGTACGACAACTGGGTCCGGTTTTGCTCGCCATCTCAGCCCTCGCCTGCGCGGCGCTGGCTCGGCCCGGGCGGCTCAAGGCGTTGCTGCGCCGTGCCGACACGTGGTGGCTCGCGGCGCCGTTGCTGGGCTGCGCGGCGCTGTTCGCTCTGGTGTGGACTCTCAGTTCTCGTATCGCGACTCCCCCGGCCGTGTCGCGCCCGGTGACGATGACTGTGAGCGATGCGCTCTGGGGGGTCTGGGACCTTCGCATCCCGTTCTACGAGAAGCAGCTGATCGGCCAGTTCAGCTACGGCGAGACGGGGCTCCCGGTGTGGTTCCGGGCGCTCTGGTGGGCGATGGTCGCCGCGCTGGCGGTCCCGATCGCGTTGGGCGCCGGGCGTCGCCACCTGCTCGTCAACATCGCCCTGTTCGGCGGGCTGCTGGGGCTACTGGTGGCGCTGGAGTTGCACTTCCTTCCGCACAGTGGCTGGTTCTCGCACAGCCGGTACGTGATGCCAGCCGGAGTCGGGTTGTTGATGATTCCGGCGTTCGCCTCATTGCCGGGCATCACGGGTCGCATCGCGGGTCTTGTCGCCAGCCGCTATCCCACTGCGATCGGCTGGTTCGCACGGTTTGCGGCAGCCCTCACGGGGGTCCTGCACGTGGGCGCCCTGGCGCTGGTGGCAAGCCGGTTCCAGGCCGGCCCGCACCGAGGGGTCAATCCGCTTGCCGGGGCCTGGCAGCCGATCGCCGGTCCGATCCTGCCGCTGGCAGCGACGATGCTCGGGGTGGCGGTGCTCGGCTGGCTCAGCTGGGGGCTGGCTGTCGGCGCCCATGGGGCACGGGGCATGCTGGAAGACAGTCCCCCGGGGACGCTGCGACTTGTGAGGGAGCAGAGCAGATGCGACGCACCATCGACTGGGATGGCGACGCGATCCTGATCATCGATCAGTGCGCGCTGCCGCAGCAGCTCACCACCGTGCGGCTCACCACCGTGCCGGACTTGATCGCCGCGATCCAACGCCTGGCGGTGCGAGGCGCGCCCGCCTTGGGAGCTGCGGGCGCCCTGGGAGTGGCGCTCGCAGCCCGTTCCCACCCACAGGACGAGGACGCCACCCGCGCGCAGGCGGCCCAGCTGGCTGCGGCCCGTCCCACCGCGGTGAACCTCAGCTGGGGCGTGGAACGGGCCCTGAAACGGCTACCCGAAGGGCCAGACGCGGTGCTTGAGGAGGCCCGGGCGCTGCTGGACGAGGACGAACGCGTCAACCGGAACGCGTCCGGTCGGGCGGCGGACCTGATTCGACAGCTGTGCGCCCGGCGCCCGCTGCGCCTGCTGACCCACTGCAACGCGGGCCACCTGGCGACCGTCGGGTGGGGGACCGCGCTGGGCGTGCCCCGGCACCTGGCAGCGGCCGGCGAGATCGAGATCGTGTACGCGAACGAGACCCGGCCGTTGCTGCAGGGCGCTCGGCTCACCGCCTGGGAGCTGGCGGAGGCCGGCATCCCGTACCGGATCTGCCCCGATTCGGCTGCCGCGAGCGCTCTGGCAGGCGGGATGGTGGACGCGGTCGTGGTGGGCGCCGACCGGATCGCGAGCAACGGCGATGTGGCAAACAAGGTCGGCACCTATCCGGTGGCGCTGGCGGCGGCCCGGCATCAGGTGCCGTTCCTGGTGGTGGCGCCGGAGTCAACCGTGGACGCCTCGCTTGCCACCGGGGCTGAGATCACGATCGAGGAGCGGGCTGATCAGGAAGTCACCCACTTCGGCGGCCTAACGGTCGCCCCGTCCGGCGCCACCTCGTACAACCCGGCATTTGACGTGACCCCGGCCGACCTGATCACCGCGATCGTGACCGAGCAGCGCACCCTGCGCCCTCAGGACAACTAGAGCCGGGCTGGCCAGGTCCCCTGAGTCTCCAACGCCGCGAGACACCGTCCAGACGGATGAAACGCAAGGCGGAGGAGGAGTTCATAGCGGAGCTATGAACGACGACGACAACGCCGCGAGACGCCGTCTGGGGGTTATTGGATCGACACGTGGACGTGGTTGGTGTGATCACCGGCAGGCGAGCCGCCGCCGCTATACGTGCTCCAACCGCTGCCCGGCATCCAGATCCGTCTGTACCAGATCACATACATGACCCCGAGCCGGCTGGAGTTTGAGATGAACCAGCCTGCCAGGTTGTCGCCGTACGCCTTGTGGGAGCCGTACGCGCTCTCGTTGCGGAAGCCGTCGGGGAAGGCGGCCATGTCGCAGGCCCGGCCCTTGCCGTGCTCCCCGGAGCTGGCGTTTCGGAAGCAGGCGGTGTAGCGGGTGTACCCGGCGTTGCGTGCCTGCTGGTACGCGTGCAGGGTGCGCGGCGTGATGCAGCCGTCAGTGGTCGGGTCGTCCTGGGAGCAGGACTCTGGTGGCCAGCTTCCGTCCGCTGCGCGCGGCGCGGGAGCGGCGCTTCCACCCCCGGTGTAGTACCCGCTGGTCGGATCGCCGCCGCCGGCTTTGATCAACGCCGCGAGGGCTTCCTTCTTGCGCTTCTTCATCTTCTTGAGCTCGGATCGCTGCTTCCGGATCTCAAGTTCGGCCTGGTACTGCTTCTTGGCCAGATCGTCACGTACCTGGGAAAAGGCTCTGATCTTACGGAGGTCACGGCTGGCCAGGTACGAGACCGTGGTCATGCCGTGGGCGAGCTCCTCTGGCGAGCCGCTCTCCAGCAGCGCGTTGATCGTGCTGGCTTGGGTCCCCCGGTACACGGCCGCAGACATCTCGCCGACCTTGTCGGCGAGCACGTCAGCCTTGGTTTGAAGCTTCTTGATCTCTTTGTCGAACTTCTTCTGCTTCTTGCGGGACGCCTGCAGCCGGCCTTCGGCGTTGTTGTACGCGCGGGTGGCCTTGGTGAGCTTCTTCTCCAGCTCCCCGATGCTCTCCTCGTGATCCGGGGCAGCCTTCGCGGGGTCGGCGGGGGCCGTCAGCAGCGCAGCCACCACCGCCATCAGGACGGCAAGGAGGGTGACTCGCGGGCCAGGAGCCCTCTTACGGCGCGGAGCCCTCTTACGGCGCGGCATACCAATCACAAACGCATCCTTCCTCAACCGCCTACCGGGTTAGCTGACGGATTCGGGCCGGAAGCAGCCCTACCGCGACTGGTCGCGGATTCACCCCAGTTACTCGGGTCCCCGGCTCGCCCCGTGCGGAACGACTCGGCGGTGATCACAGCCGAGCCTCCCGGCTCAGCATGGGTAGCGATCGGCGGCCAGACTACCGGACGCTACCCATGCC
>JBOGDL010000180.1:0-6439 GCA_050701815.1 Micromonosporaceae bacterium | reverse complement strand
CAGCCGGCGGCGGAGTCGGGCCGCACCCAGCAGTCGATCTCGCGACGCAACTTCATCGAGCTGTGCCACCAGCTGACCGACATCGACGAGCAGGCCTTCGAGGCGGTGTGGCGCCGGCTCGGGCTCTCCGTGGACTGGTCGCTGCTGTACACCACGATCGGCGACGCGTCCCGAGCCGCCAGCCAGCGGGCGTTCCTCCGCAACGTGCTGCGGAATGAGGCGTACGCCGCACACGCGCCGACGCTGTGGGACGTCACGTTCTCCACCGCGGTCGCCCAAGCGGAGTTGGAGGACCGGGAGCAGCGGGGCTCGTACCACAGGTTGATCTTCCGCACCGAGGACGACGCCGAGGTGCGGATCGACACCACCCGTCCCGAGCTGCTCCCGGCGTGCGTGGCCGTGGTGGTGCACCCGGACGACGCGCGGCACCGGCATCTGATCGGGTCCATCCTGCGCACCCCGCTCTTCGACGTCCCGGCGCCGGTGCACGCGCACCCGCTCGCCGACCCTGAGAAGGGCACCGGGCTGGCGATGGTGTGCACGTTCGGCGACCTCACCGACGTGACCTGGTGGCGGGACCTGAAACTGCCGACCCGGGCGATCATCGGGCGGGACGGCCGGATCGTCGACGACGTGCCGGAGGGGGTGCCCGCTGCCCCGTACGCCGAACTCGTGGGCCTGACCGTGAAGCAGGCCCGACGCCGGATGGCAGAGCTGCTCACCACCGCCGAGGCGATCGACGGCGAGCCCCGCGACATCGTCCACCCGGTGAAGTTCTACGAACGGGGCGAGCAGCCGCTGGAGATCGTCGCCACCCGGCAGTGGTACATCCGCAACGGCGGTCGGGACGTCCCGCTGCGGGAGCAGATGCTGACCCGCGGCATGCAGATCGAATGGATGCCGGACTTCATGAAGCACCGGTACGAGCACTGGGTGCAGGGGCTCACCGGTGACTGGCTGATCAGCCGGCAGCGCTACTTCGGGGTGCCGATCCCGATCTGGTACCGGCTCGACGATCTCGGCCTTCCGCTGTACGACGCGCCGATTCTGCCGTCCGAAACCCAGCTCCCGGTGGACCCGTCATCGCAGGCGCCGGCTGGCTTCACCGAGGCCGACCGGGGCCAGCCCCGCGGTTTCATCGCCGACCCGGACGTGATGGACACCTGGGCCACCTCGTCGCTGACCCCGCAGATCGCCGGCGGTTGGGAACGCGACCCCGACCTGTACGGGCGGGTCTTCCCGTACGATCTGCGGCCGCAGAGCCACGAGATCATCCGCACCTGGCTGTTCGCCACGGCGGTGCGCAGCCACCTGGAGCACGGGGTGCTTCCCTGGCAGCGTGCCGTGATCTCGGGGTGGATCCTGGATCCGGACCGCAAGAAGATGTCGAAGTCCAAGGGCAAGGCGGTCACGCCCGACGAATGGCTGCACAAGTACGGCGCCGACGCGGTGCGGTACTGGGCGGCGTCGGCCCGGCTCGGGGTGGACACCGCGTTCGACGAGAACCAGATGCGGGTGGGGCGGCGGCTCGCGGTCAAGCTGCTGAACGCGTCCAAGTTCGTGCTCGGGCTGGGCGCCTCCTTGAACGGCGAGGTGGACCAGCCGCTGGACCAGGCGATGCTGGCGGGTCTGTCAGATGTGGTCGGCGACGCCACAGCCGCCTTCGACCGCTACGACTACACCGCCGCGCTGGAGGCTGTGGAGCGGTTCTTCTGGTCGTTCTGCGACGACTACCTGGAGCTGGTGAAGCAGCGGTCGTACGGCGCCTTCGGCGAGGCCGCCGCCGGCTCGGCGAAGACCGCGCTGGCGCTCGCGGTGTCGGTGCTGCTGCGGTTGTTCGCGCCGTTCCTGCCGTACGCGACCGAAGAGGTCTGGTCCTGGTGGCGGTACGGGTCCGTGCACCAGGCGCCGTGGCCCTCACAGGGCGAGCTGCTGCCGGGCCCCGCCGGCTCGGCATCGATCCGCGGGCACGGCCGACCCGAGCTGTTGGCCGCGGTGGGCGAGACGCTGTCGCGGGTCCGGAGGGCGAAGTCGGACCGGAAACTGTCGATGCGCGCCGAGGTCGGGCTGGTGGAGGTGATCGCGCCAGCCGAGATCGCGGCGTTGCTGTCACAGGCGGCGGACGACCTGGCGGCCGCCGGCCGGATCGAGAACCTGGAGATCAGGCCCGGGGACGTGGACGAGCTGGTCGTCGCCTGCGCGTTCTAGCAGTCGACGCCGGGGCCTAGAAGTCGAAGCCGCCGCCCATGTCCATGCCGCCGCCGAAGTCACCGCCGCCCATGTCGCCGCCGGCGTCCGCGCCGGCGTCGCCCCCCATGTCGCCGCCGTAACCCATGTCAGGCACGAAGAGCGCGTCGAACAGCACCATCGCGCCGAGCACCCCGGCGCCGGACGCCAGCGCGCTCTTCCACCACGGTTGCGAGTAGTAGCCAGCCGGCACGTGACGGCCCTGCATCTGACCACCGGGGTAGTAGTACGGGGTGTCGGCGCCGTGCCGGGGGGACGCCTTGAGGTGCTCGCCCTCCACGGTCACCTCCCGCTCGGAGGTGATCACGCCGTTCTGCCGTTGCGCCTCCGTGAGCGGCAGCTCCGGCCCAGCGTCCATGCCGAGCCCGAGCCGGGCGGCCCGCACGTGGCACAGCCCCTCGATGGCGCTCTGGCCGGCCAGCTCGTGCTGCCGAGCCGTTTCCGCCTGTTCCAGCTGGCTGCCGGCTGCGTTGTACCGCTCCCCGGCGTCCACCAGCGCCTGTTTGACTGCTTCGTCATCGTTTGGCGCCAGGTTCATCACCTGCCCGCCCAGCCTGTGGTACCAGCGCTGGGCGTCCGCCTTGGCGTCGCTCAACCGGCGCGCCTGGTGCTGTTGCCGGGAACGCTGCAGCCACAGACCGCCGCCGACCAGCAGGACCACCAGCACGATCAGCAGAAACACACTCACCGCGTCCATGACTCGACGTTACTCCCACCACGCCGGATGGGGCCGGTGCCAGATTCCGGGCCCCGGCCGGCTGGGTGGATCAGTCGCCGGCGAACATCCGCCGCTTCATGCCCGGCAGCGAGTTCGCCACCCGGAGGAAGGAACGCCCGGCGATCCGGGACAGCGCGCCATCCGAGGTGGCCTGGCGAGCCGTCGTGAGCGAGTCACGTACCGCGGCGAACCCGTACGTGATCATCTCCGTCTCGTACCCGCCGATCGCCTGCGGCAGCCGAAGGTCACCCTGCTCCGCGGCGATGAGGCGGCGGCTGAGCAGTTGCGCGTCCCGCAGCGCGACATTGGCGCCGATCCCCCGGAACGGGGTCATGCTGTGGATCGCGTCGCCGAGCAGCGTGACGGTGCTGGCAGGCCAGGGTTGCACGGGAGTCGCGGTGTGGATCCCCAGCAACGCCACCGTGGCGGGGTCGGATTCCGCGAGAAGGCGCCGCAGATCCGGGTGCCAGCCGGCGATCATCTGCAGCGCCACCTGCTGCAATTCCTGGCTGTCGAGCGCTTCCAGCCGGCTCCTCGGATAGCGGTCACGATGGGCGGTGAAGCCCCACATCAGGTAGTCGCCGGTGTTGTCGAAGAGGAAGCCGGGGTGCTCTGTGGCGGCGGCGTCGTCACCGCCGACACCTGACCGAACACCGGCGGGGGGCTGCACGGAGATCCGTTCCCGGTCGAACTCCTGAACGGCGAGGAACATCGCCTTCCCACCAGGAGCCCCGGCGATGAAGGCGGCGCCGGAACCCAGTGACGGGGGCAGCATCGCACGGGTGCGCTGATTCAGCGGCAGCTTCCCGGCAATCCCCACGATCCCGGTGTCAAGCCGTTCCGCGTGTGGCAGGTATTGCCGGCGCACCCGGGAGTTGCCGCCGTCGGCCCCGACCAGCACATCGCCGACTGCCTCGCTGCCGTCATCGAAGAACGCGGTGACTGAGCCGTCCGGGCGCTGCTGGTATTTCACGAACTTCTTGTCGAAGTGGACGATGTCGTCCAGGCCGGCGAGCAGCACCTGCCGCAACGTGATCCTGCTGACCGAATGGTGGCTGTTCGCGGGATCGGCCGAGCCGCCCACGCCCGACCCAGCGATGTCGGCGGACGTGGCGCGCAGCAACGGGCGCAACTGCTCGGTGAGGAACGTGAATCCGTCGCCGGACTTGCCTGTGGTCGCCACGAAGGCGTCGAAGAGTTCCGGCGGCAGGCAGTCGTGCAGGGCTCTGCTGCCGGCCGGGCTGATGTGGATCCGGTAGCCCTGCAGCCGGTCGGTGCGGGTGCGGTCGCGCTCGTACACGGCGACGCTGACACCGGCCTGCTTGAGCCCCTGCGCCAGGCACAGCCCGCCGATGCCGCCCCCGATGATCATGACGTGAGTTGACATGTCAACCTCCCCGCTAGAACAGTGTTCGTTGGTTACGAACACTGTTCTACCACTGAACGACGTTCGCCGCAAGAACGCCGTTCGCTATCAAAACCGTGTTCGCCGCAAGAACCAGGCTCGTTGTGATGAACGGCGCTCGTTGCAATAAACGACGTTCGGAGATCGCTACACTCACGGCCATGGCTCAGCAGGACGTCCCACTGCCGCCCTGGCAGCAGCCCGCGAAACCAAGCGCGGCGCGCCCGGTCCTCTCTCGGGACGGGATTGTCGACACCGCGCTGCGGATCCTCGACGAAGAAGGCCTGGACGCGGTCAGCATGCGGCGGGTGGCGCAGGCGCTCGGCACCGGCGTCGCGTCGCTGTACGTCCACGTCGCGAACAAGGAGCAGCTGCTGCAACTGCTGCTGGACCGGGTCTACGGCGAGGTGATCGTGCCGCCACCCGACCCCGACCGCTGGCAGGAGCAGATCAAGCAGTTCGCCCGGTCGCTGCGCGCCGTGCTGCACCGGCACCGGGACATCGCCCGGATCACGTTCGGGCCGATGCCGGTCGGGCCCAACTTCGTAGTGGTGATGGAGGACTTCATGGCGCTGCTGGCCGCCGCCGGGGTGCCGGCTCGGATCGCGGGCGCCCTCGGCGACATCCTCTCCCTGTACGCGCAGGCCTTCGCGCTGGAGGAAGCCGCCGCGTACCACAAGAAAGACGCCGAGCAGGACGGCCGCCAGATTCAGGACTACCTGTTGTCCCTGCCAGCGGAGCGCTTCCCCCACGTGCGGGGCATGGCCGCGCACATGGCGGAAGACGGCAGCGCTGACGAGCGCTTCGAGCTTGGCTTGGACCTGCTGTTACGCGGCGTGGCGGCCACCTCCGAGCGCCCCTCATGACGCGGCGATCTCCTCGGGGCTTCGGCCGCGCTACGTGCTTTTGTCGGATCCAGCGACCATCCTCGGGCCCATGACAACTGTGCTCCTGGTGCTGATCTGTCTGGCTGTGGGCGCCGCGCTGGGCTGGTTCGCCGCCCAGTCCCGCACCGGCGCTGAGACCGCGCGGCTGGCCGCGACTCTGGAGGCGACCCAAGCCGGCGAGCAGCACCTGCAGCGCTCCCTGCTCGCGCTGTCGCAGGAAGCCGGCAAGGAGCACAACACCGCGCTCGGTCAGCTGATCTCACCGTTGCAACAGTCTTTGAGCCGGTACGAGACGCGCATCGCCGAGCTGGAACGGGACCGGATCGACGCGTACGCCGCGCTGCGCGCCCAGGTGGGCCACATGCGGGACACCTCAGAGTCGCTGCGCACCGAGACCCGGCAGCTGGTCTCCGCGCTGCGGGCGCCGCAGGTGCGAGGGCGCTGGGGTGAGCACCAGCTGCGCCGGATCGTGGAAGCCGCCGGGATGCTGGAGCACTGCGACTTCACCGAACAGGCCACGTCCAGCGTGGAGGGTCGGGTGGTGCGCCCGGACCTGGTGGTGCGCCTGGCCGGCGGCAAGCACGTGGTGGTGGACGCGAAGGCGCCGTTCTCGGCGTACCTGGAGGCGATGGAGGCACGCGACGAGGCTGGCCGCTCGACCCATCTGGACGCCCACGCCCGACACCTGCGCGGCCACGTCGACGCGCTGGCGTCCAAGGAGTACTGGGCCGCGTTCGAATCGGCCCCGGAGTTCGTGGTGCTGTTCGTGCCGGCGGACCCGTTCCTGGACGCCGCGCTGCAGCGGGACGCGTCGCTGCTGGAGCACGCGTTCAGCCGCGACATCGTGCTCGCCACCCCCGCCACCCTGGTCGCGTTGCTGCGCACCGTGGCGTACGCGTGGCGCCAGGACGCGCTCGCCGACAACGCCGCCGAGGTGCACAAACTCGGCCGGGAGCTGTACTCGCGACTGGCCACGATGGGTGGCCACGTGTCGAAGCTGGGCAACGCGCTGGGCAGCGCCGTCACCTCGTACAACCGGGCTGTGGGGTCGTTGGAGAGCCGGGTGCTGGTGACCGCCCGCAAGTTCGCCGACCTGGGCATCGCCGACAGCAGGTCAGCCGACGAACTGGCCGCGCCGGCACAGGTGGAGTCCGCCACCCGGCAGCTGCAGGCGCCCGAACT
>JBOGDL010000179.1:0-9727 GCA_050701815.1 Micromonosporaceae bacterium | reverse complement strand
CGCGTCATGTCGTACGTCTGCACCGGGCACCCGGATCCGGCGGCGCCCCGGCGAATCGCGTCCCCGTCTGCCTCGGCTCCTGCCAGCACGGTGAGGCCGCGCCGCACCAGCTCCCGTAGCCGGCGTGCCCCCACCGCTCCGGCAACCTCGATCGCCAGGTCGGGGACGATGACACCCGGCGCCGGACGCGGCACGCTGCCCTTGGGTGGCCGGCCCGGGAACCGGAACCGGGAGTCGGGTGTGGTGAGCGGCGAGTCCACGTACCAGAAGGGCTCGGCCAGCCGGCCCGAGTCGACCCTGGCGCGGGCCTCGGCGTCATCCCGCGCCGCATGCAGGGTGTCGCGGCGGTGTCGGTGCTCAGCTTCGCTCTGCGGGACCAGGAAACGCATGGTCGCCCCGGTCACGTCCAAGTTCTCCAGGGCAGCCGCGTGACGCTCGCTGTGATAGCTGTCGAGCAGTGCGTCGGACGCCCATCCCTTGAGGACGAAGGCGACCTTCCAGGTGGCGTTGTCGGCGTCGGCCACCCCGGAGTTGAGTCCCCGGGCGCCGAACGGGGCCATCAGGTGAGCGCCGTCGCCCGCCACCAGAACCCTCCCGACCCGCATCCGGTCGACCGCCCGGGACTGGAACTGGTACACCGACTTCCACATGATCTCGTGGCCGCCATCACCGATCACCTGCCGGATCCGTGTGTCGAGGCCGCCGGAGGCGGTTTCGGCGTCGAGGTCGAAATCCTCTCCGACCTGCCAGTCGATGCGGTACGTCGAGTCCGGGCACGGATGGATCAGCACCTGACGTCCCGGGTTCCACACCGGATCGAAGTAGAACCGGCGTTCCTGCTCCCACCCGGGGAGGTCGGTGCGGATGTCGCAGATCAGGAACTTGTCCGCGAACGCGCACCCGTCGAACGTGAGGCCAAGCTGCTCCCGGAGCAGCCCGCCCCGGGCGCCGGGGCAGGCGATCGCGTACGGCCCGGTCAACGTCACCACGCCCTGGGCGGTCTGGCAGCTGACCCGCACCTGGTCCCGGTCCTGCGCGATGCCCGTAACGCGGTGCCCCCACCGGACGTCGATGCCCGGCTGGCGGGCGATCGCCGTGTCCAGGGCGGCCTCGGTGCGGCTCTGCGAGATGTTGACGAACGGGGGGAACGGCGAGACGCCCGAGTCCTGGAACGTGACGCTGAACAGCTCCTCCTGTTGGAAGAACGTACGTGCGGTGGTCCAGGTCAGCCCCTCGGCCGCCAGTTCGGCGCCCACCCCGACCGACTCCCAGATGTCGAGCACGTCCCGTTGCTGGCAGATCGACTTGGAGCCGACCAGGTCACGCCGCGGGCGCTCGTCCAGCAGCACCACAGGCACGCCCCACCGGGCCAGCAGCAGCGCGGCAGTCTGCCCGACCGGGCCGTTCCCGATCACGATCACCGGGGCCTCAGGTGTCATCGCAGGCTCACCCCTGCAGCTGGCGCCACACGTCGCGGTCGCGTTCCGCGGTCCAGATCGCGGGCCAGTCGACGCCGCTGAGCTCGTCCCAGAGCCGGGCGACGTTGAAGGGCAGACAGTGCTCGAAGATGGGCCAATCCCCGAACTGCGGCGCCAGCGCCTGGTGAGCGGCCTCGAAGGCCGCTTTCAGGGTTCCGCCACCCGCCTGCGCCTGGCCGACCCGTTCGATCATCGTGGTGAGGAAGCCGCGGGTCTGCGCGATGGCGGCCGTCACCGCGTCCTTTCCTGACGCCACCCCGCCGCGGCCGCCGATCAGGTGCTCCGCGCCGAACTCGGCGACCCGGTCCAGGGTGTCGCGTGACCATTCCCGGTGGAACGCGTCCCCCGTGTACAACGCGGCCTGCGCCTCCACCAGGTCACCCGCGAACAGGATCCTGTGCTGCGGCAGCCACGCCACGATGTCGCCGGCGGTGTGCCCTCGGCCGCAATGCTTGAGCACCAGGTCACCGCGGTCACCACCGAGGTCGATGGTGAGCCGGTCGCTGAAAGTCGCCGTCGGCCAGGTGAGGCCGGGGATCGAGTCCGGGTCTTTGAACAGTCGCGGCATCCGGCCGTACTCGGATTCCCAGTCCTGCTGGCCGCGCTCGGCGATCAGGTCGCGGGTGACCTCGTGGGTGACGATCACCTCGGCGTCGAACGCGCTGGCCCCCAGCACCCGTACCGCGTGGTAGTGCGACAGCACCAGGTAGCGCACCGGTTTGTCGGTGTGTTTGCGCAGCTCAGCCAGCCATTCCCGGGCGGCGGTCGGGGTGGCCAGCGCCTCGAAGCAGACCAGGAAATCCTCGCCTTCAATGGCGCCCACGTTGGGGTCGCCTTCGGCGGTGAGGGCGTAGACCCCGTCCGTGATCTCCTGGAACGTCTGCACCTTCGCGGTCAGGTCGGCGGAGGAGGCAAATGCCTTGGCCATGGGATTCCTTTCGTGGCGGCGGTGCTGACCCGGCTTTCGGTCGCGGTGGCGATCCGACCTGGCGCGGCTCGGTCGAGGCGCGAGTCCAGTGTCCCGTGACGCCGACGTTGTGGGGAGGGGCAGGCGCGGACAGCTCGACGGTCAGCTCAGGTCGGGCCCGCGATCGGCGCTCCCGGGTCGGGTGGTCGGCGGTGGTAGCTGGGGTTCTCGCCTGGTTTGAGGTTGCCGCGATAGATGCCGTGCCGGATCTCCAGGGTGTAGCCGTCTAATTCGGGCGCACCCATCTCGCGGGCGACGGCGAGCTCGGCTTCGACGTCGTACGGGACTCGTGTGAACTGGATCGAGAACGGGGCGTCGTCGGAGCTGTCCCAGACGCCCTCGAGGATCACGTACACCGGTGTCGGGTCGCCCATGCTGTTGCCGACGCTGCCGGTGTTGAACAAGGTGCGGCGTTCCAGGTCGACCTCGTAGAACGCGTCGTGGGTGTCGCCGTACCCGACCACCGTGGGGATCGGGCCATCGCCGGTCGCCGCCGTGTTGGTGAACATGTTGCGGAACTCGGCCGCGTCGTGGTCGAACCGCACCCGCCGGTGCACCGTGGTCTCCGAGGCGTGGAAGAGGCGGATCTGCCGGCCGGACATCCGGAAGTCGTGGCAGAACGGCAGCGCCCGCAGCCATTCGCCCTGCCCGGGGCCGAGCTGGCCCAGCCACCACCTCAGCGCTTCACTGTCGTACTCGCGGTTCGGGTCGGGCAGGAAGTCGTCCCAGTTGCCCAGGATGTTGACTTCGCACCGTCGCTGGCACACCTCGATCACCTCGCGTCCCCGTGGGCCCTTGCCGACGTAGTCGCCGAGGTTGAAGATCCGGGTGATCCCACGGGCGTCGATGTCGGCGAGCACCGCTTCCAGAGCGGTGAGGTTGCCGTGCACGTCCGAGATCAACGCGATCCGCTCGAGGGGGCTCATGTCCCGCATGTTCCCATGTGCCGCCGACCCTCTCGGGAGATTGGTCAGCGGCGCGGGGGACTGCCTCAGCGGGAGGGCGTGGATTGGTCAGCGGCGCGGGTGGCCCGCCGACTGAGCCTGCCCGAGCACCACTTGGTCCGCTACCGAATTGTGTCCAGATCCCACAGGCACACCGGTCACACGACACCAGCACCGTCGAAACGCGTGTCAGTGCCGGCCGCTGATGGTGTCGGCCAGCCGAGCCAACACCGACGTGGCTTCGGCGCGGCGGCGGTTCTCGATGCCGTCCGCCGCCTGGTAGAGCCCGTACATGGTGTACGCGCCGAGGAAGCGCAACGGCTCCGGCTCCCACGCCCGCCACCGCCGGTTCGCCCACGGCAGCTGGCTGAACCGGCTGTCCTCACCGGTGACCAGGTCAGCCAGGGTGCGGCCCGCCACGTACGCGGCGGTGACCCCCTGTCCCACGTAGCCGCCGGCGGCGCCGATCCGGGCGCCTGGGTCGTACCGCACGCTGGGGGTCCAGTCCCGGGGCACCCCCAACACCCCGCACCAGGCGTGGTCGATCCGGACGCTGTCCGAGCCGCCCTTCGCCGCGCCGTTTGAGCTGCCCGGACCCGACGCGCCGCCCGAGATCCGCAGCCCGAAGACGTCTTCGAGGATTCCCCGCAGTTGCCGGATGGTCCAGGGATCGAGCTGGCCGTCGCGGTCCACCCGCGAGCCGAACCGGTACGGCAGGCCACGCCCTCCGAGCGCGATCCGGTTGTCGGCGGTGCGCTGGGCGTAGAAGTAGCGGTGGCTGGCCCCGGACAGTCCCTCGCGTCCCTGCCACCCCAGCGCCTCCCAACGCTCCTCAGGGATGGGCTCGGTGGCGATCATGGACGAGTTCATCGGCAGCAGCTCGCGGGCGCCGCGGGGCAACCCGGGGGTGTATCCCTCGGTGGCTCGCAGCACCACGTCGGCGCGTACCCGGCCGCGGTCTGTCGCCACCTCGCCGGGGGAGATCGCGGACGCCCTGGTGCCTTCGTAGATGGCCACCCCGGCGGCTTCCACAATGGCGGCCAGCGCGGTGACCAGCTTGGCCGGGTTCAGGGTCGCGTTGTGTGGGCTGAACTGGGCGCCGAGGGCGCCCCGGACCCGTACCCGCTCGCGCAGCTGCTCGGCGTCCAACATGCGCACGTCGGCTTCGGTGAGCCCCCATTCACGGTCGGCCGCCACAGCGCGGTGGACCCGGCGCAGCTCGGCGGGTGTCCGCGCCACCTGCAGGTAGCCGCCGCGCACCGCGTCGACGTCGTGGCCGTGGCGCCGCATCAGCGCCAAGACTTCATCGATCGCCTCGAAGCAGGCGCGTTGCAGGTCGACAACCCCGTCTTTGCCGCGCGGCCCGGCTGCGAGAGGTCGCCGCAGCCCGACCATCTTGCCGGAGAGCCAACCGCCGTTTCGTCCCGATGCCCCGTACCCGACGTGACGGGACTCCAGCACCGCGACACTCAGATCTGGACGGTTCTGGGTCAGCCAGTACGCGGTCCACAACCCGGTGAAGCCGCCGCCGACAATGGCGACGTCCACATCACGGTCGCCCGGCAGCGGGGTCCGGGAGGCGCCGGCGACGCCGAGTTGGTGCAGCCAGTGCGATGTGCAGCCGTTGCGCATGGAGGGCTCCTCACCCGCTGACGTCAGCGGAGGTTTCTTCTTCCGGCAGCAGCACGGCGCTGCCGGGCTGCCAGGACATCACTGCCGACTCCCCGGGGCGCACCCGAGAACGGTGGTCAGGGATTTCGCGTGCGGCGCCCCGATCGCCGGTGGGCAACTCCACGGTGAGCTTGCGGGCGTGTCCCAGGTAGACCTCGTCGATCACGCGGACCTGCAGTCGTCGGCCGTCGCTGTGGCCGTTCGCGTCGGTCAGGCTTTCCAGAGCCACTCGCTCTGGACGCAGCATCAGCCGCGCCGAACCGGTGATCCGGTCCGGGTTGCTGACCGCGACCCCGGTCTCGCCCACCCGCAGCACGTCGGGAGCGTCCGGGTCGACTCGACCCCGCAGCAGCGTGGATTCGCCGAGGAAGCGCGCCACGAAGAGGTTCTTCGGGCGGTCGTACAGCTCCTCGCCGGCGCCCACCTGCTCCACCCGGCCGTCGTGGTAGACCGCGATCCGGTCGGACAGGCTCAGCGCCTCCTCCTGATCGTGGGTGACGTAGACGAACGTGGTGCCGAGGTCGCTGTGGATGCGGCGGATCTCGTCCTGGAGGGTCTCCCGCAGCTTCTTGTCCAGCGCCCCCAGCGGCTCGTCCATCAGCAGCACCGACGGACTGTAGACGAGGGCGCGGGCCAGTGCCACCCGCTGCTGCTGGCCACCGGACAATTGAGCCGGGCGGCGCGACTCCATCCCATCGAGCCGCACCGTGGCGAGCGCGGCTTTCACCAACGCGTCCCGCTCCGACTTGGGGATCCGGCGCTGCCGCAACGGGAAGGCGACGTTGCCGGCCACGCTGAGGTGCGGGAACAGGGCGTACCCCTGAAAGACCATGCCCATGTCTCTACGGTGTGGCGGGGTGCCCACCAGCGAGGCGCCGCCGACCTGGATGTCGCCGCCGTCGGGGTGCAGGAACCCGGCGACCAGGTTCAACGTGGTGGTCTTGCCGGACCCGCTGGGCCCGAGGAATGTCATGAACTCGCCAGCCTCGATGTGCAGGTTGACGTCGTCGACCGCGCGGACCTCGCCGAAGCGCTTGTTCAGCTTCACCAGATCGAGGGCGGCGCTGCTACGTCCCAACTCAGGCACGCTTTGACCTCCGGGCAGCGGTGAGCAACGCGATGCCGATCAACGCGCTGGTCAAGCAGATGATGATGGTGGCGGCAGCCGCGATGGTGGGGTCCACGTCCCGTAGCACGGAGGTGTACATCTTCACCGGCAACGTCTGCAGGTACGGGCTCGCGATGAACAACGACACCACGATCTCGTCGAACGAGACCACGAACGCGAACATGAAGCCGGCCAGCACCCCGGGGGCGATGTTCGGCAACGTGACCTGGAAGAACGTCCGCAGCGGGGAGGCGCCGCAGACCGCAGCGGCCCGCTGCAGGGTCTGGTCGTAGTTGGCCAGTGCCGAGGCGACCGGCACCACCGCGAACGGCAACGCCAGCACCGCGTGCGCGATGACGAAGCCGAACAGAGTGCCGATCAGGTGCAGTTCGAGGAAGACCGCGTACAACCCGACGCCGAACACCACCGTGGGCGCCAGCATCGGCGAGACCACCACAGACCCGACGAGGGCCCGCCCCCGGAACCGGCTACGGGAGAGCCCGAACGCGGCCGCCGTGCCCAACGCGGTGGCGACCACGGCGGCGAGCAGCGCGATCTGCAGCGAGTTCAGCAGGCTGCCGAACCACGCCGGGTCGGTGAAGAAGTTCGCGAACCAGCGCAGCGACCAGCTCCGCGGCGGGAACACCAGGGACTGTTGGCCGGTGAACGCCAGCGGGATCACCACCAACGTGGGCGCTGTCAGCCACCCGCCCGCCACCGCGGCGAACGCCCAGAGCAGGCCCCGCCGGGTCACGGCGCCAGCTCCGAGGTCACCGACGCCGACCCGGTGACCCGTTTGGACACCCAGGCCGCCACCGCCAGCATCGCGCCGGCGCACACCAGCAGAGCCACCGCCAACGCGCCGCCGCGTCCCCACGCGAGCAGGTCGTTGATCTGGGACGCCAGCGCGTTGGGAAGCAGCTCCTGGCGGGGTGAGCCCAGCACGGCCGGGGTGATGTAGAAGCCCAGCGACAGCACGAACACCATCAGCGAGCCCGCGAAGACCCCGGGCAGGGACAACGGCAGGTACACCGAGGCGAACACTTTCCACGGCGGCGCCCCGAGGATGTTCCCGGCGTCGAGCAGCCGGCGGTCAATCCCGCGCATACCCGCGTACAGCGGCAACACCATGAACGGCATCAGGATCTGGCACATCCCGATCAGCACGCCGGGGGTGGTGCGCAGCAGCTCCACCCCGGGCAGGCCGACCGACCTGAGCACGGTGTTGAGCACGCCGTGCTGCTGCAAGATGATCACCCACGCGAAGGTGCGCACCATCAAGCTGGTCCAGAACGGCAGCAGCACCACCAGCAGCAGCACGCTCCGGCCGGCGTTTCCCGCGATCGTCATCAGGTAGGCGTACGGGTAGCCCAACACCAGGCAGATCAGGGTGGCCAGCCCGGCGACGACCAGCGTGCGCGCCAGCACCTGGAGCGCGGTGGCGTCCGTCAGCAGCCACTCGAAGTTCTGCAACCCGACCTGCGGGTCGGTGAAGCTGCGGGACACGATCAGCAGTGCGGGCCCGCAGAACGCCGCCGCCACCAGCACCAACGCGGGGGTGGTCAGCAGCCAGCCCCGGTCGCGGGGCCGGCGTGCCGACCCCGCCGACCCGGCCCCGGGCGTCGAGGCCCGGGGCGGGTCCAGGGCTGGCTGCGGCGCCGAGGAAGGCGGCGCAGTCACTGGTTGAGCCACTTCGTCCAGGCGTCAGTTATCTCTTCCTGGTGCTTGCCCCAGTACGAGATGTCCAGCGTGACCTGCTCGTCGAGCACCTCGGGACGGGTGGTGTTGAACTCCGCCGCTTCCTTGCTCAAGTCCGGTTCGGCTTCGGTGTGCACCGGCGAGTAGCTGGTTTCCTCCGACATCGCGGCCTGCTGCTTGGCGCCCAGCGTGTAGTTGATGAACGCCATCGCGGCGTCCTTGTTGGGCGCCCCCTTCGGGACCGCCAGCACGTCGTACAGGGCGAGGGACTGGTTCCACACCGGCTTGAAGTTCGCGCCGTTCTGGTTGGCCTCGAAGATCCGGCCCGACCAGCCGAACACCATGTCCGCCTCGCCGGACTCCGCCATCTGGGTCTGTTGCGCGCCGGTCTCCCAGTACGCCAGGTCGTTCTTGATCTTGTCGTAGCTGCCCAGCGCCCGGTCGATGTCGAGCGGGTACAACTCATCGGGCGCCACACCGTCCCCGAGAAGACCAGCTTCCAAGGTTCCCGAGGTGGGCGCGGTGCGTCCGTCGATGGCCCGCTTGCCGGGGTAGTTCTTGGTGTCGAAGAAGTCCTCCCACCCGTCCGGCGGGTTGTTCTTGTACTTGTCAGCGTTGTAGAAGAAGCCGTACGCGTAGTTGAGGGTGGGCACGTAGCAGCGATGCTTCGGGGTCTGCTCCGGCAGCTTCGAGGCGTCGATCACGGAGTAGTCCAACGGCTCGAACAGCTTGCCGCAGTTGGCCGCGACGTCGTCGGCGCCGGAGTCGACCACGTCCCACAGCACGTTCTCGGACTCCACCTGCGCCTGGATCTTCGCGATGTCGGTCGGCTCGTCGGTCGCCACGTCGGCGCCGCTGGCCTTCTCGAACGGCTCGACGAGTGTCTTCTCCTGACCGTCCTGGAACCCTCCGCCGTACGAGGTGAAGGTCATTTTGGTGCCCTTGAGCGCGTTCTCGGCGACGTGACCGGCGGGATGGCCCTCTAACTTCTCGCGGTCGATCTTTCCGCCGGACGTGTTCTGGGCACACGCGGTGAGCAGCAGCGACACGCATGCGGCAGCGGCGAGGCCGGTCGAGCCTAGGCGGCCGAGCCGGGATCCCCCCGAGCGGCCGAGCACGGGCAGGTGACGGCGTCCCATCATTTCTTTCTCCTTCGCTTGCCAGGGGCGGGCTGGGCCGGGCCGACGATCCAATGCACCTCGGCGGTCTCAGCGCTGTCGTTGAGCAGGCGGTGCGGCCGGGACGAGTCGAAGTCGATACTGTCGCCGGCCCGCAGCACGTGCCGGTCCTGGTGCAGTTCCACGACCATCTCGCCGCGCAGCACGACCACCACTTCGTGGGTGCCGGAATGGCTGTATTGCTCGGGCCCGGTCGACCCGCCCGGGTCGAACTCGGCCGCGTACACGCCCATGCCGTCCAGGTGCACTCGGGTCAGCAGCGCCTTGCGCACGTTGTTCTCGGCGCGCAGCACCGGACGCTCGGCCGGTGAGAGCGGTTTGGGACCGACCGTGCCGGTGTCGAACAGGTCCGCGATGGTGACGTTCAGCGCGGTCGCGATCCGAGCCAGAGTCGCGATGGACGCGCTGCTGTGGCCGTTCTCCAACTGGCTCAGGAAGCTCGCGCTGACATCGGCTGACTCAGCGAGTTGACGCAGCGGCATCCGCACCAGATGGCGGTACTGCTGCACCCGTCGACCGAGGTCGCCGTTGCCTCCGGCGGGTGCTTCCTGATCGCGCCCCAACTGTTGACACCCCTCACTTGGGATCAGTGGGGGTGAAGCCTAGAGGCGAAAAAGTTAAGTGAGCAAGAGGTCAAGACGAATTGCTGTTCAGTGGCGCCACACGGTGATGACGTGCGTCAC
>JBOGDL010000178.1:0-5385 GCA_050701815.1 Micromonosporaceae bacterium | reverse complement strand
GCCATCGATGGCATTGGCGTGCAGGTTGAAACCCTCAGCTCGAAGCAGATCAGCGACCGTGCCGGCACTGACCCTGCGCCCTTGACGGGTGAGCTCGTCGGCGAGTTTCCTGGTGGACTTGGTCGTCCAGCGCAACGGCGACGTCGGGTCAGCGCGCATGTCAGGCTCCACCATGGCCAGCAGCGCCGGCCGCAGCGCCGGGTCCGCGTCGGCCGCCCGCCGTCGACCACCGCCCGGTCGGCGAACCCGACCCAGCGGTCCATCCCCCGCCTCCAATTCGGCCATACCTTTACGTACCGTCGTCTCGCTCACGCCGGCCGCCTGGGCTACGGCCCGGATCCCGCCATGACCCAGCATCCGGGCCTCAGCGCCCAGCAACAGCCGCTGCTGACGCTCGTCCAAATGTGGCAGCAACACAGCGAGCTTCTCAGCGAGCAGACGCCGTGTTTCCTGCGGTACGGCCATCATGTGAGTTTTTCACGTTACAGCCTTTATGACCACTGAGAGTGATACGTCGAAAGCAGCACGTTAATACTTTGCAGGTCCCAGATCCTTGCTGGCGTATCGGAGCCGGTGGATTATGGATTCATCGATCCGGTGGGCCGCCCATCCTTTTCCGGGGGGAGTGGCAGTCGGCCCACCCGTTCTCTCGGGGCTATCAGCTTGATGGCGGCCGTGTGCCATATGGGCGCCCCGGTAGAGGAGATCGGATCGACCAGTCGCCACTTTCGAGACACTGGCTGGCGGGGTGGCCCACGCAACCGAACGAAGGGAGCGTGTAGTGCCATCTGTCCACAATGTCCCACCCTCCGGATCACTGTGGTGGGACATACCCCTCACGACCCGCCCGCCGTGACGTCCACACACCAGCAGCCGTCATAGGCCGCGTCACAGCGACTAAGAGCCGCCCGGCGCCGGGCCGGCCCCCTCTCCCCTCAAGGCGTACGGCAGCCGTCGGGCAGGCGAGCGCAGCTCAGCTCTACGTCCGACACCGTGCAGACGAATTCAGAACGCTCCAGGGCCGTGCCCGTGAAGCATTCCCCTCCGCATTTCATGAAGGAGCAACCATGCCTATCTCTCCCAACCAGGGTTCCACCGGTGGCGGAACCACGGTCACCATCACCGGCACCAACCTCGGCGGCGCCACCGCCGTGCGGTTCGGCACGAAACTGGCCACCATCACGGCCAACACTCCCACCTCTGTCACCGTCACCTCCCCCTCCGGGACCGGGACGGTGGGCGTGACCGTGACCACCGCCGGAGGAACCAGCAACCCGCTGTCGTTCTTCTACGTCGGCCCGCCGTTCAAGCTCAGCATCAGTCCGACATTCGGCGCCACCACGGGCGGTGACCTCGTCACCATCACTGGCACCGGCCTGTCCACCGCCAACTCAGTGAGCTTCGGCGCCAACTCCGCGACCCCGACCGTGATCAACGATGGCCAGATCACCGTCACCGCCCCAGCGGGCGCGGCAGCGGGCGCGGTGGGAGTCACCGTCACCACCGCTGGCGGCGTCAACAACGGGTTCTCGTACACGTATGTCGACGCACCCACCATCGACACACTGAGCCCCACGTCCGGAGGGACCTCCGGAGGGACCCCGGTGACCATCACTGGCACCGGGCTCACCACCACCCAGTCGGTGACCTTCGACGGGAATGTCGCGTCGTTCAGCGCCATCAACGACACATCCATCTCCGCGGTCACCCCGCCGGGGACTGCCGGCGCCGTGGACGTCGTCGTCACCACTGACGGCGGCAGCGCCACCGAAACCGGCGGCTTCACCTACGTCGCCGGGCCTGGTATCTGACCGGCGCGAACAGCTGAAGTCCGGCTTCGCGATCCGTCACGGATCACCCGCCCGGACAGGAGCGCTCTCGCTGCTGCCCGGGCGGGCCTCATCCGCCACTTAGAGCGACTTATGAAACACGCTCCAACCCGCCCCGGCGCGGTCCGAGCGCCGTCCGTCGCCGGGCGGGATCGGTCGAACGTAGATCACCTGGATAGGAGAGCGTCCATGAACACTTCTGACAGTCCGCAGTCCGACGTTCCACAGTCAGTGGGGGCGCTGGTCGTTCCTGTGGTCACCTCGTGCAATCCACCGTCGGGACCTGCCGGGACGCAGGTCACGCTGACGGGCACTGGGTTCACGGGCGCAAACCTGGTGCGGTTCGGCGCCTTCCCGGCAAGTTCGTTCTCGGTGATCTCAGACACGCAGATCCAGGCGGTCGTGCCGGCCGGCATCGGCGGCACAGTCCAAGTGGTCGTGGTCACGCCCGGCGGCATCAGCAACGATCCGGTCTTCTTCACGTACGGCGCCGTCGCCGCGCCAGCGCTGGTCTCCATCACCCCCACGTCGGGGCCGGCGGCCGGTGGGACCACCGTCACCCTCACCGGCTCGGGCCTGACCGGCGTCACCACCGTGCGGTTCGGCGCCACCCCGGCGACCTCGTTCACGGTCGTCTCTGCCACGCAGATCTCGGCCGTCTCTCCCGCCGGGACTGGAACTGTCCAGGTCACCGTCACGTCACCAGGCGGCACCAGCAACGGCATACCCTTCAGCTACGTGTCGGCCCCCGTCGTGAACAGCGTGAGCCCCAGCCAGGGGCCGACCTCCGGCGGCAACACCGTCACACTGACCGGCAGCAATTTCACCGGCGCCACCGCCGTGCGGTTCGGCGCCACCCCGGCGACCTCCTTCACCGTGGTCTCCGCGACCGAGATAACCGCGGTCGCGCCCGTCGGGGCGGCTGGGCAGGTCACTGTCACAGTGACCTCTCCCGGCGGCACCAGCGCCCCCGGAGTCAGCTACTTCTACCTCAACACACCGGCTCTCACCAGCGTCAATCCACAATCGGGCCCGCTCTCCGGCGGCAACACCGTCACCCTGACCGGAACCAGCCTCGCCGGGACCACAGGTGTGACGTTCGGCGCCACCCCGGCGACGTCCTTCACGGCGGTCTCCGCGACCGAGATAACCGCTGTCGCGCCACCCGGCGCCGCAGGCCCGGTCCAGGTCACCGCCACCACCGGCGGCGGAACCAGCAACCCGGTCTTCTACACGTACCTCGCAGCGCCTGCCGTCACCACCCTCAGCCCCGACCAGGGACCGACCTTTGGCGGGAACACCGTCACACTGACCGGAACCGGCTTCACCGAGACCACCGCTGTGACGTTCGGCGCCGCGCCCGCTGCGTTCACCGTGGTCTCTGACAGCCAGCTCACCGCCGTGGCCCCACCCGGAAGCGCCGGTCCGGTCAACGTCTCGGTCACCACACCCGGTGGTAGCAGCCCGGCGGTGACGTACACCCGCGTCCCGCCTCCCGCCATCTGACGCCGTGCGGCGGTTTCGAAGATCTCGTGGTACGGCGGCAGCCGGTGACGCCGCGTCGCCCATCCCTCCACCCTCAGCTCAGGAATCCGGTTCGGCCGCTGGGGACGCCGCGTGGCGGCGCGGCAGACAGAGTTGGGCGGACAGCAGCCCGGCCGCGCCGATCAGGGCCCACAGCGCCCAGGGGTCGAACGCGTACACAGCGCCGCCGATGAGGGGCCCGGCGCCCGTGCCGATCGCGTACGCGACGCCGTACAACCCCTGGTAGCGCCCGACAAGGTGCGGCGGCGACAGGCTTCCCAGGTAGGCCTGGGAGACGGAGGTCGACATCATCTCGCCGAGCGTCCAGATCAGCACCGTCACCGCCAGCGGGCCCATGCCGGTCATGAATCCGGTCAGCGCGAGACCGACACCGATGAGCAGGTTGCCGAGGGCCATCACGTACTCCAGCCGGTACCGCGAGACCACCCCGGTGATGGGAAGCTCCAGCACCAACACCAGCAGCCCGTTGAGCCCGATGAGGAGACCGAAGTCGCGCGCGCTCAGACCCACGTCGCTGACGTGCAGGGGCAGGCCGACGGTGGACTGTATGTACAGGAACTCGGCGACCACGATCATCAGCAGAAATCGCACCAGGGTGCGGTCGGCGAGCGCCTGCCGGTACCCCGCCGCCCGGTCCGCCTGAGTGTCCGCGTCGTCCTGGTCGGACCGGGGCTGGGGCACGTCTCGCAACAGCACCGCCATTACCACGCCGAACAGCAGGCACGCGGCGGCATTGCCCAGGAAAAGCTCCACATAGGAAGTGCTGGCCAGCACACCGCCGATGACGCCGCCCAAGGCAGCGCCGATGTTCATCGCGAACCGGAACACCCCGAAGGCGGCGAGCCGCTGCTGGTTGGTCGCCACGGAGTCGACCAGCACTGCGGCCGCGGCCGGCCGGTAGATCTGCGACGTCACGCCGATGAGACCGACCACCGTGATGATGACCGACAACGCTCCGAGGAACGGCACGATCGCCGTCAGCCCCGCCGTGGTCACGGCGGACAGCACGATGGTCCATCGCCGGCCGATCTTGTCAGCGAGGTGGCCACCGACGGCGTTGCCGAGCACCTTGCCCACACCGGACACACCCAGCACGAGCCCCGCGACGCCGGCGGAATAGCCGCGTTCGGTCAGGTAGAGCACGATGAACACGGGCAGGAAGTTGCCGACCTGGTTGACCAGGATGCCGAGACTGATGATCCACACCCGGACCGGCAGACCGCGCAACGCGTCGCGGAATCGCGGCTTGTCGACGTCCGAGAGGTCCGGCGGCGCGGTGCTCACGCGCCCTCCTCGCTACGCTCGTCGGCACGTGAGCAAACCGCTGCTGGGCTGGACTGTTCGCGTGCAAGCTCGCTCACGCGACGGCCTCGGTGCGCACGTGGATCGCCGCGGCCAACCGCCTGCCGTGGGCGATCGCTTCGGTGGCGGTGGCGCCGCGGGCGATGACGTGGCCGACCTTGTCCTCGTTCCAGGTCAGCGGTGGCACCTCGTCGCCTGGCGCCACCCCCAACTGGAGGTCGACGAACGCCGGATCCGCGCGTACGGCGTCGACGCCGGTCACCTCCACCACCCGTCCGGGCTCCGGCGTGAGGAACCGGATCGCCGCTCCGGCCCGCGGCTCGGGCGACGTGGTCAGCGGCTGCACCACGCCGAACCTGGCGCCCAGCGTGTGGCGTTCCATATCGACGCCGTACGCGATCTCGGCCAGTTCGTTGATCCGGTCACCGCCGATACGGTTGTGCGACTCGACGATCCGCGGGCCGCGCGAGGTCAGCTTTACCTCGGTGTGCCCTGGACCGTTGTGCAGCCCCACCGCGTCGAGAAAGTCCGTCACCAACCGCGTGACCTCGCGCAGCGTCTCTGCCGAGAAGCCGCTGGGCTGCGAATGTCCGATCTCGACGAAACCGGGGCCGCCGGTCTCCTTGTCGGTCACCGCGACGACCACATGCCGGCGGTCGAAGGTCAGGGTTTC
Source organism: Micromonosporaceae bacterium (assembly GCA_050701815.1). Taxonomy (GTDB): domain Bacteria; phylum Actinomycetota; class Actinomycetes; order Mycobacteriales; family Micromonosporaceae; genus WHSM01. The sequence goes on along the minus strand of JBOGDL010000178.1, from coordinate 36 downwards.
CACGCTGATCTCCGGGCCGTCCAGGAACTCCTCCAT
>JBOGDL010000177.1:0-4097 GCA_050701815.1 Micromonosporaceae bacterium | reverse complement strand
GTCTTGCCTTTGAGGTCTTCGATCTTCGAGACCGGTTTCTTCGACACCAGCACCGGAGGATCGGAGTAGACCGGGTCCGACTGCCCGACCACCTTGGCGCGGTCAGGGGTGATGTACCAGCCGCCGGCGGCGATGTCGGCGCGTCCGGTCTTGACGCTCTCGATCACCCCGCTCGCGGGCAGCACCTTCACCTCCAGCTCCAGGCACGCGTCGGCGGCGAAGTCGAGCAGGATGTCCCCGTCCACGCCACCGATCTTCCGGTCCTGGTACGAGAACAACGGCGGATACTCCGGGCCGGCCACAATCAGCTTCCCCTCCTGTGATGTCGGGAGCTTGACCTTTGGCTTGCAGTCATCGGGGACCGCGCCGGTCGCGGCGCCCCCGCCGCCGCATCCGGCAGCGAGGAACAGCGCGGCCAGAGCGGCCGCCAATGGCGCGGCTATCTTCGTGCCGATGCGTGTCATCACTTCTCGCCTTTCTGGATGAAGGTGTCGAACTGGCGGCTATCTGCCACGTGCTCGTCGGCGTTCGATGCGCGCGACGAATTGGGATGCGGGGATGCAGATCGCCGCGTACAACACCGCTGCGAGCAGGAGCACCCCGAAGTACTCGAAGGTGTTGGTGGCCAACGTGTACGCGCGGCTGAGCAGTTCGGGCACAGCGATCGCGTAACAGAGCGAGGTGGCTTGGAAGAAGATGATCGTCCACCCCAGGATTGGCGGCGTCACAATGCGGATCGCCTGGGGCAGGATCACCAGCCGCAGCACCTTGCGCGGGCGGAGCCCGAGCGCCTGGGCGGCGTCGTGCTGGCCGGCCGGAACCGCCGCCAGCCCGGCGCGGAAGACCTCGCTGGTGTACGCGCCGAAACTGACCGCCAACGCCACGCTGCCGGCGGCGAACGCGCCGATGGTGATGTCAACCTGAGGAAGCCCGAAGTACACCAGATAGATGATCACCAGCACGGGCACGCCGCGGCCCATCTCCACCACCGCCAGGGTGACCCACTGCAACGGCGGGAACCGGGTGGCAGACGCCCCCAACGCCAGCAGCAGGCCCAGCGGAAGCCCCATCGCCAGCATCGCGACGGTGAGTAGGACGCTGGTCTGCAAACCGGGCAGCAGCAACCCGATCCACTCGGGCCACGAGGCGACAGAGCTCATGACGTCACCACCCCGGCCCGGGTCAGCCGAGCTGCGGCCCACCGGCCCAGCACCGCGATCGGGAAGCTGATCGCGAGATACACCACCCCAGCTGCGGCGAAGATGGTCAAGCCTTGAAACTCCTGCTTCGTCTCCGCCAGCGCCAGCGCGGTGATGTCCTCCACCCCGATCACCGAGGCGACCGCGCTGTCTTTGAGCAGGCCGATCGCGAAGGAGACCGCTGGCGGGGTGACGGTCGCGATCGCCTGCGGCCCGACCACGTGCCGGTACAGCCGGTACGGGGTCAAGCCGACCGCCCGCGCTGCCTCGGTCTGCCCGTACGGCACCGCCCGTAAGCCGGACCGGTAGATCTCCGCGAGGTATCCGCTGGAGATCAACCCCAGGCCCCAGACCGCCGCTGCCATGCTCGACACCTCGATGTCGAACTGTGCGATCCCGTAGTAAAGGATGAACAGCCACGCGATTGGCGGGATCCCGCGAGTCACCTCCACGTACGCGCCTCCCAGCACCCGTAGCGGCAGCCACCCGGAGTTGCGCGCGCCCGCGATCGGCAGCCCGAGCACCGCCCCCACCAGGAAAGCGGAAGCGGTGAGGAAGAACGTGGTGCCGATGCCTCCGGCCAGCGTGGTGACGTGATCGACGAATTCGCTCACCGGTTGAGCACCGCCCTGAGGAACTGCTGCGTGCGCTGATGCGTGGGGGAACGCAGCACCGTCGATGGCGGGCCTTCCTCCACCACCCGGCCATCGGCCATGAAGACGACCCGGTCGGCGACATCCTCCGCGAAGTGCATCTCGTGGGTCACGACGATCATCGTCATGCCGTCGCTGACCAGCTCCCGCATCACCGCCAGCACCTCGGCCCCCAGTTCGGGGTCCAGCGCAGAGGTGGGCTCGTCGAAGAGCATCACCGTGGGATCCAGCGCCAGCGCCCGGGCGATCGCGGTGCGCTGCTGCTGGCCACCGGAGCACTGCGCGGGCCGGCTGTCAGCCTTGTCGCTGAGCCCGACCCGTTCCAGCAGGTCCATGCCTCGCTGCCGGGCTTGTTCCTTCGGCCGGTGGAGCGCGTGAACCTGCGCCAACATCACGTTCTCCAACGTGCTCAGGTGCGGGAACAGGTTGAAGGACTGGAACACCATCCCGACTCGGCGGCGTAGCCGCGCCAGCTCGGCGGTGCGGGGCTGCTTCTGAGCGGCGTCGGCGGTGACGGCCCCGTCGATCAACACCCGACCGGAGGTGGGCCGTTGCAGGTGGTTGACGCATCGCAGGAAGGTGCTCTTGCCGGAGCCGCTGGGGCCGATCACGGCGACCACTTCGCCGCCGGCCACGTCGAGGCTGACGTCGGCCACGGCCTCGCAGCCTCGGTAACGCACCCCGAGTCGCTCAGTTCGCACCATAGGCTCAGTCACGAAGCCTCCTAGGCAGTGGTTGAGGGGCGGGCGGTGGTCGAGGGAGCGCCGGCGACGCGCACAGCGTCGGTGCTGGAACGCCGCGGCCGGCGGGGTGATTGGGGCTACCAGTGCATGGCTTCCCCAGGGGTGATCGGGTCCAGCTCGCGGTCCCACCGGCACTCGGTCAGGTCGAGGTCGGTCGTGACGCCGCGCAGCAGCTGCGCCAGCAACTTCCCCGTCATCGGGCCGGCGGCGTTGCCGAACACGTGACCAGCGGCCACGAACAAGCCGGGGGACACCTCGTCGATGATCGGCGCCATGTCCGAGGTGAAGGGGAGCACCCCCGACCACACTCGATCCACGGGGACGTCTTTCAGCCCGGGGAAGTCCGCGGCGATCGAGGCGGCGATGGCGCCGATGCCGGAGAGCGTGGTGTCGTGGGTGACCTCCGCGGGATAGTCCATCGGGCACCCCAGCAGGGTCTCGCCGTTGGCTCGCTGCGCCACGAGCTGCAGCATCCACCGGCCCGTCTCGATCTCGTACGGGGCCAGGAACGCCTCTTCGCGCCACGACGGCAAGTCGCGGAACAGGCTGTACTGCTTGGCCGCCAGCGGCCCGTACACCACTGGTTTGATGTCCAGGGGACGCGGCTTGGTGGCCAGCACCTGCAGCCGCTCCCGGCCGATCCGCGCCTGGATGCCCGCTGTGGCGAGCAGCGGCGTCGTCCACGCGCCGGTGGCCACCACCACGGCGTCGGCGGTGAGCCTGCCCTGGACGGTGTCCACGCCGACCACATCGGCGCCGGAACGCACCAGACCCAGCACCTCGGCGCCCTCTTTGACCAGCGCGCCTTCGGACTTCGCGCCCATGGTCAAGGCATGCACCACGGTGGGGGTGTTGATCTGCGCGTCGTCGCCGCAGAAGCTGGCGCCCAGGACGTCGTGGCGGATCGGGCCCACCAGGCGTCGCACCTGCGCGCCGTCGATCAGCTGCATGTCCAGGCCGTCCCGGCGCCGGGCCCGCGCGAACTCGCTGAACACCGCGGCCTGCTCGTCGGTGGTGAAGTAGATGAGGCCGCCTTCGGCCCGAAACTCGAACGGCGCCGGTAGGTCCCGCAGGAGCTCGTCGTAGAGCCTGCGGCCCGCCCGTGAGATGTCGAGCGCCCAGCCCGGGTTCCGGCAGTGCAGCCAGACGAAGCCCGGGTTGCGTCCCGAAGCGCCGTAGCCGACGTGCTCCTTCTCCAGCAGCGTCACGGCCATGCCCTCACGGGCCGCGAAGTACGCCGCAGCGGCGCCGACGATCCCGCCGCCCACCACGATCACGTGTTTGCTCATGCCGTCACCGCCCGGCGGCCCGGCGTCTCCAGCAGCGTCAGCACCTGCGCCGCCTCGGCCGGATCGTGTTGGGCGTGCTGCTGGTAGTACCCCCGCCTGCTGATCCGGTACTGCCCCATCGCCGCCAGATCAGCGAACAGCTCCGCCACCTTCACCGCCATCAGGTTGGGGTTGATCACCGGCAGTTCCGCCAGCTCCTGCGCCCCGCGCAGG
>JBOGDL010000176.1:0-12796 GCA_050701815.1 Micromonosporaceae bacterium | reverse complement strand
CCGGAGTTCATGCCCAGCCTGGTGGCGGAGCTTGGCGCGGAGTTGGTGCCGATGGGGTCAGCGGGGGCGAAAGTGTGCGCCGTGGCGCAAGGTACGGTCGACGCGTACGTGCACGCTGGCGGCCAGTACGAGTGGGATTCCGCGGCGCCGGTGGCTGTGGCTGTGGCCACAGGACACCACGCTTCCCGGCTCGACGGCCGCACTTTGGAATACAACCAACCGAACCCCAGACTCCCTGATCTTGTGGTGTGCCGGCCACAGATCGCCCGACGGCTGCTGACGGCCTTGAATGGAGTTATGCAATGAGTCAGAAAGCGGACTATCGGGTGTCGCACCTCGACGCCCTGGAAACGGAGAGCGTTTTCGTTTTCCGGGAGGTCGTCGCGGAGTTCGAGCGTCCCTGTCTGTTGTTCTCCGGCGGCAAAGACTCGATCGTGATGCTGCACCTGGCCGAGAAGGCGTTCGCGCCCGGGCCGGTGCCGTTCCCGGTGATGCACGTCGACACCGGCCACAATTTCCCCGAGGTGCTCGAGTTCCGCGACCGCCGGGTGGCTGACCTGGGCATCCAGTTGATCGTGGCCAGCGTGCAGGAGGCAATCGACAAGGGGATGGTGGTCGAGCCTCCGAACGGGATGCGCAACCCGATCCAGACGCCCGTGCTGCTGGACGCCGCCGAGAAGCACCGCTTCGACGCCCTGTTCGGTGGCGCCCGGCGGGACGAGGAGAAGGCGCGCGCCAAGGAGCGGGTGTTCAGCTTCCGGGACGAGTTCGGCCAGTGGGACCCGAAGAACCAGCGTCCGGAGTTGTGGTCGCTCTACAACGCCCGAGTGCATCCCGGTGAGTCGATCCGGGTGTTTCCGCTGTCCAACTGGACCGAGCTGGACATCTGGCACTACATCGCGCAGGAAGAAATCGAACTTCCCAGCATCTACTACGCGCATCAGCGCGAGGTGGTGGAGCGGGATGGCATGCTGTTCGCGGTGAACGACCTGCTGCCGGCTCAGGATGGCGAGGAGCCCTTCACGGAGCAGGTACGGTACCGGACCGTCGGCGACGCCACCTGCACCGCGGCGGTGAAGTCAGACGCCGACACAATCGAGAAGGTGATCGCCGAGGTGGCCGCCACCCGGATCACCGAGCGCGGCGCCACCCGGGGCGATGACCGGGTGAGCGAGGCCGCGATGGAGGACCGTAAGAAAGAGGGCTACTTCTGATGGCGCAGGCCACTGCTGAAACTTTGGACCGTGCCGGCGCGACCGGCGCGGACCTGCTGCGGTTCGCCACCGCCGGCAGCGTGGACGACGGCAAGAGCACCCTGATCGGGCGGCTGCTGTTCGACTCCAAGGCGATCTTCGCGGATCAACTGGCCGCCGTGGAGGCGACCAGCGCGTCCCGGGGTGACGAGTACACCAACCTCGCGTTGCTCACCGACGGGCTGCGCGCGGAGCGGGAGCAAGGCATCACGATCGACGTGGCGTACCGGTATTTCGCCACGCCACGGCGGAAGTTCATCATCGCCGACACCCCGGGGCACATTCAGTACACCCGCAACATGGTCACCGGCGCCTCCACCGCCAACTTGGCGCTGATCCTGGTGGACGCGCGTAAGGGGCTGGTGGAGCAGTCGCGGCGGCACGCCTTCCTGTGCTCGCTGTTGCGGGTCCCGCACATGGTGTTGTGCGTGAACAAGATGGACCTGGTCGACTGGTCGCAAGAGGTGTACGAAAAGATCCACGCTGAGTTCAGCGCGTTCGCCACCAAGCTGGACGCCCCCGACCTGGCCGTGATCCCGATCTCGGCGCTCAACGGCGACAACGTGGTGAGCCGGTCCGAGAACAGCCCCTGGTACGACGGCCCATCGCTGCTGCACCACTTGGAGAACGTCCATATCGCCTCGGACCGCAACCTTGTGGACGTGCGGTTCCCCGTGCAGTACGTGATCCGCCCGCAGCAGTCCCGGGGGCAGGACTACCGCGGCTACGCCGGTCAGGTCGCCAGCGGCGTGCTCAAGCCCGGTGACGAGGTCACGGTGCTGCCCAGCGGTTTCACCAGCCGGATCGCGGGCATCGACCACAATGGGCGTGAGGTCGACGAGGCGTTCGCGCCGATGTCGGTCACGGTCCGGCTGGAAGACGAGCTGGACGTGTCCCGCGGTAACATGATCTGCCGTCCGCACAACCAGCCGCACGTGTGGCAGGACATCGAGGCGATGATCTGCTGGATGGACGAGCAGAACCCGTTGCGCCCCGGCGTGAAGTACACGGTCAAGCACACCACCAGGTCGGTGCGGGCCGTGGTGCGCGAGCTGCACTACCGGCTGGACGTGAACACGCTGCATCGCGACGACCAGCTGAACGAGCTGCGGCTCAACGAAATTGGCCGGGTGCGGCTGCGCACCACGCAACCTCTGCTGTGCGACGAGTACCGCCGCAACCGGACCACGGGTGGGTTCATCGTGATCGACGAGTCCACCAACCGCACCGTTGGCGCGGGGATGATCCTGGAAGCGAGCTAGTTCGAACGTCCGTCACGGCCGCCCGGTGCTGGAATGTGCGCAGCCCGGGCGGCCGTGACGTGTGCCTGGCCTGGGCAGGCGACGCAACCTCTGGCCAAGCGATGCCAACAGGCGTGACAATCAGTGCTTTGCACGGCGCGGACAGTGTCAATGCGCCGCGGGTCGGCTGGTGATCCCTCGGAGGTGTGCTGTTGGCGGGTGAGGCGTCGGATGATGCGGCGTTGGTGGACGCCGCGTCGTGGGCGGCTGCGGGAGCGTACCGGGATGCCCCACACACCGCGGTGGAGGAGACCGATCGGCTGCGTTGGTTGATCACGGGAACCCCGTACGAGGGCCTGAATGGGGTTTTCTGGGCCCGAGGTGATGACCCGAGGTTGATCAGCGCTGGGCTGCGGCCGTTCCGGGAGGCCGAGGTGCCGATGTTGTGGCACGTGGGCGCCACCAGCCTGGACACGTTGCGACACTGGTTGCCTGACGCCGGGCTGGCCACCTACAGCGAGGACTCGGGGATGGTGCTCTCCTTGAACGCCGCCCCCGCCGCCCCTGAGGCTCCCGTGGTGGCGGCTGCTCCGGAGGGGCTGGAGATCCGGCAGGTCGGCACCATGAGCGAGCTTCGCGCCTGGATCAAGGTGTGGACGCGGTTGGCGCCGCCGCTGCTGACCCAGCGGCTCGCCGCGTTGCGGAGCCCGGTGGCGTTCGGGTTCCGGCCTCGTACGGTGCACCTGCTCGGAGTGCTCGACGGCGCCCCGGTGGCGTGCGCGGCGGTGTGGGTGGGGCAGGTGCGTCCGGTCGGAGGGAACCAGGCGGGTCGGCGCCGTGACGACCCCGAGGCGCCGGTGAGCCAAGCCAGCGCAAACGGCCGCGAGCGGCCCCCGGGTCAGCAGCGGGGACCGGTGGCGTGGTTGGAGCACGTGACCACCGCCCCGCAGGTGAGGCGGTGCGGGATCGGTGGCGCGATGACACGGGCCTGCCTGCAGGTGGCACGTCGGCGGGGCGCCAGGCGGGCGGCGCTGACCGCGTCGCCGGCTGCGGTGTCGCTCTACCGCCGGCTGGGCTTCCAGCAGGTCAGCACGGTGCACCGGTTCTTCTGGACGCCGCGCTAGCAACGTCTTGCCGGTCCGGCCGGCGTGGCTGAGCCCGGGAGCCTGCTAGATCCCGTGGCCGCGGCGGTGCAGCGCCGAGAGCACCGTCTCCACCTTGACCACCCCTGCCGCGGCGGCGAGCGCGATCGCGGCCCGAGGCTCACGCCAGCGCGCGCGCATCGCTTTGCGGGCCCACAGCGTGGCGGCGCGGCGCTCGCCCTTGGCCGCGTGCCAGCAGGCGAGCTGCCCGTACACCCGGGCGGAGCCTGGTCGGCTGGCGCCGATCTCGGGGTGCCGGTCCAGCATCCACTCCAGTGAGGCGATCTTGGTGTCGTAGTGGTGCAGGAACAGGGAGCTGCCCCAGTGCACCCGTACCAGCGGCTCGTCCACGTGCACGATGGGGCGCCGGCGGGCGGCTCGCAGCAGCAGATCCCAGTCTTCGTTCTGGCTGCCGGGGGCGTCCTCGGCGACCAGCCCGATGCCGTCCAGCAGCGCTTCGCGCCAGATCAGGAACGTGGACGAGTGCAGCATCGACATCCGGGAACGGATCAGCTCGGCCAGCCCCACCCGGGACATCCCGGCGAGCCGCGGGTTGACCCGGTCGGCGTACTCGATTTCGATGGCGCAGCTGGAGAATTCCGCTTCCGGCTCATCCTGTAGCGCCGTGACCTGCTTTCGCAGCTTGTCCGGCAGCCACATGTCGTCGTCGTCGCAGAACGCGACCAGATCCGTGTCCAGCGCCGAAATCCCGGTGTTGCGGGTGCCGGCGAGCCCGTGCGCTCTGCTGTTGTTGAGCAGCATCACGGGACGCCTGCCGGCCCGCGCCAGCAGGTAGTCGGGGCCATGCCGGTCGTACACGATGATGGTCCGAAGCCGTCCGGGGTAATCCTGGGCGAGGATCGCGTCCAGGGCGCGGCGCAGCATTTCGGGTCGGTTCCGGGTGGGAATCACCACCCCCACCGAGGGCCATTCAGCTGTGTGACGTGACATTGTCCCCATCGCAGGTCAATTGAGATAGCCGTACGCGCCAAGCAGCGGCCTGGTCAGGGCTCGCACCAGGCGCTGTTGGCTGGCTGGGAGTGCGGTGCGCCATTCATGGTCAGCGCGGAGTGGAATCCGTCCACGGCGGAACCGCATCGGATTTCCGGCCGCGCTGTGGCAGCCAGCCAGCTCGGCGTGCGGCACGCCTTCCGCGAAGCTGAGGAACTTCAGGTCGCCGAGGTCGAGCCCGGCGAATTCGGCGAGCTCCTTGACCGCCCCGAGCGGGTCAGCCACCAGGTCCTCGTACCGGATCCGGTGCACCGGCACACCACGACGGCCGAGCCGTCCCAACGCGGTGTTGTGCGTGTTCCACAGCAACGCCGCTGTCAGTGGGTGGTAACGGGTCATCAGGTTGCCGTCCGACTCGGGTCGGGCCGCGACCTTGGTCCAGGAGTACGCCACACCCCGGCTGTCCCGCACCATGTGCGCCACCCGCAGGTCGATCCCGGGCTCCCAGCGCAGGCAGTACGCCAGCGACGGATGCTTCGACGAGTCGATCACCACATTGGCGCCGGAGACTTTGGCGGCGGCCTGGTAGATGTGCCGGTAGCAGGAGACGTACTCCCGCACCAGGTCGAAGTGGTCGGGCGAGAGCCGGTTGCCGCCCAGTTTGGGGATGTGCCGGGTGCGCCCGACAGCTGTGCGCAGCCGCAGGATCCGGTCGACGTTGACGCGGTCCCAGCCGCCGAAGGCGTGTTCGCCGACCTGTTGCCAGAAGTCGCAGTCGGAGAACGAGGCCCCGCAGCCACAGCGTTCGTCGTCTCGCACGTCGCGTTGCCACAGGTGCACCACTTCGCCGAGCGGGCAGGCGCCGGGCAGCTGGGCCAGGATCCGCTCCAGGAGGGTGGTGCCGCTTCGTCCGAGACCGCCGACGAAAAGCACCCTCACTCGGTCTGAGAACACATGCCCTCCCTGAGGCTGACAATCCGCGGTCTGGAAAATACAACGAGTGAACGCCCTAGTGGATCTGTGTAGCCGCGGATTTGCCGGAACTCATCAGCTGGCCGGGTTTGTGACGTTAAGTTGCTGTTCGTGTGCGCAAAGCGAGATGACCTCCGAAGGACGATCGCCGAACCGATCCATGGGGTCGCGAGAGCGGGCGGAGCAGGACTGCGCGCACAGGTGGGCGGAGTGGCTCTGGGCGGTGTCGCGTTCGACCCGCTGACCGAGCCGGACGTGGTGTCCGTGGTGGAAGCGGCACTCGCCCGAGGCGCCGGCGGCACCATCGTCACCCCCAACGTCGACATCCTGCGCCAAGCCCGCCGCGACCACGAGGCGCACGCGTTGATCGTGAGATCCTCACTGGTGCTCGCGGACGGGATGCCGCTGGTGTGGGCCAGCAAGCTGTCCCGCAGGCCGCTGCCGGCCCGGGTCGCCGGCTCCGACCTGATCTGGTCGCTGTCGGCGATGGCGGCGCGGCACGGCAAGTCGATCTACCTGCTGGGTGGGGCCACGGGAGTGCCGCAGCGGGCGGCCAAGGTGCTCTCGTCCACCTGCCCCGGCCTGATCGTGGCGGGTGCGGACAGCCCCCCGTTCGGCTTTGACCAGACCCCCGACGGGTTGGAAACGGCGATCTCCCTGGTCAAGGCCGCCAAGCCGGACCTGGTGTTCGTCGGTCTCGGCTTCCCCCGCCAGGAGCGCCTGATCGCGAAGCTCGTCACCGAGCTGCCGACGGCATGGTTCGTGGGATGCGGCGCCGCGATCGCGTTCGCCGCCGGGGAAGTCTCGCGGGCGCCGCGTTGGATGCGCGGCACCGGCCTGGAGTGGGTGCATCGACTGGCGTCCGAGCCGCGGCGGCTGTTCCGGCGGTACCTGCTTCAAGACGTCCCGTACGCGGTTCGCCTGCTCACGAGCGCGTTGCTGACTCGGCTGGGTAAAGCCGACCCGCAACCTCCGCGGTGATCTCCCGTACCCGAGCGATCTCAGCCGGGTTGAGCCGGTCGCGGTAGGAGGTCAGCGCGGTGCGGGAGTCCATCGGGCGAAACGCCGTCTTGGACCAGCCGAACCGCATCGTGAAGCGATGCGACCCCTCACCGAGCCGGCCGCCCTTGGCGCCGGTCGCAGCCGCCACCGTGTCCCGGGCCCGGGAGCTGAACGTCAAGCCGAAGAAGTCGTACAGCTTGGCGAACCCGGTGGCAGGGTCGCTCACCAGATCCTCGTACCGCTGCACCAGCACGCCGGGAAGGCCAGCGAAGCAGCGGTCCACAATCTCGTACGCCACCCGCCACAGGTTCGCGGTCCGGGCCACGTGGTCGTACGAGCCGATCAGCGAGCGCAGCTGCTCGGTGTGGCATCCCAGCAGGTCCCGCACCAGCAGCGGCTGCTCCAGCAGCTCGTGGAAGTGAATCTGCCAGCCCAACCGCTGCCAGCTGCCGACCAGGCTGACCGGATCCCGCACCAGCACCACCGCCCGGCACCCCAGCCGCTCGGTGAACCAGCGCGTGGAGAACAGCGCGAACGGGTCGTCCAGCATCGCCCGGCGGCCCCGCAGCCGGCCCAACGTGAACGAGGTGGCGTACTTGGCCAGCCGCGCCAGGTCGTACGGCGCCCGATTCCGGCGCAGCTCCGCCCCCCAGCGGTAGCGCAGCGCCACCGTGTCGTGGAACGCGGGCAGCCACCACGTCGCGTTGTCGTCGCAGATGTACTGGAACCGGTGCGTGGGGTCGCAGTTCAACACGCCGGGGGTGCGACCGGGCGGATGCTGCGGATTGAGCGGCTCGTTGACGTACACCACCTCGCCGGACGCCTCCAGCATCTTGCCCACCCAGCTGGTGCCGCTGCGCGGCAACCCGGTGACCAACAATGGGCCCATCGTGGATCTCGCTTCCCCGCTCATACTGCGCCCCCCGCGCTGTGCTGTTCGGTTTGTGGCAGCCCCGCCCGACCTGGTGGGGTGATGTGCTGCCGACACGCCGTACGCCATGGCGTGTCGAGGACTCCGCACCCCACCAAGTGCCGGGGCGGCTCGCTCATGGCATCTCCATCACGATGGGGCGGGCGGACGCTCTCATGCTGTGCAACGCAGTGAGATTCAGCGGGTCACGCAGCCGCCACAGGCCGGTCAGGTAGCAGACCGTGCCCACTGCGACCGCCGTGGCCAGGACGGGCAGCCCCCACCCGAACACCGCGCCCGCGGCCGTCGGGAGCACCCCGAAGCAGGCCATCGCCAACGCCGCCGCGGTCACCGTCCCACGCCCGTACGGGTGCAGCCCCCGCCGGGCGAGCTGCGCCAACGGCAGCAGGTTCTTCAACGCGATCGCCGCCGTCCAGGCAACAGCGGCGCCCACGATCCCGAGCTTGCCGATCAGCAGCAGGTTGAGGCCCAGGTTCAGCGCCACCGCGATGCTCACGTTCGCCAGGTTCCAGGTGGTGGGGCCGGTCATCGCGAGCATCACGTCGACCATCCCGCAGCTGCTGGTGAGCAGCATCGCGCCGCACAGCAGCATCACCACCGCGATCGCCTCTGGGGTGGCGTACGCCGACCCGAAAAGCTTGAGGTAGTACGGCGCGAACAGCGCGGTGAGCAGGTATACCGGCCACATGATCAGCACCAGCCAGCCGGTCGCCCCCTGGTAAAAGGTCTTGGCGGCGGCATGGTCGTCGCGGGCCAGCGACTCGGCGAGCCTGGGTTCCACGGCGGCGCTGATCGCCGCGCTGCCCAGTTGGCCCACCACCACGAACCGGGTCGCCGCGGCGTACCCGGCGGCGGCGGTGAAACCCAGCATCCCGGCCACCAGCAGGATGTCGGAGCGCTGCAGCATCAACTGCAGCACGTTCGCCGCGCCACGGGGCCAGGTGAAAGCCCAGAACTGCCGGCCCAGCCGATCCAGTTCCGGGGAGAGCGAACCCGCCGGATGGTGGTTCGTCATGTCAGGGAGTCCGGGCTGGTCAGGATCGGGGCGGCGAGGCAGCACGCTGCGCAGCCACAGCCAGGCCGTCACAGCGGCGAGCGCCCACGGGGCGCCCCAGGCGAAGGTGTACCAGTTGTTCGACGCGGCGAACGCCACCGCCGCGGCTAGTCCGATCAGCTGCAGGGTGGGCCGCCCCAGCTTGTCCACCAGCACCGTGGCCCGCATGATCCGGTGCCCCCGGGTGGCGGCCAGCAGCGTCTCCGTGATCGCGGCCAGCGGCAACGCCACCGCCAGGATCCGCAACTGGGCCGCGAACCCGTCGTCGCCGGCGCCGGCGGCCCCGGGGGCCAGCCGCGCCAGCCATGGCGCCGTGAGATAAATCGCGGCGCCCACCACGCCGGAGGCGATCAGCACGGGCGCCAACGCGGCCCGCAGGCAGCGCCGCAGCAGCCGGTGCTGCCCCAGGGCACGCAATCGCGCCAGCCAGTACACCAGGCCGGTGGGGGCCCCGAGCTTGATCACCACAGCGGCGATCACGAACAACGTGGTGGCGGTGAAGAACATGCCCGCCTCGTGCGGGCCCAGCCCCCGCGCCACCAGCGCGGTGACAGCGAACCCGGCGATCGCCGAATAGCCGGCGCCGGTGAGGTTCAACGCGCCGCCCCGAGCCACCCCGGCCAGGCCCCTCGCCCGAGGCGCCGACTCTCCAGGCGGCGGGGCCTCGGGTGTCTCGGGCGCCCGCTCGCGCTGCTCGGGGGTCACTGCCGCCATGACGGGCAGTGCCCCAGCCAGGTTTCCAGCCGCTCGTCGTACGGGCGAAAGTGCTCCTCCAGCCGCCGTCGCAGCGAGTTGGACATCGGCGATCTGGGCCGGGCGTTGTGCTGCTCGAACGCCGGCGAACCCAAATCCGGCAGCCCCAGGAACTGCAGCACGTCGGAGTAGACCCGCTTCGGCGCGGTGAAGAACATCGCGCTGTCGACCACGTGGATCCGGTCCCGACCGAAGAGGGATGCCAAGGGCTCCAGGTAGTCGATGTAATGGCCCCGGTCGCGGTAGCCGTGGTGGCGGTGGGAGTGGCTGTGGTACAGCGGGTCGTGTCGCAGCCGGAGCGCCTCGCCGGCAAGCCGGGTCTGTTCCAGGGACAGCGCCTGCTCGAAGTCGAGCACGGTCTCAAACCCGCGAGCCACCTCATGCGCGTGCTGTGAATAGGCGCGCTCCACCGGGTCCCGCACCAGCACGATCAGCCGTACGTCCGGCAGGTCGCTGGCGATCCGCTCAGCGGCGGACGGGTGGTAGAGGTAGTACGGGCTGGACTCGAACGTCACCGGCTCGACACCGGTGCGCCGGCGCACCGCCCGAGCGGTGCGGCCGAGCGGGAAATGCGCCCGATACCACGCCGCCCCCCGGTGGTAGCTGGTGTCGAAGTAGTGAACCCCTTTGTGCAACACCGCTTTGAGCACCGCCGGGTGCTGCGACAGCGCCCGGTACATCGAGGTGGTGCCGCATCGCTGTCCTCCCATGATCAGGAAGCCGGGCAGCAGCCGTGACCTGCTGCTGAGTCGTCCCAGGGTTCGCGAGCCCGCGTGCAACACACGCTTCAGCGCAGGAGGCGTGGCAGCTCGGTTGATCATCAGGCATCCCCGTTCTCTGTGCGAGGGGCGTCCAAGCGACCCGTGTAGAGGTGTGCGGCAAGTGCCGGGAGCAGCCGGTCGAGAACCGTCCCGGCCGCGCCGGTCCGCTGGCCGTCGGCCAGGTAACGGACGCCGATCTCGAGCAGGTGCAGCGCGCTGGTGACCGCCGCCTCGCGACCCCGGGTCTCGAAGGGAGTCAGCTCCTGTGCCACCGCCAGCACGTCGCTGATGGTCAATTCGGGCCGGGAGAGTTGGCCCGCGATCCGGCAGTGCAACGCGTCGAAGCCGAGGGGCACCCCGACGGCGAACCGTTCCCAGTCCCACACCAGCATCCGGTCGTCGAGCTGGCAGCTGTTCCACGTGGTCCAGTCGCCGTGCCAGGCCCCGTACTGCAGACTCACGTCACCCGCGACGCTCTGGATCAGGTCAGCCAGACCAGCCAGGGCGTTGCCGTGGTGCAGCGCGGCGATCCGCCCCCGCAATGTCGACCAGTACGGCGAGGACGCGAGCGGGCCGCCGTACACGCCGCAGCAACGCGCCACCTCGCGCATCGACAGCGCAGGCACGTCGGGGTCCGTCGAGCCGGGCCGCGGCAGGCTCGCGCGGCGCGGCACCGGGAGCGCGGACTGCACGATCACCTCGCAGTCTCGCCAGATGCCCGCGTGCAGCAGCCCCGGCAGCCGGGTGTGGCGCAGCCGCGAGCTGGCGAGGGTGCGCAGCGCCGTGCGTTCGTTGCGCACCAGATTCCGGGCCAGCGAGCTGACCCCGAGCTTGCTGAAGCCGAGCACCCGTCCCGCCGGGTCCAGCAACGCCATCACCGGCTTGCGGTTGGCGCGCATCGGCCCTCCGATGTGTATCGCCAGGCCCGCGACCCGCGCCCCCTGGTGCTCCAGGGCCTGCTGCACGTGTTGGCTGAAGCAGTCGACGCCGCGGGGCCCGTACACCCGGATCCGGTGGGGGAGCAGCACACTGGCGGCGCCGGGCACCGCCATCCCCACCACCCCCAGAGCCAAACCGAGCTGCGCCGCTCGGGACGTGGGTCGGGACATCGAACGCAGCCCGGCGGCTGCCAGCCGCGGCCGCGCGGGGGTCAGCAGACGGGGTCGACGCAGCCCCGGCACGATCCGGAACTCGGCGATCAGCTCCTCGCCGCGTTGCGGGCCCGCGTCGCGTCCCAGCCGCTGGCGCCCTTGCAGGCGACGAGCCGCGGCTGTGGAGGACGATTCCGTGAGCACCACCCGGCAGGGGGGCGGGTAGAGCGAGTCCAACACTTCGACCAGGTGGTCGGCTCGCTGTGTCGGCGCCATCTGCTGGGTCATCTGCTTGTCACCGCCGCGGTTGAGTTCTCACGCCACCAGATGGCGTACGAGATGAAGGTGAATGCCAACGGGGTGACGAGGGTGTTGTAGTACGCGGACGCCAGCAGGTTGAGCACCAGCACCGTGGAGGCGGCGATCCCGATCACGCTGTTGTCGCGCCGGTAGCGCCACAGCGGGTAGCAGCAGAAGGCCAGGAACAGCACCACGCCCAGAAATCCGTGCGCGTACAGCTCCAGCCACACCTGACCGTTGCTGCCGATGGTGTGGTTTCCGCAGTTGTCGCAGCCCGCGCTGTTGCCGACCGCGATGGAGGAGTCGCTGCCCATCGAGTCGCGCGTGGTGCCGAAGCCGATCACCGGGGAGTACGCGATGCCGTCGAGGGCTTTCTCGGTGGTGTACATCCGGATGTCGTTGGAGTGGCCGGTGGCTATCCGGTCGCGTACCAGATGGCCCAGCGGCGAGGCGGCCAGCAGCACCATGAGCGAGACCGTCGCCACCGTCAGCGCGCCGATTGCGAGCAACTGGCCCCGCATCGCCATCCGCACCGCGATCAGGGCGGCGGCGACTCCGAGGCAGAGCCACAGCCCCCGGTTGAGCGAGACCACCACCGGGACCACCGAGATCGCGAGCACTGCCACGGCAGCCGCCCGGCGCCAGCGCACGGCCCGGGGGGTGTCGTCGTGGCCGCGGGCCCAGCCCGCCACCGCGAACCAGATCGCCAGCAGCGCGAAGTTGGCGCCCCAGAGGTTGGTGTAGCCCCAGGGCGCGGCCGGGCGGGGGGTGGGGTAGCCGAGCACCTCATGCTGCTGCGCCACCGCGGGATGCACCAGCGTCTTCACGAAACTGTTCTCGGCGTACCGGTCGGGCAGCAGCATTTCGATGGGGGAGTCGAACGCCAGGTGCGGCCACAGCACGCCGACGAAACCGCCGACCACCGTGATCAGGAAGGACCACCCGAGCAGCCGGATCAGACGGGACTGGGGAAGCTCCTTCTTACTGAGGTTGCCGACGTAGAGCAGGAGCACGGTCAGCGACGCGTACTCCGCCAGCCGAAGCACCGTGCCGGGCAACCGCTGCCACGCGGAGGTCGGCAGCGTGCCTGGTGGGTCGAATTCCAAGGCCGCCATGCTGATCACGACGACCGCGAGAAACAGCAGCCACAGGGTGAAGCCGGGCGGGATCCGGATCGGCCTGCGCCGTGCCAACGCCCACGCCATGGGCGCCGCCACCAGCAGGTAGATCAACACGCCGAACCCGAGCGCCCACCAGAGTGGGTAGAGCAGCAGCAGCGCCGTCAGCGGCCACGCCGGCGGGAGCCGGGACGGACGCTGTGGCGGGGCGGCGACGGTTCTCGCCT
>JBOGDL010000175.1:0-2939 GCA_050701815.1 Micromonosporaceae bacterium | reverse complement strand
CGGTGCACCGGGCGTTCCGGGCGTTGCCGGGGCGGGACGCGATCCCGATCAATGATGTGGGCGTGATGGCCGCGGTGCTGGTCGAGATGGGCTTCACCCCGGAGGAGATGACCGGGCTGGCGGTGATGTCCATGTTGCCGGGCGTGATCGCGCATGTCTCTGAGGAGCTGCGCGAAGGTCCGCCGATCCGGATCGTGCCGGACGAGATCGCGGCGTACCCGGATCAGTCAAAGAAGAACCTGGCAGCGGATGTGAGGGCAGCAGGGTGGGGCAACGAGTCGTCGCGGTGACCGGGGCGGGGTCGGGTATCGGTCGCGCGATCGCCAAGGCGTTCCTCGACCGGGGCGACATCGTCCACATCGGAGACGTGTCGGCCGAACGGCTGGAGGACGCCGCCGCGGACCTCAACGCCTCGGGACACCTGCGTCCGCACCAGCTCGACGTGTCCGACGCCGATCAGATGCGCCGGTTCGCGGAGGCGGCGAGTGAGCCCACGGGCCGGCTCGACGTGTTCGTCAACAACGCCGGGGTTTTCGACGGGTACGCCGGCGTCGACGAAACCACCCCCCAACTCTGGCGCCGGGTGATCGAGGTCAACCTCACCGGCTGTTTCCACGGCTGCCGAGCGGCCGCCGAGCTGATGACGCGTCAACAATCGGGGCGGATCGTCAACATCGGCTCGGTGGCGGGGCAGCGCGGCGCGGCGGACGGCCTCGCGTACGCCGCCTCGAAAGCCGGAATCGAGGGGATGACCCGCCGGCTTGCGGTGGACCTGGCCCGGCACGGTGTCACCGCGAACGTGGTCGCCCCCGGCGTGACCAGCACCGACATCCGGAAGAACTCCGCTGAGGTGCTCGGTGACCTGGTCGACATGAATCGCGGAATCGGCGCTTCGAAGGATGTGATGGATTTCTTGATCCCGGCAGGCCGGGCCGGACAGCCGTCAGAGGTGGCCGCCGCGGTGGTGTTCCTGGCCAGCGACGAGGCGGCGTACATCACCGGGCACACCTTGCACGTCGACGGGGGTTGGAACGCCACCTGAGCGGCCTCGGCCACGACGCCGGCCGGTGACGATCGATCCGGCGGCCACGCCACACCGGCGCCGGCGTCGCGACCGGCCTCAGAGGCGCCGGCCCACGGAGGCATAGGAGAAAGGAACACGGGATGTCCTTGGACGCGGCGGACGTGGTGGTCGTCGGCGGCGGCATCGTCGGCGTCAGCGCTGCCTATGCGCTGAAGCGCCGAGGCTTCGACGTGGTGCTGCTGGAGCAGAGATTTCTCGCGTACGGGGCCTCCGGGCGCAACTCGGGGTGCCTGTGGATCCAGACCATGCGCGGCGGGCCGGCGCTGGAGCTGGCTCGTCGAGGCGCCGAGATGTACCCGGGGTTCGTCGACGTGCTCGGCCCCACGTTCGAGTACCGCCGCAACGGCGGGCTCTTCTTCTACGAGACGCAGCGGCAACGCGAGCTGTTCCAGCGGTACGCAGCCGACCGGGAACGCCACGGCGTGAGTGTCGAGCTGGTCGAGCCCGACGAGGCCCGGAAACTGGCGCCGGCGCTGCCCGATTCGGCGCTGGGCGCGGCGTACTGCCCGGACGACGCGCAGCTGAGCACCGCGAAGTTTGTGCGCGGCCTCGGCGACGCGTGCCGCCGGATGGGGGTGCGGGTGCACGAGAGCACCCCCGTGTTGGGGCTGACCCGCAGCCGGGAAGCGGTCACCGGGGTGCGGACCGTACGCGGTGACGTCCCCGCGCAGGCCGTGGTGTGGACGACCGGCGCCTGGGCGAAGCACCTGGAAGCGGAAGGGCTGTCGATCCCGATCAACCCGGTGCGGGTCGGGCTGCTGATGACGCAGCCGGTTCATCCCAAAGCGCAGGCGATCCTGCGCGGGCCGCTGGGCGCCGATTCGTCCAGCGCGTTGGCGGACCTGGCGGAGTTCCGGCCCGGGGAGTTCCCCACCGCGACGGATGTCGAGGGTCAGCCGCTGGGTTACGCGGAGATGGTCTCGGCGACCGCGGAGGGAAGCGTGCAGTTCGGCCACGTCCTGGACGATCCGGACGCGCTCAACCCGCACACCACCATCCTCGCGGCCAAGACCATGCTGGACACGCTGCTGTCGCGCCGCCCCGATTACGCCGGTCTCGGTGTCACCGGCCTGTGGTCGGGGCTGGTCGCGGGCACCCCTGACGGGTTGCCGGTCATCGACAGGGTGGATGACCTCGACGGGCTCCACCTCGCCACCGGCCATTCGTTCGGCAACGCGGCGGGCCCGATCAGCGGTGAGCTGGTGGCGCAGTCCCTGGCGGGTGAGGAGCCCAGCATGTCGCTGGCGCCGTTCGCCCTGTCACGTCCCGCGTTGAGCGGCTGCCCAGCCGGTGACGTCCGGCTGCACTGGTGACATGTCTAGGAGCAGGGCATGACGTTACGGCTGCCGCAAGGCAAGCGGCTGGCGGTCTCGATCACCGTCGACTTCGACGCCCACAGCCTCTGGATGGGCACGTTCGGCAAGACCTCCCCCAGCTATCTGTCGCGGGGTGAGTTCGGCGCCGAGGTGGGAGTGCCGCGGCTGCTGCAGTTGTGTGAACGGCGCCGCATCACCACCACCTGGTGCACTCCCAGCCACACCCTGCTGACATTCCCGGACCGGGCTCGGCAGATAGCGGACGCCGGGCATGAGATCGCCGCTCACGGCTGCTACCACGAGCGGATCCCGGAGCTGTCCGAACCGGAGGAGCGGCGTCTTTTGGCGTTGCAACTCCGGCACCACGAGAAGGTGCTCGGCGCGCGTCCGCACGGGTACCGGTCACCGGCGTGGGACTTCTCGGACTCCACGTTGGGGTTGCTTGAGGAGTTCGGGTTCGGCTGGGACTCCTCGCTGATGGGGCGCGACTTCGAGGCGTACCGGCCGCGCCCGGTGGTGGCGCTGGACTACGAGAACGG
>JBOGDL010000174.1:0-5962 GCA_050701815.1 Micromonosporaceae bacterium | reverse complement strand
GGCTGAGAGAATGTCGAGGCCGTGACCTCGAACCTTTCCGCCGAATACGGCCACCCCGCCGGAGAAACCCACTCCGCCGCACTGTTCGACCGCGCCCGAGCTGTGACGCCGGGCGGGGTGAATTCGCCTGTCCGCGCGTTCGGCGCCGTGGGCGGCACGCCACGCTTCATGGCCCGCGGCGAAGGCGCGTACCTGATCGACGCGGACGGCAACCACTATGTCGACCTGGTGTGCTCGTGGGGCCCGCTGCTGCACGGACACGCCCACCCCGAAATCGTCGACGCCGTACGGCAAGCCGCCGCACTAGGCACCAGCTTCGGAGCGCCCACCGAAGGTGAGGTCGAGCTGGCCGAAGAGATCGTGGCACGTACCGCATCGGAACAGGTACGGCTGGTCAACTCCGGCACCGAAGCCACCATGAGCGCGATCCGGCTGGCCCGCGCGGCCACCGGCCGCCCCAAGGTGATCAAGTTCGCGGGCTGTTACCACGGGCATGTCGATCCGCTGCTGGTCGCCGCCGGATCGGGCGCCGCCACCCTGGCGATACCCGGCTCTGCCGGTGTCACCGACTCCGCCGCGAGCGAGACGATTGTGGTGGCGTACAACGACGTGGCCGGAGTCGAAGCGGCGTTCGCGACACATCCCGAGCAGATCGCCTGCGTCATCACCGAAGCCGCGCCCGGCAACATGGGCGTGATCGCGCCGCGTGACGGGTTCAACCAGAAACTGGCTGAGATCGCCCACCGCCACGGCGCCCTGCTCATCCTCGACGAGGTGATGACCGGGTTCCGGGTCGCCCGCGGCGGCTGGGCTGAGCTTGATCCGGCACCCGCTGACCTTTTCACGTACGGGAAGGTGATGGGCGGCGGGCTGCCCGCGGCGGCGTTCGGGGGCCGGGCCGATCTGATGCGGCAGCTGGCGCCGACCGGGCCCGTGTACCAGGCCGGCACCCTGTCGGGGAACCCGCTCGCGACCGCCGCCGGGCTGGCCACGCTGCGGCTGTGCACCGATCAGGCGTACCAGAAACTGGACCAGACGGCGCAGCAGCTGGCAGACCTCGCAAGCGAGGCGCTGGCGAAAGCGAACGTGTCGCACCGGGTCTCGAACGCCGGCAACATGTTCAGTGTGTTCTTCACCGATCATGACGTCGTCGACTTCGCAGGCGCGCAACGGCAGCACACCGAGGCGTACGCGGCGTTCTTCCACCAAATGCTCGCCGCCGGGGTCTATCTGCCACCCAGTGCGTACGAAGCGTGGTTTGTCTCCACCGCGCTTGATGACGCTGCCATCGAGCGGGTCGCCGCTGCGCTGCCCGCCGCGGCCGAAGCCGCAGCCGTCGCAGGTGCCGGGTCATGACCGAATCCGTCGTCCACATGCTGCGGCACGGCGAAGTCCACAACCCCAAAGGGGTCCTGTACGGGCAGCTGCCGGACTTCCACCTGTCAGAGCTGGGCGCCGCGATGGCGAAAGCAGCCGCCGCCGCAGTCGCCGCACGCAAGATCGTCTACGTGGTCGCCAGCCCGCTGGAACGTGCCCAGGAAACCGCGGAACCGGTCGCCGAGCAGTTCGGGCTCACCGTCGAAACCGACCCGCGCCTGATCGAGAGCGCGAACTGGTTCGAAGGGCGCAAAGTCGGGGTCGGCGACGGCGCGCTGCGGGACCCCCGTAACTGGTGGGTGTTGCGCAACCCCTTCGCGCCCTCCTGGGGCGAGCCGTACAGCATGGTCGCGGCACGGATGGCGGCCGCGCTCCACGAGGCTCGGCAGGCCGCGGAAGCCGCCGGTGGGGAGGCGTTCTGCGTCTCACACCAGCTGCCGATCTGGATTCTGCGCCGAAGCTTCGAAGGCAAGCGGCTCTGGCACGACCCGCGAAACCGCAGGTGCAACCTGGCGAGCCTGACCTCGTTCCAATTCCGGAACGGAAAGCTGAACGGAATCGAATACTCCGAGCCGGCGGGGCATCTGATCGCGCAGTCAGCCACCGCCAGGCGAGCAAAGGGCGCCTAGTGTTCCTGCGTTCGGCAAGGCTTGTGCGGTCAGCAGCGTTCGGGCTGGCGCTTGTCGGGGCACTGCTGGTGTCCGGGTGCTCCTCCGACGGCGCCGCGGTCGATGCCAACGGCAACGGGCAGAACCGGTACGTGGCCGGCAAAGGCTCCTCCCAGACGTTCTCCCCCGCGACCCGCACAGCAGCTCCGAAGATCACCGGAACGATGCTCGACGGCGACTCGTTCCGGCTGAGCCAGCTGCGAGGGGACGTGGTGGTGCTCAACTTCTGGGCGTCGTGGTGCGCCCCATGCCGGCTCGAGGCGCCTGAGCTGGAGAAGACGTACCAGAAGAACAAGTCAGACGGGGTGAGGTTCGTCGGGGTCAACATCCGCGACGACAAGGACAAGGCCCGCGCGTTCGAGAAGAGTTTCGGGCTGACGTACCCGAGCCTGCACGATGCCCCGGGCAAGATCGCCATCAGCTTCCGGGACGTGCCGCCAAGCACCATCCCCGCCACCATCGTGATCGACCGCAAAGGTCGAATCGCGGCCGTGTTCCGGGAAGCGGTGCTGCACGCCGAGCTGAACCGGGTGGTACGTGACGTCGCCACCGAGGCCCGCGGGGCGCGCTGATGTCGCCGGCAGAGATCGCGCAGTCCGGCCCGCTGATCGCCGCCATCGGGGTGAGCGCGTTCGCCGGGCTGATCAGCTTCCTGTCCCCGTGCGTGCTGCCATTGGCGCCGGCGTACCTGTCGTACGTGACCGGCCTCGCCGGAGCGGACCTGGACGCCGTCAACTCACCACGCGCCAAGGGCAGCCCCCCAGCGACGGCCCAGCAAGCCAGCGGCGCCAGCAGCGGCAACGCCGACACGGACGGCGGTGCCGCCGCTGGGGCCGGGGCCGCGACGCTGACCCGGCGGCGGGTACGCGGGCAGGTGCTGGCCGGCTCGGCGCTGTTCATCGCGGGGTTCACCGTGATCTTCGTGATCCTCAGCGTCACAGTCAGCGCCCTGGGACGGACCTTGCTGCTGCAACAACGCGCCATCGAGATCGGGGCCGGTCTGCTGATCGTGGTGCTGGGGCTGACCTTCCTGGGCGCCATCCCCGGAATGCAACGTGAGCTGCGGTTCCGCCGGCTGCCGGCGGCCGGGCTCGCGGGGGCGCCCGTGTTGGGGGCGGTGTTCGCGTTCTCCTGGATCCCGTGCGTGTCCCCCACCCTGGGAGCGGTGCTGGGGTTGGCCGCGGTGCAAGGGTCAGCGACTCGCGGCGCGGTGCTCGCCACCGCGTACGGCATCGGGTTGGGGTTGCCCTTCCTGCTGTTCGGGATGGGCTTCCGCTGGGTGCTCGGGCTGTTCCAGGTGATCCGCCGGCACAGCCTGTGGGTGGTGCGGATCGGCGGCGTGATGCTGGTGCTGCTGGGCCTGGGTCTGGTCACCGGCGTATGGGAGCAATTCATCATCTGGCTGCAATCCAGCGTCGGATCCGTGGAGCTGACGATCTAGTGACTTCGATCGAGACCCGAGCTGGCGCCGCTGAGGTGGGCGCGGCCGCCGAAGCGACCAAGCTGTCCACCGCCCCCGAGTCCGGCGAGCCGCCCGGCGGCTCGCGCGGCGCCCGCGCCAGGCGGGGACCGGTGGTGACAGCCCGGCGCTGGTGGCGGCAGCTCACCAGCATGCGCACCGCGCTGGTTCTGCTGTTCCTGTTGGCGGTTGCCGCGGTGCCGGGCTCAGCCTTCCCGCAGCGCAACGTCAACCAGTCCGGGGTCAGCGACTTCTTCACCAGGTACCCGAAGGCGGCGCCGATCCTGGATCGGCTGTGGGCCTTTGACGTGTACGCCTCGCCCTGGTTCGGCGCGATCTACCTGCTGCTGTTCATCTCGCTGGTCGGCTGCTTGACACCGCGCATGCGCAAGCACGTGCAAGCGATGCTGCGTAAACCGCCGGACGCGCCGCGCCGGCTGGGCAAACTGCCGCAGCACTCAGGCCCGCACCAGCTTGAGTCGACGCCTCAAGAAGCCGGCGAGAAGATCGCGAAGCTGCTGCGCAAGCGGCGTTGGCGTGCCGCGGTGCGGGTGCACCCGCCGACCCCGGCTGCCGGGGCAGGCGCCGCGTCCGGCGAGACGGTGACGGTGAGCGCCGAGAAGGGCTTCCTCCGGGAGACCGGCAACCTGCTGTTCCACTTCTCACTGCTCGCGATCCTGATCGGGGTGGCGCTGGGCTCCGCGTACGGGTGGCACGGCAACCGGCTCCTGGTGGCCGGCCCCGACCAGGCGTTCTGCAGCTCGTTGCAGCAGTACGACGACTATGCGCTGGGCTCGTGGGCGGAGCCGAGCGACCTGCCGCCGCTGTGCCTGGAGCTGGTCGACTTCGAGGCCGCGTACCAGAAAAATGGCCAGCCCACCCACTACGCGGCGGACACCCGCCACAGCATCGGGGCCGCGCCCGCCCAGGACAGCCGGCTTGAGGTGAACGACCCGCTGCGGCTGGACGGCGGCAGCGTCTACCTGGTGGGCCACGGCTACGCCCCGGTGATCCGCTACACCGACCGGTACGGCAACACCCAGACCTCGGTGTCCCCGTTCCTGCAGATGGACGGGATGGGCACCGGCGAAGGCGTCGCCGCATTCCCGGACGCCAACATCAACCCCAAGACCGGGAAGCGCGACCCAAAGGCGCAGATGGGCTTCCAGGGCGTCTACATGCCGACGTTGCCCGATCAGCCGAAGTCGGGGCACTCCGCGTTCCCCGCCGAGCGCGACCCCGGCCTGGTGCTCTTCGCCTACCGGGGTGACCTCGGTTTGGATGCCGGGATCCCGCGTTCGGTCTACTCGCTGGATCAGCGGCAGATCGACACCGACCGGCTGAAGATGATCGGCAACCAGCCCAAACTGCTGCGTCCGGGCGACTCCTGGACCCTGGACGACGGCTCCAAGGTCGAGTTCACCGGCACCCGGGAGTGGATCACGCTGCAGGTGCGCGACGACCCCGGAGCGCCATTGGTGCTGGTCGCGGCGGGCGCCCTGCTGCTGGGCCTGCTGGGTTCTTTGACGGTACGACGGCGCCGGGTCTGGTTCCGGCTGGTTCCGGCTGACGCGGCTGAGGGTTCGGGGCGCCCCGGCTCTGGTGATCCATCACGCCGGCGCACAATCGTGGAGGCGGGCGGCCTGTCGCGTTCGGATCACACCGGGTTCGGCGACGAGTTCGCCAAGTTGGTGTCGCGAGCGGCGCCCGAGCGAGGGCTCGACCCCGCGGCCCCGTCGCGGAGCGCACCAGGGGCCGCGCCAGAGGCCGCGCCAAGACCGCGTGAGGAACAAGGAGAGTGACTGATCATGCCGGTCAGCACAGCTATGGCTAGCTTGTCGGACCAGCTGCTCACCGTCGCCGTGCTGTGTTACGCGATCGCGATGCTGGCCCACGCCGTGGAGTACGCCTTCGGCGCCCAGAGCGCGGTCGGCCGAGCCGTACGCCGCGATGAGCGCGAGCTGGTCAAGGTGGGTTCGAGCGGCGCGGGCGCAGTCAGCGAAGCAAACGGCGCGGGCCCGGTAGCTGTTGGCGGCGCGGACAGCGCCGATGACGCCGACCACGACTCCGACACTGAGCCGTCGCGGCCCGGCATCTCGCCCCGGCACGCCGCCTTGGCCGGCAAGCTCGGCTTCGGGCTGACCGTGCTCGGCGCCGTGGCTCAGGCTGGTTGCCTGGTCGCTCGCGGCATGGCCGCCAACCGGGTGCCCTGGGGCAACATGTACGAGTTCGTGATCGCGGTGTGCCTGGTCGGCGTGGCGGCGTGGATCGCGGTCGCGTACCGGCGGCCGGTGCGCCACCTCGGGCTGTTCGTGACCCTGGTGGTGGTGCTGCTGCTGGGCTTCGCGGCGGTGCGGCTCTACACCGACGCCGGGCCGCTGGTGCCGGCGCTCAACTCGTACTGGCTGAAAATCCACGTCACCACCGCGATCCTGGCGACCGGCCTGTTCATGGTCGG
>JBOGDL010000173.1:0-2475 GCA_050701815.1 Micromonosporaceae bacterium | reverse complement strand
AAGTCCACCAACTTCGCCGGCCCCCCGTTGG
This sequence comes from Micromonosporaceae bacterium, assembly GCA_050701815.1. Classification (GTDB taxonomy): domain Bacteria; phylum Actinomycetota; class Actinomycetes; order Mycobacteriales; family Micromonosporaceae; genus WHSM01. Next base: position 2,444 of record JBOGDL010000173.1, on the reverse strand, counting down.
ACGGCATCATGATGTTGCCGGGCTTGACGTCGCCATGCAGCATCCCGGCGCCGTGCACTGAGGCCAGAGCGTCGGCGATCTGGGCGGCGACCTCAGCGGCCTCCGTAGGCCGCAGCGGCCCGCTGTGCAGGATCCGCTTGCGCACGTCCACGCCCTCGACCAGGTCCATCACCAAGGCCCGCACCCCGTTGGCCACGAAATCACGGGGCCGGACGATGCTGGGGTGGTTGAGTTGGGAGAGCACCTCGGCCTCGTCCAACAGGCTCTTGACCACGTCAGCGTCCTGCTCGGTCTCCGGCAACAGCACCTTCACGGCGACCGGTTCGCCGGTGGACACGTCTCGCGCCCGCCACACGGTGCCGATCGCTCCCCGGTCGATCTCGACCTCGAGCTGGTACCGGTTCGCCAGCAGCTGTCCGTCGCGCTCCGCCGTACCCATCACGCACCTCCGTTGTGGACCCGGCCTATATTAAGAATCCGCGGGGGCTTCTGGGCGCGTCCCGGCCCGACGTTGGCACGAACCTGGGATCAGCGCAGAGTGCCTGGTCAGAGGCCGCTGGAGGCAGGGGCGTTCAGGCCGCCTGGCGGGGCGCTCGGCGGGTGAGCTCACGGGGGGACGCCGTGCCGGTCCGCCGCCTTGCGGACCAATCGAAGCCCGTCCAGTCCGGGAAGCCGATGGATCGCGATGAAGTCTTCGCCAAGCAGGTTGGCGGCGATCGACTGACTGATCGGCGCGAACCTGTCCGCCAACCCCTGGGAGAGTCGGACACCGCGAATGTGATCATCGCCGGTGGCGATCCCGTGGGCGTCGAGCACCCGGGCCAACGCTTCGCCGTGCCAGTACTCCTCGTACGCCCACATGGTGAGGAACGTGGTCACCTGCGGGTCCTTGTGCGAGGGCGTGACCAGCAAGTCCCTCAGGTAACAGACCGTGTGGGTCTCGACATCGCACATGTACCGCAGGCAACGCAACGCGTCCGCGGACAACGGGTGCGCGGCGAAGCTTGCGTAGTCCAGGTCCTGGTGCTCAACCGGTGACACCTGCCGCTTGTATTCGTCAACGCTGAACCCCATGAGAAGCCATTCGGAGTTGCCGATCCCTCGGATGGGTCCGCTGCCACGTCCGGTGTCGGACCAGCCACAGGCGCCGCGACAGGAGCCCACCCCGGACGTTGATGGCGCCGCGTGCCGGTCGGCACGCGGCGCCATCAACCACCCCCCGTTGTGGAACTGGATCGCTGCCGATCACTTCACGAGCGCACCGGCCATGGAGTCGATGACACCGGCCAGGCTCGCGACATGTGTCTGCAACGCCTCGGCGACGGCATCGCTGGGCGACTCGCCCTTGGATGTCTTCTCGAAGAAGTCACCCGCAGTGCCGCGGTAGGAGTCCAGCTCCTTGATCGCCTTCGCCCGCATCGCCTCGTCCTTGCTCGCCGTGCCGTCGGCGTACGTGACGAAATCCTCAATGTGGCCCCGCCACACCTTCAGGAAGGTCTTCTCGTTCTCAGCGCCGGCGAGCGAGCCGATCCCCTTCGAGAGCTGGACCGAGTTGTCGTCCAACGCGCCAGCGGCAGCCTTGAAGTCCCTGCCGTCCGTGCCCTCCTTGTCGGTGTATGCGGTGAACACCGCGACCCCGGCCAGGTACACGTGCGCCTGCAGCAGTCCAGTCAGGTCGGAACGCAGCTTCGACGCCGGGCTGTTCGGGTCCCCTTCCAGCTTGGCCGCCTTCGCGAGGCCGCCGGCCAGCACCGCCGCCATCTCAGGCATGTGATCGGCAGCGTGCTTGAGCAGGGTGTACGCCGTTTCCTTGCCCGCCGCGAGCGCGTCGACCGCCTTGGCGACAGCGCCGACGTGGTGCTCGAAGGACTTCTCGACTGCTGCTGCGGGCAGTGCGCCCTTGGTGGCCTCGCTCCAGAACTTTCCCTGCTGCTTCGCGTACGCCATCAGGGCTGGTCACGGCCTCCTTCTTGGCCGCCTCGTCACCGCCTTTGGCTGCCACGGCGTACGAGACGAAGTCCTTGATGTGCTGCTTGAAGCCCTGCTCGAACTGCCTCCCGGCGTCCTCGCCGGCCACGCCGCCGACCGCGTCGGAGAGGTCTTCGGCGTTCGTTCACCACGTCGGCCGCCGCCGTGAACTCCTTCGAGTCGGCGCCTTTCGTGTACGCGGTGCCACCGCGATGCCCGCCAGGTAGACATGCTCCTGCAGCATGCCGGTGAAGTTCGCGCGCTGATCAACTCGCCGTCACTGTTGAGCCGGCTGGCGGATCCACGAAACCCACCACGGCCCCGGTGGCGGCGGTGGCGCTGAGCTAGCGGGGCGACCAGCTCACAGCTGGCTGCGCAGCTCCCACAGCTCGGGGTAGAAGCGAAGGTCGATCCGGGAGCGGAGGTACTCCCCGCCGGCGCTGCCCCCGGTGCCCGGCTTGGCGCCGATCTGCCGC
>JBOGDL010000172.1:0-4640 GCA_050701815.1 Micromonosporaceae bacterium | reverse complement strand
GAGACCTGCTCCGTGTGCCACCCGTTCTACACCGGCAAGCAGCGCATCCTGGACACCGGCGGCCGGGTTGCCCGTTTCCAGCAGAAGTACGCCAAGGCCCAAGCCGAGCAGAAGTCCGGCGCGAAGGCCAAGAAAGGCAAGTAGCTCTCGTCACGCCCGTCCACCCGACCTGGGTGGGCGGGCGTTGTTGTGGTCAAGGCCGCCCGGCGGAGCGTTGCGCCTGCGGTGGCATGAAGATGCAGGACAGGGGCGTGATGGGCATACCAGCGCAGGGCGGTCACGCCAAGGTCGAGGGCGGCCGGTTGACGGCACTGCTCGAAGAGCATGCCGAGCTGGAGCAGCAGCTCGCCGACCCGGCTGTGCACGCCGACCAGGCTCGCGCCCGCAAGATCGGCCGCCGGTACGCCGCGCTCGGCCCGATCGCGCAGACCGCTCGGCAGCTGGAACAGACCCGCGACGATCTCGCCGCCGCACGGGAGCTGGCCCCGGAGGACCCGGCGTTCGCCGACGAGGCGCGCACATTGGAAGCCTCCCTTCCGGCACTCGAGGCGCGGCTGGCTGAGCTGTTGCTGCCGCGTGACCCCAACGACTCCAAGGACGTGATCCTGGAGATCAAGGCGGGGGAGGGCGGCGATGAATCGGCCCTGTTCGCTGGTGACCTGCTCCGGATGTATCTGCGGTACGCCGAGCGCAACGGTTGGCTGACGGAGGTGCTCGACTCCGAGGAGACCGACCTGGGCGGCCACAAGGACGTGGCCGTGGCGATCAAGACGAAGGGCGCTCCCGAGGGCGGCAACGGGGTGTGGTCCCGGCTCAAGTTCGAAGGCGGCGTGCACCGGGTGCAGCGGGTCCCCGCCACCGAGTCCCAGGGGCGGATCCACACCTCGGCGGCCGGGGTGCTGGTGCTGCCTGAGGCGGACAGCACCACCGAGGTCGAGATCGGGGCCAATGATCTGCGGATCGACGTCTACCGCTCATCGGGCCCGGGCGGTCAGTCCGTGAACACCACTGACTCCGCGGTGCGGATCACGCACCTGCCCAGCGGGATCGTGGTCTCGTGCCAGAACGAGAAGTCGCAGCTGCAGAACCGGGAGCAGGCGATGCGGATCCTGCGTGCCCGCTTGCTCGCCGCCGCCCAGGAGGCGGCCGACGCCGCGGCCAGCGACGCGCGTCGCTCCCAGGTCCGCACCGTGGACCGCTCGGAGCGGATCCGCACGTACAACTTCCCTCAGAACCGGATCACCGATCACCGGATCGGCTTCACCGCGTACAACCTGGATCAGGTTTTGCAGGGCGACATGGACGGGGTGCTGGACGCCATCAGCGAAGCGGAGCGGGCCGCCCGGCTGGCCGGAGAAACTCAGCTCAGCCGAAAGTGAACCTGCCGTTTCGGCGGCCGGACGGCAGGCGGCGGCCAGACGGCTCAGGAGGCGGCTGAGGTCGGCGGGCGTGTCGAGGCGGCTTTGGCCTGGAGCATGGCGCGGTCGGCCAACTCGAACGAGCTGGACAACTCGGTACGCCCGTCCAGCTCGGCCCAGCCCATGGTGATGCTGATCGGAGTGTTCGGCACCAGCACGTCCCAGTCTTCGCTGGCGATCGCCGCGACCACCCGATTGCCGACTTCTTTCGCCTGGTCCAGCGGCGTGGACGGCAGCACCAACACGAACTCGTCCCCGCCGTAGCGCGCCACGAAATCCTCGCGGCGCATCACCCGGGCGAGGATCCCGGCGACCCGTTGCAGCACGAGATCGCCGGACAGGTGGCCGTGCACCGTGTTGACCGCCTTGAACTCGTCCAGATCGAGCACCCCCACGGCGCCCACTTCGCCCCGGCGCGCCATGCCCTCGGTGTACTGCTGCAGGTGACGCCGGTTCGGCAGCCCAGTCAGCGGGTCGGTGAGCGCCTGGTCGGCGTACCGGGCGACGGTGCGACGCAGGTCCTCGTGGTCGATCCTGGCCTCCACGCCCTCCACGAACAGCTCCCGGAGCCGGTCCGCGGCTTGCGCGGTGAGCGCGAACGCGCGCCGGTCCGCGGCGTGCGCGGCGGCGGTGTCGCCCAGGCCGGCGTGCGCCAGGGCCCGCAACCGGGGCAGCTCGGCGGCGCCGAATGTCTGCTCGTCCGGCGCGATCAGGTTCTCCATCTGGTGCAGCGCCCCGGCGTGGTTGCCGTCCTGGATCGCCAGGCACACCTTGCCCAGCTGGTGCAGGGCCTGGGAGATATCGCCGGAGTTCTGGGAGTCCAGCAGGGTTCTGGGGTTGACGCCGGGGTCGTGGCCGAGCACCGCCAACCGGGCGGCGGCGTACCCGAAGTAGTTACGATCACACACCGGCAGCGTTTCGGGTAGGTCCGGGTGCTTCTGCTGGTGCAAGGTGCTGATCACGTCGCGTAGCACCCGTACGCAACCGTCCGTGTCGCCGCGATGATCCAGGGAGACCGCAAGCCGCACCCGGATCTCGGGGAGCAGGTAGTTCGAACTGGGCAGGTTGGCTGCCGTCGCCGCTTTCCGGCACTGGTCCATCGCGGCCAGCGCCTGGCCGTGAAAGCCGATGTACGAGTACGAGATCGCCAGGTTGTGCCAGGCACTGGCGGTTTCCGGGTTCACCTGCTCGACCATGGCGAGCGCTCGGGAGCTGCGGACCATGTGGGTCACGCAGCGTTCCAGCGAGCCGTCGAGGTGCGCCACCACCGCCGCCAGCGCGTGGAAGGCGCCCACCCGGCCGGGGTCGGGGTTGCTCCGGATCGCTTCGAAGGCTTGATCAACGGCCTCGGCGTACTCCGAGGAGCGGTTCAAGTTGAGCAGCGCGGCGAGCCGCCGCAGCAGCGCGTCGGTGACCTCCATGGGTTCGGTCGACTCGGCCGCGACACGTGCCGCCAGCTCGGCTGCCTGGCGGGCGTGACCGGCGCGCAACAGCCTCCGGACTTCGTCCACCCGTAGGCCGCCTCCGGTCCTGGAGGCCTCTGGCCTTGACACCCGTTTCCCCTCTCGCTCCCCGAATACGGATGATTATGGTGTGCCGAACCTTGCGAGCGGACCCCAGTGTGCCCGCATCTCTTCGCTTCGAGAGTCCATAGTGGCTGCGGCGCGCCAGCTTGAGGCGGCTGGCGTTGCCTCCGCTCGAGTTGACGCTGAGTTGCTGGCGGCGCATGTCCTGGATTGCGACCGTAGCGCGCTCTTCACAGCTGGTGGTTTTGATGCCGTACAAGAAGAGACATTTCAGTATTTGGCCCGGCGGCGCGCGGCCCGTGAACCCTTGCAGCACCTGACCGGACGAGTCGGGTTTCACCGACTTGAGTTGGCAGTGGGGCCGGGAGTTTTCATTCCGAGACCAGAAACCGAACTCCTGGTCGAGTGGGGATTGTCCGCAATCGCGGCGACCCCGCAGCCGCTGGTGGTCGACCTGTGCGCGGGTTCCGGCGCGATTGCGCTCGCGGTGGCCCATGAAAGACCAGAGGCCAAGGTGTACGCGGTGGAGCAGAGCCCGGACGCGCTGCGCTGGCTGCACCGCAACGCCGAGATCCGGCGCCGAGCCGGGGATCGGGCTATCGCCGTGGCGGCCGCTGACGCCACCGGCGCCGCTGCCCTGGCTGGTCTGGACGGCCGAGTCGACCTGGTGCTGGCCAACCCACCGTACGTGCCGCTTGGGGTTGCGCTGCCGGCGGAAGTCACCGGGCACGACCCGGCCCAGGCCGTGCACGCCGGACCGGACGGGCTCGCCGTGATCGCTCCCCTGACGGCTCGGGCAACGGCCCTGCTGAAGCCAGGGGGCTGGCTCGGAGTGGAGCATGACGACAGCCACGGCGAGGCCGTCCCGAGGCTGTTCGCGGCCACTGAGGCGTTGACGGACGTCGCTGATCATGACGATCTGGCGGGCCGTCCCCGGTTCACGACAGCGCGCCGGGTCTGAGCCCTGTGGTAAGCAGATGGGCCGGCGCCGGTGGATCAGCCAACCCGGTGGGGCCTGACTGAGTCGGTTGACCGCGGCAGTGGAAGACTGTCTCTTCGTGAGGCTGTACGACTGCCAGACCCAGGCTGAACGATCCGAGGGCATTGCCGCCGCGATCCAGGCGGTGCGGCGCGGCGACCTGGTCGTGCTGCCCACCGACACCGTGTACGGAATCGGCGCCGACGCGTTCACCTCGCATTCGGTGACGGCGCTGCAACGGGCCAAAGGCAGAGGCCGCGACAAGCCACCCCCGGTGTTGATCGGCTCGCGCAAGACGCTCGACGGCCTGGTGTTCAGCCTGTCGCGTACGGCCCGCGACTTGATCAACGCCTTCTGGCCCGGCGCCTTGACGGTCGTGGTGGAGCACGCGCCCAGTTTGAACTGGGATCTCGGCGACAGCGCCGGCACCGTGGCGGTGCGGATGCCGCTGCACCCGGTGGCTCTGGAGGTGCTGCGAGAGACCGGCCCGATGGCTGTCTCCAGCGCCAACCGCACCGGTGAGCCCCCTGCTGTCACCGCCGAAGAGGCTCGTGACCAGCTTGGTTACTCGGTGTCGATCTACCTGGAGTCGGGCCGGTGCCCGGATCCGGTGCCCAGCACGGTGGTCGACTTGAGCGGCGAGGCGCCCCGGGTGTTGCGGGAGGGCGCGATCCCTTGGGAGAAGCTACGTGAGGTGGCGCCGGACCTGCTCCCGGC
>JBOGDL010000171.1:0-2593 GCA_050701815.1 Micromonosporaceae bacterium | reverse complement strand
CTGCCGTCGCCGACAGGCTCTAGCGGTCTACCCGCAGGCTCGGGCGGGCCGCCCTCGAACGCCTGCGCAGGAGCACGTGGCTCCCTCTTGACCTTGCTCCGGGTGGGGTTTACCTAGCCGCCCCGGTCACCCGGGGCGCTGGTGGTCTCTTACACCACCGTTTCACCCTTACCTGGCTCTCACCAGGCGGTTTGTTTTCTGTGGCACTGTCCCGCGGGTCACCCCGGGTTGCCGTTAACAACCACCCTGCCCGTTGGAGCCCGGACGTTCCTCGGCGGCGGGAAACCCCGCCGACGCGACCGCCTGGCCGGCTCGTCCACCGTGCCTCCCATCGTACGTCCGCCCTCCACCGCGTGCTCGCCACCCGCGGCGGCGGAACGTGTCGTACCTCAAGCACGCGCGCCGAGCGGCCACCACACCAAGCCCTTAGCCTCGTACGAGTGCAGTGGGCTGACGTCGCGTTCCTGATCGCCGCCGGATTGGCGGCGGGTTCGGTGAACGCGCTCGCGGGAGGCGGTTCGCTGATCACGTACCCCTCATTGTTGGCGATCGGGCTGCCTCCGGTGACCGCCAACGTCTCCAACGCGGTGTCGGTGTGCCCGGGGTACATCGCGAGCGTCGCGGGCAGTCGTAAAGACCTGAAGGGTCAACACCGCCAGTTGTACGAGCTGATCCCCACCGCTGTGGTCGGGACCTGCGCGGGGGCCGCCGTGTTGCTGCTGACGCCGGCACGTGCCTTCGAGCTGGTGGTGCCGTTCTTGATCATCGGCGCCTCGGGCACGCTGGCGCTGCAAGGGCGGATCCGCATGATGGTGGGCCACCCGCACCAGATGTCCGCGACCCGGCAACGTGTCTCGCTGCATGTGTTGGTGCTGGCCGGCGCCGCGTACGGGGGGTACTTCACGGCAGCCTTGGGCGTGATGCTGGTGGCGGTGCTGTCGCTGGTGTTGCCCGAGTCGATGGCTCGCATCAGCGCGGTGAAGAACGCGTTGTCGGCGATCATCGGCCTGATCTGCGCGGCGGTGTTCACGTTCTTCGGGCCCGTGAACTGGGTGGCGGTGCTCGCGTTGACGCCGGCCACGTTCGCCGGCGGCTATCTCGGGGCCCTCGGAGCCCGTCGCATCCCGTCAGCGATGCTGCGCTGGATCATCGTGGCGTACGGGTTGGCCGTGGGCGGTTATCTACTGGTCCGGACCCTCACCTGACAAGGGTGATGACTGTCGCATAAGGCGACTTCCGGCAAGTCGTTGACAATCCGATCGTCCATTCGTCAACATTCGGCTCAACGGCGCCGCGTGTGAATCCGCACCTGCGCCGCTTCTCACAAGCACGTCCTCGTCGAGGCCGCGCTCTCTCACAGCAACGCATCACCCAGGTCAAGGCCGTACCCAAAGACAAGGCTGCACCCAGAACAAGGCCGCACCCGAGTCCCTTCGCCGCAAGGAGTCGCGCCGGTGGAGACCACAACTCCGATCCCGTCCCTTCAGGCAACCCCGCCGTCAGCCGCTTTCACCGCTGCTGAGCACGCCGCCCGTATCGAGGCCACCCGCGAACAGATGCGCGAACGCGGCCTTGACCTGCTCGTTGTGGTGTCTCCCGAGAACATCTACTACCTGCTTGGCCTCAACCATCAGGGTTACTTCGCCTTCACCGTGCTGCTGGTGCCGCTGACCGGCCCACCAACGCTGGTGACCCGCCGGATGGAGGGACCCACGGTCACAGCTCAAGCCCCCGACTGTGTGCACGCGCCGTTCAACGACGCGCAGGACGCGGGCGCGGTGGTGGTGGCGACGATCAGCGACATCACGGTGCACGGCGCCAGCATCGGCGTCGAGTGCAACGGAATGTTCTTCCCGATCGCCACCTGGGAGCAGATCCGGCAATCGCTCGCCGACAGACAGTGGACCGACGCGTCCGACCTGGTGGAGGCGATCCGGGTGATCAAATCCCCGGCGGAGATCGCGTTGACCCGCCGGGCTGCGATCATCTCCGACCGCGCGATGGCGGCAGGTGTCGCCACGGCCGGTCCCGGGGTCACCGAGACGGCTGTGGCGGCGTCGGTGTACCGGGAGCTGATCGCCAGCGGCAGCGACTACCCCGGCTTCGCGCCATGCATCCGCGGCGCCGACATCCTGCGCCAGGAGCACGTGACGTGGCGGGATCGGCCGCTGCCGTACGGCGGAGGGCTGTTCCTGGAGCTGTCGGCCTCAGCCGGCAGGTACCACGCCCCATTGACCCGGCTGCTGCACATCGGCCGGGCGCCGGAAGGCGTGGACCGCATCGCCGAGGTCGCGTTGGGCGGCTTGAACGACGTGGCGGACCGGCTGCGACCCGGCGCGATCGCGAGCGACGTGTACGCGTCCTGGCAGCAGGTGATCAACACCGGCCTGGGTCACGACAGGTATCAACGACACCATTGCGGGTACCTGGTCGGCATCGGCTTTCCACCCAGCTGGGTGGGGGGAAGCCGGGTGGTCGGGATCCGGCCGGACAGCGAGTTCGAGATCCGGGCCGGCATGGTCTTCCACGTGCTGTCCTGGATCATCGACCAGGAGCCAACTGACTACGTGGTGTCGGACACCGTGCTGGTGAC
>JBOGDL010000170.1:0-23241 GCA_050701815.1 Micromonosporaceae bacterium | reverse complement strand
GCGACGAGCCGTCGGCGTCGTTGGACGCCAAAGCCGAACACACCCTCTTCCAACACCTCCGCCAACGCGCCGGCGCCGCGACGGGCATGGGACTCCGTTCAATGCCGAGCCGCACAAATGCGGCGGCATCGCTTGGTATCCCAGCAATGCGCTCCCCGCGAACACCGTCCTTTACACCATGGCGTGCGTTGACCTTGTGCGACGCGGAGCGCAGCTCACCTTGCACGGCTGGGACTGATGACGTCAACGCTGGCCGCTGCCAGCCGGTCGCGCTTCGGTTGGCGGAGTCTTCGCCATTCCGCCCTTTCGGGTTTCGACTGGCGGACCGGGCCACCGCCGTGCTCTGCCCGACGAGCGCTCGCCGGTCACAGCGCCAGGCTCACCAGTCCGCTCACTTCAATGAGCGGTCTCACCATCGTTGGACTGATTCGCGGTTAGCAGCGACGTCATCTCGTGGCGATGAGATCGCACAGTTACCTGGGATCTCGCCCGACGTCATCGAGGAATCAGGACTGGACTACACGATCCTCCGGCCCGCGTGGCTCACCGACCACGACGAAGTCTCCTGGAGCGACCGACACCCTTACCGGACCCACGGCGCAGCCGTGATCCTGCTACGTGCCGCCGCCTCAGTCAGCTCCGAGTCAGCCGCAGCAGCCGCCGCTCCAAGCTTCCGACCAGTCGATCCCGTACGTGTCCTGGATCTCCCAGTAGAACCGGCTACGCGGCCGGTGTCGCGGTGCGATCTCCTCTAATGAGTACGCGTCGTACAGCCGGCCGTTGACCATGGTCATCGTCACGCTGGTCGAGCCCGAAATGTCGGCCAGCGGGTTGTGCGACAGCACGATCACATCGGCGAGTTTGCCCTCGTCGAGAGACCCGATCTGGTGCCCCACCCCGAGGCTCTCCGCGGTGTTGAGGGTCGCGGCGCGGAGCACCTGGTGCGGGCTCATCCCCCCTTCCGCGAGCAACGCCATCTCCCAGTGCAACGCCAGTCCCGGCACTTGGCCGTGGGAGCCGGCGTTGATCCGTACCCCCGCGTCGTCGAGCCGTTTCGTCGACCGGGACACGGCGAGGACGCCGATGTCGTACAGCTCGTCGGCGACGTGGATCGTGGTCATCGCGCGGGAGTGGGGCGGCGCTTCGTACGGGGCGCCGAGCGGGCTGTAGCCGCTCAGACATGCCTGGATGTACGTCCGCACCCGCGGGTCCTTCCACGGCTCGGTCCGCTGGTACGCCCAGTTCTCCCCGAACAGCTCGCCGAACGCGACCACGAGGGTGGGCGTGTTCGACACCCCGGAGGCGGCCATCAGCTGGACCACGTCGTCGTAGACGGTGGCGACGGGGAAGTTGTGTTCCAGGTTGGTGTGCCCGTCGAGGATCATGCTGATGTTGTTGTAGAAGTGGGTCTCGCCCTCCACGACGATCCCGACGCCGTGTTCCCGGGCGGCCTTGACCAGCATCTGGCGGTGTCGCCGCGCGGGCCACTTGTAGCTCTTGACGCTGAGCGACCCGTACTCCTTTTTGGCGCGCACCACCCGGTCGGCGTCGGCGTACGAGTCGATCGGGGTGTACATGTGGAAGTGGTTGTGGTCCCGGCCGTGGATCGCGGTACCGGTGCCGATCCAGCGCGGCCCGGTCATCAGGCCGGCGCGGGTGAGTTCGTCGCTTTCGTAGTTCGGCAGCTCGGTGGAGAACGGATCGAAGTTGGTGGTGACCCCGAAGGCCAGCGCAGCGTGCCGGGCGGCCTGCTTCTGCGGGGTGACGCCGTCGCCGCCAGGGCCGTCGATGTGCCCGTGCCCGTCGACCAGGCCGGGCATCACGGTCTTTCCCGCGCAGTCGATGACCGTGGCGTCCGGTGGCACCTCGACGGTGTCGCCGGGGCCGACTGCGGTGATCCGGTTGCCGTCGACCAGCACGGTGCCGGGGGAGATCACCTCTTTGCCACGCATCGTGATCACGGTGCCGCCGACCAGCGCGATCGTCCCGATCGGCACGTCCGCCGGCACTGTCAGGTCGACGGTCTCCACCCGGGCCTCGCCGGGCCCGGCGTCGGTGACCTCGACGCTGTGCAGCGCCGGCCCGACCGACCAGTGGACGCTGCCGCCGTCGGGCGACCAGCTCAGGCCGTGCCCGCCGTAGTCGGCGAGCTGGTGGCACTGCACGTCCCGGGTCCCCGGCGAGACCGACAGCACGTGCCCGGTCTCCCGGTACGGGACCAGGTGGTACCGGTGCCGGGAACGGAACGCCAGCCAGCGCGCGTCCGGGCTCAGCCGTAACTCGTACGTGTCGACGTCCCCGGTGCGGGCGTGGTCCCGGCGGTCCCTGCCGTGCAGGTCCACGCTGAACAGCACCTCGGCGGGTTCCGCCCCGGAACGGTCGGTCTCGACGGCGTACAGCCGGGTGCCGTCGGGGCTGAAACGGGGGGCGTCGTCGGCGTGCGTTGCGTAGCGCGGTTCCCCGCCGTCGAGGTCCAGCAGGTAGACCCCGGGACGGGTACGTGCCCCGCCGATCGCCACGTCGTGGGGCTGGATCCGGTAGGCGACGGTCCGGCCGTCTGGGCTGAACGCCGGTTGTCGGATCACACCCGTACTGGTGGCGATCCGTTCCGGCTCGTGCCACTCCCCGGGGGTCACCAGGCACAGCGCGCTGCCCCGTTCGTCGTCCCACTCCACGTACGCCACCGCGTCCCCGTCCGGCCGGTACGCGGGTTCCCCGGCGTGCCGGTCGTGGTCGCCAACCGGCACCGGCGCGGAGCCGTCCCCGGTGGTGTGCCACAGCCGGCCGAGCGCCACGAACACGGTGCCGTCACCCTTCGGCGGGCACGCCAGGTGGCGTACCGCCCGGGCATGTACCGACGCCGGGGCGAGGTCGTGGTGCGGGCGTACCGGCTCGGTGACGGTGTGGTGGCAGGTGGCCCGGAACCGGATCGGGGTGGCCTGGCCGGTGCGGGTGTCGATCCGCTGGATCGTGCCCCCAGCCCAGACCGCCACGTGCCGGCTGTCCGGGAACCACGAGAATCGCGGGTAGTAGTTGCCCTGGAGCTCCCAGACCGCTTGGTTGTCGCGGTCCAACCCGTCGTACACCGGGCGCTGTTCCCCGGTACGCAGGTCCAGGCAGAACAGGACCGTCTTCGCCTTCACCCGTCGCAGGAACGCCAGCCGGGTACCGTCCGGCGACGGGCAGGCCCGGATCGCGCCTCCGAAGCCGCCCACCACGGTCTCGGTGTGGCCGTCGGCGAGCCGGCGCCGCCGGATCGCGAAGTTCGCGTGGTTGGCGTCGACGTAGATGTTGGGGCGTACCAGGCGCTCGGAGTAGTAAAGCCAGGCGCCGTCCGGCGACAGCGCCGGCTCCAGCACGTCCCGCCCGCTGGCCGGCACGTCCACCAGCAGTCGGCCGTCGCGCTGCTGGTCGCCGGCCTCGTACAGCCGGATCTGGGAGGAGAACAGCTTGCGGTGGGCGCGGAAGATCCGGGGCGCGATCACGCCGCGGGCGTCCGGTCCCCAGATCGGCTCGGTGAGGATGTCGTGGGTCTCGTACGTGTGCTGCACCGGGTCGGAGCCGTCCGCGGCGCAGGACCACACGTTGTCGTACCCGTCGGTGTCGCTGAGGTGAAGGATCCGCTCGCCGTCCGGGCTAAACACCGGCATCCGGTGCATCGCAGGGCCGCCCCGCAGCAGGGTGGCGTCGCCGCCGCTGGCCGGGGTCGCGTACAGGTCGCCGAGCAGGTCGAACACGATCGTGCCGCCGTCCGGGCTGACCGACACGGACATCCAGGTGCCCTCGGTGGTGGTGAAGCTGACCTCGCGTACCGGCTGGCCGGTGTCGGTGACGTCCCAGCTACTCATGCCCCGCCCCGCTTCGCTTCGGCGCGGCATGAGGCGCAGCGCACTGCGCTCGATGCTCGGTTGAACGGCTCGCTCGTGCCGGGATCTCCTGCCAGCCATCCGGGGTCACCTGGCAGGGCCCGCCCTGCTGCAGGATCAGGCTCGGCCTGGTGAGGTCGAAGCTGAACGTCACCTTGGTCTCCCATCGATCGGTCGGCGGCGCGTCGGGTCGGGGGTGGGCGCAGATCGGGGCGCCGTCGGCCCAGTGGCTGATCAGTCCCCGCGCCCAGTCGGTGCGCCCCGCGCCGGTGAGCACGGACCGCCGGCGCCGCAGCGCGTCCAGCCGGGGCAGCGTGTCGTCCCCGATGGCGGCGAGCCGGTCGCCGGGCGCCAGCCCCGGGTCCAGGAAGTGATTGGTGTGCAGCAGGAAGCCGTCCTCGGCGGGCAGCACCGCGGTTCCGGCCGGCGAAACCTCCACCACCGCCGCGTCCGTGCGGTCCCCGTCCCAGGTCATGACGGTGATCGCGGCGGACGCGGTGACCGGCGCGGTACGCGCGATCTCCACTGCGTCGGCGACCGTGGTGGCGGTGTCCAGGATCCGGCGGGCCACCGCGTGCACCGGCACTCCGCGGGTGGTGCCGTCGGAGGTGTGGCACAGCAGCGTGAACAGCAGGCCCAGGCCCGCGCTGTTGACGCCGAGCTTGCCGACCACGCCGTTCTCAGTGAAGGTGACCACTCTCAGGCCGGCGGCGGAGACGTGCCGGAGCACGGTGAAGTTGTCCACCGACGGGATCCAGTCCCAGGTCTGCAGTACGTGCGGCGGCGCCTGCGGCGGGGTCCACACCGCGGTGGTGCACTCCTTGAGACCGGCGATCGAACCGCGTACCAGGATCTCGGTACGCGCGTTCAACGCCGCCGCCTGCCACGACTGGAGCCCGGCCCCTTCGGCGACGCCACCGATCTCGGCAACCAGGTCGGGTGCCCATTGACCCAGCGAATCCATGCACTCCGTGGCGACGGCACGCACCGTCGCGGGGTCCAGCCCGGCGGCGTCGAACAACCAGGTGTAGTCGCGTACGGTGCCCGCGATCTCGGTACGCCAGCGCTGGCCGATCTCCCGGCCGCGGCGTACCGGGTCGGCCTCGGTGGAGGTGTGGATGTTGAGTGTCACCGCGTCCCCCGCTAGAAGCTCAGGTGCTGCCCGATGGGGATCACCATCGGGGTGTGCGAGACCGGGTCGTCGATCACCTTGCAGCGCAGCCCGAACACGGTTTCCACCAGTTCCTCGGTGACGACGTCCTTCGGGTTGCCCTGCGCGGCGATGCCACCGGCCCGCATCGCGATCAGGTGGTGGGCGTACCGGCAGGCCAGGTTGAGGTCGTGCAGCACCACGGCGATGGTGCGGCCGGCTTCCCGGTTCAGCCGTACCAGCAGGTCCAGCACCTCGATCTGGTGGTGCACGTCCAGGTAGGTGGTCGGCTCGTCCAGCATCAGCACCCCGGTCTGCTGCGCCAGCGCCATCGCAATCCAGACCCGCTGCCGCTGCCCACCGGAGAGTTCGTCGACCTGCCGTCCAGCGACCGCCACGGTCCCGGTGGCCTCCAGCGCCCAGGCCACCACCCGTTCGTCGGAGTCGGTCCACTGCCGGAACCACTTCTGGTGCGGGTACCGGCCGCGACAGACCAGGTCCACGACGGTGATCCCCTCGGGGGCGCTGGGGGTCTGCGGCAGGATCCCGATCCTGGTCGCGAGCTCCTTGGTGCGCATCGCGTGGATGTCCCGGCCATCCAGGGTGACCGCGCCGGCACGCGGTTTCAGCAGCCTCGCCAGCGCGCGCAACGTGGTCGACTTGCCGCACGCGTTCGCCCCGACCAGCATCGTGATCTTCCCGGGCGGGATGTCGATGTCGAGGTCGGTGACGATGTCCGGGCCGTCGTACCCGAGCCGCATGCCGCGACCGGACAGCCGCTGCGAGTCCGCGTCGCGTGCCGTGCCCACGTCGTCCGTCTCCAGGATGGTCATCGGCTTCAGTCCCCTTGTCCTGACGTGTTCGTCCTGGCCAGCAGCCACAGCAGGTACGGCGCCCCGGCGATGCCGGTGATGATGCCGACCGACACCTCGGTGCTCGGCAGCGCGAGCCGTCCGATCAGGTCGGCGACGGTGACCAGCACCGCCCCGGTCAGGGCCGCCGGCAGCAACGCCGGTCCGGGTGAACGGGTCAGCCGGCGCGCCACCGGACCGGACACGAACGCCACGAACGCGACTGGCCCGGCTGCCCCGATAGCGGCGCCCGCCAAGGCCACCCCGGCCAGCAGCATCAGCAGCCGGGAACGCTGCACCGGCAGCCCGACAGCGGTTGCCGCCTCGTCCCCCAATTCCAGTACGTTCAGCCGCCTGGCCAGCGCCAACGTGGCCGGTACGAGCACCGCCAGCAGCACCAGGATCGGCTGGATGCTGTCCCAGCCGCGGCCGTTCAGGCTGCCGGAGAGCCAGACTGCGGCGGAGGCGGCGTCGTAGGTGTGGGCCCGGGTCCAGAAGTACTGGATCAGGGCGAGCGCGACCGCCCCGACCCCGATGCCGATCAGCACCAGCCGGTAGCTGGACAGCCCCCGGCGGTACGCCAGCACGTAGATCAGCAGCGCCGTGAGCAGCGCGCCCACGGTCGCGGCGAGCGACAAGGTGATGCCGCTGGCCCCGAGCAGGGTCAGCCCGATCACCGCGGCGAGGCTGCCTCCGGCGGTGATCCCCAGGACGTCGGGGCTGGCCAGGGGGTTACGGGCGAGCGACTGGAACACCGCACCGGACATCCCGAGCGCGGCGCCGACCGGGATCGCCAGCAGCACCCGGGGCAGCCGCAGGTCCTGCACCACCAGCACGTCGGCGGGATGGCCTGAGCCGAACGCGGCAGGTATCACCCGCCACAGCGGGATCATGAACTCGCCCAGCGACAAGCTCAGGCAGAACCCGACGACGACGGCGGCCGCCAGCACCAGCGTGACGTTCCGGATCCGCCGCGCCACCCGGATACGTGCGGCCCGGACGTACCGGATCCCGGGCTGCGACTCGGGCTCGGTGACCGTGGTGCTCATGACGGGGCCCCCGCGAAAGCGGGGAGTGAAGCGGAGCGGTTTCGTGGAGTGTTCACAGCGAGGCCAGCTCCTTCCGGCGTACCACGGCGACAAAGACGGGCGCACCCAGTACCGCGGTGAGGATCCCGACCTGCAGTTCCGCGGGCGCCACGACGAGCCGGCCGACGATGTCGGCGGCGAGAAACAGCACCGGAGCGAGCACCGCGCTGTACGGCAGGATCCAGCGGTAGTCGGGTCCCACCACGGCGCGGGCCAGGTGCGGCACGGTGAGGCCGAGGAACGTGACCGGCCCGGCCGCCGCGGTGGCCGCGCCCGCGAGCACCATCACCGCGAGCCCGCAGACGATCCGCGCCCGTTCCACGTTCTGTCCCAGGGACCGCGCCACGTCGTCACCTAGGGCGAGGGTGTTGAGGGTACGCCCGGTGAACAGCGCCAGCAGGCTGCCGGCGGCGATGAACGGCCACACCTCGGCGGCGACGTCGGCGCCACGGCCGGCCAGCGAACCCACTGACCAGGCCCGGAACGCGTCCATGGTCCGTACGTCGAGCAGCTGCACCAGGGAGGTCAGCGAACCGAGCAGCGCGGTGACGGCGGTGCCGGCGAGCGCCAGCTTCACCGCGGTGGCGCCGTCCCGGCCGAGGCTCGCGATCAGGTACACGAACACCACCGCGGCGCCAGCTCCGGCGAAGGCGAACCACACGTACCCAATGAGGGTCGTGACGCCGAAGAAGAACACTCCGATCAGGACCGCGAGCGCGGCGCCGGCGTTGATGCCCAGGACCCCTGGGTCAGCGAGGGGGTTGCGGGACACGCCCTGCATCACCGCGCCGGCAAGGCCGAGGGCGACGCCGACGGCGAGGCCGATCACGGTACGGGGCACCCGCAGCGCCAGGATCGCGGTGTGGTCGGTGTTGCCCGGGGCCCGGTCGAGGAACGCGTCCAGGACGGTGCCCACCGGAAAGTGCCTGGACCCGAGGGCCAGGCTGAGTCCGAGCATCACCACCAGCAGCACCACCCCGGCGACGAGGCCCGCGACGCGTCCCGATCCGCCGAGGAGGAGCCCCCGGCGGGTCGGGACCGCGTTGGCACGCGGGAGCGCGGTGGTGGTGCTCATCAGACGGATTCGGCGTCGCTGAGCACGGTGGTGAGGTCGGTGATCCGCTTCGTGTAGTCCTGGTAGCTGAGGGAGACCCGTACCCACTCGCCGACCTGACCGGCCTGCACCGCCTTCAGTTCGTTCCAGGTGGGGTACTTCTTCAGCGCCTCGGGCCCGAGGGTGTAGCCGCGGGTGTCGACGAGGACCACGTCAGGCTGGTACTTGGCGGCGTTCTCCCAGCTCACGGCCTCGTAGTAGGAGCTGACCAGCTTCCCGTCCGGGGTCATCACCGTGACTCCCCACTGCTCCAGGTCGCGCAGGTCCGAGAACGCGTCGGGCACCGCGAAGTACACCTGGTCCTGGGCGGGGGTGACGGCTAGGACGTCTAGGTCGTTTTCCTTGGCCGCGGTCTTCAGGTCGCGTACCGCGGCCTGGTACGCGTTGCGCTGCTTGGCGACCTTGCCGCCGTCGACGTCGGCGCCCATCGCCTTGGCCAGGGCGCCGAACCGTTCGATCACCGTGGAGGACGGCTTGGTCGCGTTGATCGCCAGTATCGGGGCCAGCCGCTTGGCGTCGTTCTGCATCTTCTTCGACTTGAACCCGTACACGCCGCCGGGGAACAGCACCCCGTCGCCGGTGTAGTGCGTCGAGACGATGACGTCCGGCCGCAGCTCGGCGAGCTTCTCCATCTTCACTTCGCCGAAGACCTCGCCGACGGACTCGATGCCCTTGGTGTCCAGGCCTTCCAGCATCGGGTTCTTCGACAGCGGGGCGCCGCCGAAGATGCCGACCGGTTTGATCCCGAAGTGCATCAGGGCGTTTGCGGCGTCCTCCTGGGCGACCACCCGCAGCTTGCTCTTGTCGAGCTTGACGGTCTCGCCTCGGTCGTCGGTGAACGAGAAGGAGCCACCTCCGGCCGCGCCGTCGTCGGCGGCGCCACTTGCGCAACCGGCGAGGGCGACGCAGGCCGCGACCGCAAGCGCGGCGACCGTACCCAGGGTGCGACGGCGACGAAGCGCACTGATCGGAATGTTCATGATCGCCCTTTCTTCAGGGGTGCTTCCTGGGCTGTGCTCCCCGACGACAATCGGCGCCCATTCGCGATGCGGCGAGTGTGACGCCCCTCATGCCTGAACGTTTCGGCACATATAAGCATCGGGGCCAGGAGGTGTCAACAGATCCGGACCTATGGCCCGCATCGCGGGATGACCAGCGACGAATCGTTACGGCGCCCGCCGGCCGGGCACCTGGTCCACGCGGCCGGCCGACACCGGTTGGCGGCGCGGCGCGGCCGGTCAAGGCCGGGTCTGCGGCGGTCTGCTTAGCGGCGGGTCGGAGGCGTACGCGCGGCGGGTTGGCGGAGCCGGGCTGGAACCCGGTTGGCGGGGGTCGGTCAGGCGCCGCGGACCGGCGACGTCGACGTCCGTACAGTCAGCCCGGCGTCGATCACCGTCGGACCCGCCTCCGCGTCCCCCGCGACTCGGCGGATCAGCAGCTCCACCGCCGCCTGCGCGGCGCGCATCGGCTGCAGGTCGATCGCGGTCACCGGCGGCGCCGCCACGCTGAGCGTCTGACCGTCGATCCCGGCGGCGAGCAGCACATCGTCCGGCACCCGCCGACCCAGCGCGGTGACGCCGTCCAACACCCCGAGCGGGGTCCCCTGCGGCACGGCCAGCACCGCGTCCGGTGGCCGCTGCAGCCGGAACAGGTCATCGACCGCCTCGGCCGCGCTCTCCCGGGGACGCTGTACGTCGATCAGCCGCACCAGGGGCTCCACTTCGCGCCGGGCACACCACGCCAGGTACGCGTCCGCGGTGTCGGCGAACCAGGCCCACGGCGCGTCCGAGTTCAGCAGAGCGATCCGGGTGGCCCCCTGCTCCGCCAGATGTTCCAGGGCGGTGGCGGTCGCCGCGGCGTTGTCCGTCTCGACCCACCAGCCGTCGTCGCGTCCCAGGTCCCGTCCGATGGTGACCGTGGGGATCCGGGCCTGGTCGAGCACCACGAGTGCCGGGTCGTGTTCCCTCGGGTCGGCGATCACGACGCCGTCCACGTCCAGCCGCGCGAGGTCGTCGAGGTCCTCCGGGCGCGGCGCCAGCAGCAGTTGCCGGTCGGCGTCGACCGCCGCGGCCGCGCACGCCGCGATCAACGCCATGTCGTAGTCGGCGTTGAGCAACCAGTCCCGCACGCCGTGCTCCCGGCGTGGGATGCACAGCGCGATGATGCCGCTCTGCCCGGAGCGCAGCGCCCGTGCGCTACGGCGCGGTCGCCAGCCCACCTCCCGTACCGAGGCGAGGACGCGTTGCCGGGTGGCGGGGTCCACCCGGCCCTTGCCGTTCACCACGTCGGAGACGGTGGTCATCGAGACGCCGGCATGGCTCGCCACGTCGCGGATCGTCACCTGGCTCCGCCGCGTCGCGCTCATCGCGGCGCCCTGGTGCACATGTGCGGTGCAGCGGAGCGTTCTCGTGGCGCGCTCATGCGTACTCCCGTCGCTGGATCCGGCCCCCCGGCACGGCGTTGACCTGCACCAGGGCCGTTCCTAGGCTATGCCGAAAGGTTTCGTCACATGGAGGGTGACCTATGATATCGGCCCAGCGCGCGGTCACCCTCCACAACTGGATGCGCTGGCCGTACAACAGGACGGGGTTCCAGCGCGTCCGGGAGCTGATCCCGACGGCGGGCATCGACACCGGCGGCGCCGCGCCGTGGCCGCTGCAGGGGCTCACCGGCACGGGGCCCGGCCCAGCCCTCGCGTCCCGACCCCTGGCCGCCGGCGGAACGCTCCGCGACCTGCTCGGCGACACGCACACCGACGCGTTCCTGGTGCTGCACCGGGGCCGCGCCGTGCACGAGGAGTACCGCCACGGGATGGGTCCACGGATCCCGCACCTGTGCATGTCGGTGTCCAAGTCGATCACCGCCACCGCGGTCGGCGGGGTGATCGGAGCCGGGCTGCTGTCACCGTCCGACCTGGTCACCGACGTGGTGCCCGCCTTCCGCGGCACGGGCATGGACGGCGCGACCGTACGGCACGTGCTCGACATGCGTACCGGCACCGGGGAACAGATCACCACCCTCGACCTGCAACGGGCCTACTACGCCACGGTGCTCTGGGCGCCCGCCGCCCCTGACAGGGGCGACCCCGGTGAGAACTCTCGCAGCCACTTCTGGCGGATGCGGCGGGTACGCCCGCACGGCGGCGAATTCGAGTACCGCTCCACCCTCACCTGCGTCCTGGCGCTGCTCGCCGAACGCGCCACCGGGCTACGCCTCCCCGACCTGGTCTCTCGCTACCTGTGGCAGCCCCTGGGAGCGGAACGGGACGCCGAGATCACCGTCGACCGGGACGGCCACGCACTCGCCGACATCGGCGTCTCGTGCACCACCCGGGACCTCGCCCGGATCGGGGAGATGCTGCGGTGCGGCGGGGCACGATCGGACGGCGCCCGGGTGGTCCCGGCAGCCTGGGTCACCGACACCGTCACCCCGGACCCCGACCAGGTCGCCGCGTTCACCACCCACGGCGCCTTCTACCTGCCCGCGCCGACGGCGTACTACCGCAACCAGTGGTGGGTGATGCGGGCGCGTGCCGCCGAGCACGGGGCCATCTACCTGGGGCTCGGGATCCACGGCCAGATGCTGCTGGTCCACGAGGACGCCGAGGTGGTGGTCTCCACGTTCTCCTCGTGGCCGGAGCCGTGGCTGGACCAGGTGGCACAGCGAAAGATCCGCGGCTGCGTCGACCTCGCCGAAAGCCTCGCCGCAGGCTGACCTGACCGCCTACTCACCCGGCCCAGCGACCAGGCCGCCTGCCGGCCTCGCAACGCGCCCGCTGGCAGGACTGGCCCCCCTCGCGGACAGGTGGATCGGCTGGTCAGAACCGGTGCGCATGCGCGGCGCCGGCCGCCTGGTGCGGGCTGCCCGGCCAGTACTCCATCGTGCCGCCGACCGGGTCGAGCAGAACGGTGAGCAGGGTGCGCCACTGGTCGACCGGCGCGGCGTCCGGGTCCTCCGTGACGCAGATCGGGGCCGCCGCGCCCGGGGCCCCGCACATCAGCTCCGCGACCTCGGGCAGGCTCCCGCCCCGGAGTCCGGACCGCACCTGCCGCAGGTGGTCGTACCGGGCGATGGTGGTGCTGGCGTCCGGGTTCACACCGCCGGCGCCCAGCTCTGGATCCAGGAAGTGGTTGGTGTGGACCAGCCAGCCGTCCGCGCCGGGCGACACGAGCGCGGTGCCCGCGGGCGAGATCTCGATTGAGCCGGCCCCCGTCGTGCCGGACGCCGTCGCCGCGACAGTGAGCACCGTGGACGCGCTCACCGGAGCGGATGCCGCGATCCGGTACGCGTCGTCGACGCTGCCGGCCTCGTCCAGGATCCGGCGAGCGATCACGTGCACCGGCACGCCACCACCGGCGTGGTCGCTCCGGTGGTGCAGGATGTTGAAGTGCGCCGCCAGCCCGCGGCTGTTCACGCCTATCTTGGCCAGCATCCCGGGCTCGGTGAAGGTCTTCACCCAGTGCCCGGGGCCGGTGTCGTACCGCCACACCAGGGCGTCGGGGACCAGGTCGGCGTGCCAGTCCCAGGTCTGGGCCGATAACAGCGAAGCGTCGGCCCGGACCAGGGTGGAGCATTCGCCGTCGCCGGACGGCGCGACGGCCGCCAGCACCTCGGTACGCGCGTTGAGCATGCTGATCTCACGGACCGGCAGCCCGGCGCCATCGGCGATGCCCCGCAGTTCCTCGGCGTACGAGGGACCCCACTCCAGCACCGCCTGGTACGACGCGTCCGCCACCGCGGCGACGGTGGCGTCGTCGATCCCGAAAGCCCGGAAGTGGCCGCGGTACGCCGTGGCGGCCCGGGCCACGGGGCCGGCCCATCGTTCGCCGAACGCCCGGCCACGGGCGGCCGGTTCCCGGGAGGTGCTGCGGTATTCGTGGATCCTCACGAACGGTGCTCCTCGAGGTCGTCCATCAGCCGTACCAGCTGCGGGTGCGGGTGCGGGCCGGTGGCGAAGTCCTTCCGGACGTTCTCGCGCACCGGGTCGGACATGTCCTGGCTGAGTTTGAACATCGCCTGCTGCCCGGTGACCCGCACCCGGAAGGCGACCACACGGGGCACGATCCGTTCGAACAGCTGCCGGGAGGTGTCCGGATCCCACTGGGTCGGGCGCAGCGACTCCAGCGCGGTGACCGTCGCCCCGACCACCTCCAGGGCGCCCGCGTCGGTGTCGATCAGCTCGACCTCGCCAGTGAGGTGGACCGCCGCGTAGTCCAGGGTCGGGGCGGCGGGAGTGAAGTCGTAGAGCTGGGGCGAGACGTACCCGTGGGAGGAGGAGAAGACCAGCAGCACCGGGTGCGGCTCACCGAACTGCCGCCACTGCGGGTTCGCCCGGCCCATGTGCCCGAGCAGGGTGACGCCTTCCAGGGAGGCGTCCGGGTCCACGTCCGGCGGCAGGATCAGCGGCAGGTGCGACGCCACCGGTGGTTGTCCCGGGACCGCGCTCACCGTCAGCGCGAACGGGTTGTCCCGCACCAGCTTCACCACGGCGCGCTGCGAGGGCGGGACGTACTTGGGGTACGTGTGCATGGTTCGCCACGCTATCCCCGCCACCCCCACCCGGCGATGGACGAATTGCACGGCCTGACCCGCGAACCCAGCGGAGAGCACAGCTCAGTCGAAGGTACGCACCGGCGCCGCGAGGCCACGTTCCCGCAGTGCGAGCCAGAGGTGGCTGGCTTCGTCGGGATCGTCCAGATCGACGTCGGCCACCGTACGGGCACGCTGGATCCGGTGCCGCAGCGTGTTGCGGTGCACCCCGACCGTCGCGGCGCCACGGTCCCAGTGCCCCCGGTGCCTCAGGTACGCCGCCACCGCGCCGACCAGCTCCCCGTCACGGTGCCCCACCAGCGCCTCGACCTGGCGGGCGGCGCGCTCGCCCAGGGTCTCCGGGACATCGCCGGGGACCTGCCCGGGACCACACCGCGACAACGCCGCCGCCAGCGCGTCCCGCTGCCGCGGCAACCCGTCGGGAGGCACCGGCGGGCTGGCCACCGCCCGCAGCTCCGGCACGTCCGAGCGCGTCAGCGTACGCAGGTCGTCCAGCACGGCGGTGGCCCCGTCCGGGGTTGCCATCACCCAGACCCGGTCAGCCTGCTCGGCGACCCACACCTCCCGCCCCGGTACCCTCGCTCGCTCCCAACGGTCGAGCAGCTCACCGGCGGCCAGCGGCGGCGCCGCCGCGATCAGCCGCACCAACCCGGGGACGCGGAGGTGCCCGAGTTCGTCGCTGAGCGAGCGGGCGGCGTCGAGGTGGCCTGCCAGCGCGAGCAGCAGGATGCTGCAGCGTTCGCTGCGGCTCCGCGCGACCGCCTCGTACCGCTGGTCCAACCCCAGGGTGAGCAGCGCACACGCGGCGAGCGCGAGTTGCCCGTCCGGTCCTCCGGCGGCACGCGGCGCGGCGGTGACGACGAAGCCGGTGATCCGCCGGCGCCGGGACAACGGCTGCACCACCACGTCGTCGGCCCCCAGCGGGAAAGTCGCGGACGCATGCGGCCCGGCCTCGCGCAGCCACGCCACCTCGGCCTTCAGCTTCCCGGCGGTGGCCAGCCGCGACTTCGGCCAGACGTCGAGCGCGTCACCGTCGGTGTCCAGCCTGGCCGCCCAGCCACCGACGGCGCCGGCGAGCACCCGCACAATCGCGGTGACCGGGTTGGGGCCGCGTACCGCCCGGATCAGGTCCTGGTGCGCTCGCAGGTGCGCGTTCAGCTCGGCCCGGCCCGCCACGACGAGCTGGTTCCAGTACGTCCGCGCCACCACCAGGAACGGCGTCGGCCCGGGTACCGAGAACACCGGCAGGCCGGCGTCGTCGCAGGCGGCGACCAGCGCGGTGGGGACCTCTTGGTGCACCGGGCCGAGCCCGAAGCCGAGGCCGCAGACACCGCGGCGTACCAGGCGGGCGACGTACGCCGCCGGCTCCCGGTCGGGGTCGGTGAACGGCATCCCGGTGGTGAGCAGCAGCTCGCCCCCGGACAGGTACATGGTGGGGTCGTCGAGTTCGCTGACGTGCACCCCGGTGACGTCCGTATCGAGAGCGTCGACCCGGCCGACCCGGGCTAAGTCCGGCCCGAGCGCGTCGACCAACTGGCGCAGGGTCGGCATCGGACCTCCTCGAGGATCACGCCGTCGCCTTGGATCCCGCGAGCTGGGCGCCCACTCGGGAGTGGACGAATCGTCCATTGGCACGGCGATGCTCAGCATATCGTCCAGGGCGCGGGGGGCTTCGGCGTCCATAGCCTGAACACCTCTCGAGAGGAGCGGCAGATGACGGCGACCAGGAGCGGACCCCTCACAGCGACCTACCGGCCGGCGCAGCAGCGCCGGCTGGTGACCAGCCTTCCCGGACCGCGGTCCGCGGAACTGGCCGCACGCCGGGCCCGGCAGCTGCCACCCGGGCTCGGTTCCGCCCTGCCGGTGCAGGTCGAACGCGCGGCCGGCGGGATCATCGTCGACGCCGACGGCAACCACATCATCGACTTCGCCTCCGGGATCGCGGTGACCAGCGTGGGCGCCACCGCCCCAGAGGTCACCGACCGGGTCACCGCGCAGGCGGCGCGGTTCAGCCACACCTGCTTCCTGGTCACCGGGTACAGCGGCTACGTCGACGTCGCTGAGTGGCTGAACACCCGTTCCCCCGGGCGGCGCCAGAAGACCACCGCGCTGTTCAGCACCGGCGCCGAGGCCGTGGAGAACGCCGTGAAGATCGCCCGCGCCGCGACCGGCCGTACCGGGGTGGTGGTGTTCGAGCACGCGTTCCACGGCCGCAGCTTGATGGCGCTGGCGATGACCGCGAAGGAGACGCCCTACAAGGCGGGGTTCGGGCCGTTCCCGGGCGAGGTGCACCGCAGCCCGCTGGCGTACCCGTTGCGCTGGCCGAACGGCCCCGAGGCCGCCACCGCCGAGGCCCTGGCCGCCCTGGAGGACCTGCTGCAACGGGTCGACCCCGACACCGTAGCGGCGATCGTGATCGAGCCGATCCAGGGCGAGGGCGGTTTCGTCGTGCCGTCCGAGGGGTTCCTGCCCGGGGTGGCGGAGGTCGCCCGACGGCACGGCATCGTCTTCGTGGCCGACGAGGTGCAGACCGGGATTGCGCGGACCGGCCGGCTGTTCGCCAGCGAGCACGAAGGGCTCGAGCCCGATCTGATCGTCACCGGGAAGGCGCTCGGTGGCGGGCTGCCGCTGGCCGCTGTCACCGGCCGTGCCGAACTGATGGCGGCGGTGCCGGCCGGCGGCCTCGGCGGCACGTACGCCGGCAACCCGCTCGCCTGCGCCGCCGCGCTCGGTGTCTTCGACGCGGTCGACAACCGGGACCTGGTTGCCGCCGCACAACGCATCGAGCGGACGGTGCGAGCCACGCTCGGCCCGGTGGTCGAGGCGGCCCCGGCGGTGGCCGAGCTACGCGGCCGGGGGGCGATGCTGGCGCTGGAGTTCGTGCGCCCCGGTGGCCTGGATCCCGACCCGGAGCTGGCCGCCCGGATCAACCAAACCTGCCACGAGCAGGGCGTCCTTACCCTGATGTGCGGCACGTACGGCAACGTGATCCGGCTGCTGCCGCCGCTGGTGATCGACTACGACCTGCTCGCCGACGGGCTCGGAGTGCTGGCCGGGGCGATCGAGCGGCACTCCACAAGGGAGGCGTGATGACCGTCGACCTCAGCCACGACCCGCGTACCGGCGCCGCCATCGACGGGCCTGAGCACACGGCGCCCGACCAGGTCGCCGGGGCGGTCGCCGCCGCCGCTGCGGCGTTCCCGCGGGTGAGCACCACACCGCCCGCGGAACGCCGCCGCTGGCTGGATGCGGTCGCCGCCGCTCTCGACGCCGCCGCCGACGAACTTGTCGACCTGGCCGACCAGGAAACCGCCCTCGGCCCGGTACGGCTGCGCGGCGAACTCACCCGGGGCGCGGTCAACATGCGCTACTACGGCAGGGTCGGCGAGTCCGGGCGGTGGCTCCGGGCGAAGGTGCAGACCGGACCAGGGTTGGATCTACGGCGGGCGAACCTGCCGCTGGGACCGGTGGCGGTGTTCGGGGCGAGCAACTTCCCGTTCCAGTTCGGCGTCGTCGGCCACGACGTCTGCTCCGCGCTCGCCGTGGGCTGTCCAGTGGTGGCCAAGGCGCATCCGGCGCACCCCCGGCTAAGCGCACGGCTGGCGGAGATCACCACCGCGGCACTGCGCGGGACGGGGGCGCCCGAGGGCACGTACTCCCTGGTGGTGGGCTTCGAGGCGGGACTGGCGCTGGTCGACGCGCCGCAGACCGCGGCGGTGGCGTTCACCGGGTCGCAACGCGGCGGCATGGCGATCGTGGAACGCGCCCGGCGGCGTCCCCACCCGATCCCGGTGTACGCCGAGATGGGCACCGTCAACCCGGTGCTCGTCACCCCCACCGGCGCCGTCCGGATGGCCACCGTCGCGGAAGAGTTCGTCGCCTCGTACACCCTGGGGGCCGGGCAGTACTGCACCAAACCGGGGCTGCTGCTGGCGCCACGCGGGGCGCGCGCCCCGGACGCGATCGCGACGGTGGCACGGGGCACCGACGGGGTGTGGCTGCTCAGCGACCGGATCGCCGCGGCGTACCGCGACGGGGTCGCGGCGCTGTCCGGCGCGGGCGCCGAGGTGATCGCCACCGGGGCCGCCCTCGACGCCGGCTACCAGGTACGCCCCACCCTGCTCCGGGTCGACCCCGCGGACCTGCGGCCCGGGTCCCGGCTACTGGAGGAATGCTTCGGCCCGGTCGCGCTGGTCGCCGAGTACGCCGACCTGGACCAGGCGCTGGACGTGCTGCGCCGGATGCAGCCGTCCCTGACTGGGGCGGCGTACGGCGGCGGCGCGGACGACCCGGACCTGCCACGGGTGGTCGCCGAACTGGCGGCGCGGACTGGACGGGTGGTGGTGGACGGCGCCCCCACCGGGGTGGCCTGCGTCGACGCGATGCACCACGGCGGGCCCTGGCCGGCGACCAGCGAACCGACCGCCAGCAGCGTCGGCGCGCAGGCGCTGGAACGTTTCACCCGGCCGGTGGCGTTCCAGAACGTGCCGGACGCCGCGCTGCCCGCCCCGCTCCGGGACGGCGACCCGTGGCACCTCGCCGGACCCGCCGGTCAGGTGCCGTGACCAGCCCCGATGCCGCACCGGGAGGTCCCGCGGCCGGCAGCGACCCGGGACCGGCCGGACGGGACGAACTCGCTGGACCGCTGGACGGGATCCTGGTCGCCGACTTCAGCCGGGTGCTGGCCGGCCCGCTGGCGACCATGACACTCGCCGACCTCGGGGCCACCGTGATCAAGGTCGAACAGCCGAACGGTGGGGACGAGACCAGGTCGTGGGGGCCACCGTGGTCAGCGCACGGCGCGACGTACTACGAAAGCGTCAACCGCGGCAAGCGGTCGGTGACCCTGGACCTCACCGATCCGGACGACCTCACGATCGCGCGGGAACTGACCCACCGTGCGGACGTGGTGGTGGAGAACTTCAAGCCCGGCGCGATGGACCGGTTCGGCATCGGGTACCACGCTGTGGTCGCCGCCAACCCCGGGATCGTGTACTGCTCGGTCAGCGGGTTCGGCAGCCTCGGCGGCCGGGACCTGCTCGGGTACGACTTTTTGGTCCAGGCGATGGGTGGGCTGATGAGCATCACCGGGCGCGCCGATGACGAACCAACCAAGGTCGGGGTGGCCCTGGTGGACGTGATCACCGGCAAGGACGCTGTGATCGGGATCCTGGCGGCGCTGGCGGGACGGCAGCGTACCGGCCGGGGCGACCGGATCGAGGTGGACCTGCTGTCCAGCCTGCTGGCGGGGCTGGTGAACCAGGGGCAGGCATGCCTGCAGACCGGCGGGCCCGGGGTACGGATGGGCAACGAACATCCGAGCATCGCCCCGTACGAGACGCTTCACTGTGCCGACGCCGCGATCGCGGTCGCCTGCGGCAACGACGGCCAGTTCCGCCGGCTTGCTGAGACGGTCGGCCGGCCGGAGCTCGCGACCGATCCCCGGTTCGTGGACAACGCCGCGCGGGTGGCACACCGGGCCGAGCTGCGTGCCGCCCTGGAGGAACGGCTGGCCACCGCCGACGCCGATCACTGGGTCGCCCGGTTCACGGCGGCGCGGGTGCCCGCCGGGCGGGTGAACACGATCCCGGAGGCGTACGCGCTCGCCGAACGCCTGGGCCTGGCGCCGACCGTCGAGGTGGGCGAGGGCTGGACCCGGCAGGCCCGGCACCCGGTGCGCTGGCACGGCTACCGGACCGCGACACCCACCCCGCCACCGGCGCTGGGCGCCGACAACCGGCAAGTGCGCGACTGGCTCGCCCAGGGAACCGACGACCTCGCCGACGACACCGGAGAGAGACCCCGATGACAGACCTGCTCGATGTGGACTCGCTGCTCAGCGAGGAGGAGCTGCAAATCCGGGACGCGGTACGCCAGCTCTGCCGCAAGCTGGTCGACCCGTACGTCGCGGAGTGGTTCGAACGCGGCGAGGTGCCGCAGATCCGGGAGCTGGCCCGGGAGCTCGGCGCGTTGGGGCTGTTCGGGATGCACCTCGACGGGTACGGCTGCGCCGGCCTCAGTGCCGTCGACTACGGGCTGGCGTGCCTGGAGCTGGAGGCGTCCGACTCGGGGATCCGGTCCCTGGTCTCGGTCCAGGGGTCGCTGGCGATGTTCGCGATCTGGCTTTGGGGCAGCGAGGAGCAGAAGCAGCGATGGCTGCCGCCGATGGTCTCCGGGGAGGCGATCGGCTGCTTCGGCCTCACCGAACCCGACCACGGCTCCGACCCGGGCGGAATGCGTACCCGGGCCCGCCGGGACGGCGGCGACTGGGTGCTCTCCGGCGCCAAAACCTGGATCACGAACGGCTCGATCGCCGACGTGTCGGTCGTGTGGGCGAACGCGGGCACCGAACACGGCGGGATCCGCGGGTTCCTGGTACCGACCGGCGCCGCCGGCTTGTCGGCCACCCCGATCGGCCACAAGATGTCCCTGCGCGCCTCGGTCACCAGCGAACTCGTGCTGGACGAGGTACGCCTGCCGGACGACGCCGTACTCCCTGAGGTACGTGGCCTGAAAGGTCCGCTGTCCTGCCTGAACGAGGCCCGGTACGGCATCGTCTGGGGTGCGATGGGTGCTGCCCGGAGCGCGTACCGCAGCGCGCTGGAGTACGCCACCACCCGGCGCCAGTTCGACCGCCCGATCGCCGGCTTCCAGCTCACCCAGCGCAAACTCGCCTGGATGCACCAGGAGTTGGGCACCGGGATGCTACTGGCGCTGCACCTGGGGCGGCTCAAGGACCGTGGCGTGCTGCGCCCGGAGCAGGTCAGCGTCGGCAAGCTGAACAACGTCACGAAAGCGCTGGAGATCTGCCGTACCGCCCGGACGATCCTGGGGGCCAACGGGATCTCGCTGGAGTACCCGGTGATCCGGCACGCCGCCAATCTGGAGTCGGTGCTCACGTACGAGGGCACCGCCGAGATGCACACCCTCGTCGTCGGCCAGGCGCTGACCGGTATCCCAGCCTTCCGCTGACACCGCGCCCCAGCCCGCACGGCACGATCCGCACAGCGCCGCCTTGGCCCGGCGGGCGGCGCCGGAACGCACACCCGGCTTCCCGGCTCGACGAACGGGTCCCCGATGACGGCGCCGCAGTCAACGTCAACCTCCAGCTCAGCGACCACCGGCCCGACGACGGCGAGCCACGGCCCTGCCACTCAGGGCCGTGGCCGAGGGGGTTCAGGAACCGCGTACGTCGATCACCATGCTGACCGCGAACAGCGCCACGATCGCCACCGCACCGAACAGCACCAGGGCTGCGCCGGCCAGCACACCGGAGACCAGCAGCAACGCCGTGACCGCCAGGGCGCTCACCACGGCGGCAGCGATCTTCCAGTCGTCGCCGATGATGAAGTCGTACCAGAACTGACCGAAAGCCTTCAGAAAACGCATCGTCACACCTCCTGCGAGACCGCGACCGGCTCCGGCTGCCGGAGCTTGGGCAGTACGACCACCAACACCCGGGAGACCACGAACCAGACCACGAGCAGCCCGAGGATCGCCCAGTCGCCACCGGGCCACTCGATGCTTTCGTGTCCGGGACGCAGCGCACCGAGCCCTTCCACTGCCCAGTACGTGCCGAACGCGCCCAGCAGCAGGCCGACGCCGTACTTGAGGGTGTTCTCCGGGATCGCGGCGAGCGGCTTGTGCAGCACCGCGCCGAGCGCCAGCACGATCGCCCCCGCGCTGGCGGCACCCCAGATCGCGGCCGACATGTTGTTCGCGCTGAGGCCGAACGTGATCACGATGAAGACCACTTCGACGCCTTCCAGGAACACGCCCTTGAACGACACCACGAACCCGAACAGGTCGATACCACCCGCACCGTGGGTCTGACCGGCTGCGCGGGCGGCGGCGGTCTGGCTGGCGTACTCCTCGGTCTCGTCGTGCATCGCCTTCAGGCCACCGGAGCGCAGCGTGGCCTTGCGCAGCCACTGCAGCCCGAAGATCAGCAGCAGTGTGCCGACGACGAGTTGCAGCACCGCCTCGGGCAGCCAGGTGCTCAGCGCGTAGCCGGCGGCCGCGGTGAAGATGGCGAGCGCGGCGAGCGCGGCGGCGACACCGGCCAGAGCGGAACGCCAACCCCGGGTGAACCCCATGGCCAGCACGATCGTCAACGCCTCGACGAACTCGACGAACGAGGCGAGAAAGGTGGCTGTCAGCAGCCCCCAGGTCGCGGCTCCCACCGCAACTCCTCTCGGTTGGTACGGCCGTGGATGTCACAGCAGTTATTATGTAGCATATGTTGCACTGCAACGCTAAGCACGATGTGATAGTCGTGTCAACGGACCACTAGCCTGGGAGGTTATGACCACACCACGTACCTGGCTGCTGCTCATCTACCGAGTGCCGTCCACGTCCTCGCGAGCCCGCGTCGCGGTCTGGCGGGAGCTGAAACGGCTCGGCGCGCTGTACGTGCAGCAGGCGGTCTGCGTATTCCCGGACCGGCCGGAGATCCGCGAGGCCCTCGACCGGGTCCGCGCCAAGGTGTCCGAACTGGAGGGCTCCAGCCTGTTCTTCCCGCTCGGCGACGTCGGCGACGACGAACAGCGGCAGATCGAGGAGGGCTTCCGGGGCAACTCCGCCAAGGAGTACGCGGAGATCATCGAGGAGTGCGAAACCAAATTCTTCAAAGAGATCGAGTTCGAGCGGTTCCGGGAGAACTACACGTTCGAGGAGACCGAGGAAATCCGCCAGGACCTGGAGAAGCTGCGCCGGTGGCTGGCCCGGGTCGAGGAGCGCGACTTCCTCGGGGCGCCCGGTAAGGACGAGGCGGTCGCCAAGATCACCGAGTGCGAGCAACTGCTCGAACAGTTCGAGGCAGATGTGTACGCCAGGGTCAGCCGCGACGAGGAAGGCGCCACCTGGTAGGCGCCACCATCGCGGGCTCCCCGCAGCGCACCGACCCCAGTGGGAGACGCGATGATGACAATTACCGCCGAGTACCACCAGCACCACCGCGACGTGACCGGCGGCTGGCTCCGCCCGGCCGTGTTCGGCGTGATGGACGGCCTGGTCTCCAACGGCGCCCTGATCGCTGGCGTCGCCGGGGGCGGCGGTTCCACGAAGATGATCGTGCTGACCGGCATCGCCGGCTTGGTCGCCGGGGCCTGCTCGATGGCGACCGGTGAGTACACCTCGGTCGCCTCGCAGTCCGACCTGACCCGGGCCGAGATCGCCCGGGAACGTCACGAACTCGCCACCCACCCCGAGGAGGAGCAGGAAGAACTCGCCGCGATCTACCGGCTACGGGGACTCGACCCCGATCTCGCCGAGCAGGTCGCCACACAGCTTTCCCGCAACCCCGACCAGGCCTGGCGGGTCCACGTACGCGAGGAGATGGGGATCGACCCAGACGACCTGCCCTCCCCGTGGCTCGCCGGCGGGTCCTCGTTCGCCGCGTTCTCGGTTGGTGCCCTGGTCCCGGTACTGCCGTTCCTGCTCGGCCTCGGCTCACTCGCCGCCACCCTGCTCTTCACCGCCGCCGCGCTCTTCCTCGCCGGCGCCGCGGTGGCCCAGATGACCGCCGTACCCACCTGGTACGGAGGGCTGCGCCAGCTCGGCCTGGCAGCCGTCGCGGCGGGGGTCACGTACGGCTGCGGCCATCTGATCGGGACCGGGCTCA
>JBOGDL010000169.1:0-6916 GCA_050701815.1 Micromonosporaceae bacterium | reverse complement strand
CGTCGGCAATAGTGGCGACGAGCCGGCCGCTGGCCTTGTCGTGGACGTAGCCTCGGACTCCCCAGCCGTCCGCGTTGTTGTCGCAGACCCACAACGTTGCGGCGCCATTGGGATACCTCCCGGCGTGGGCCCAACCAGCCCGCTGGTCCGCGCCCGCCAGCACCACGCCGGCCTTGGACACCCTGGTGATCGGGATTTCGAAGTCGGTCACCACGGGATAGTGGTCAGACGCGGTGGTCACCACCCGGTGAGCGGACATCACGTCAAGCACCGGCGTCCCGTACGCGTAATCGATCCTGGCGTCGTCATCACCGCCGGGGTAAGTCACCACGTCGGACCCGATATTGGGGTGCAGCTGGGTCCACGCGTCGACCCACCGAGCGTTGGCGAACCAGAACCGGATCTCATCGTCCGGCCGGACGTTCAGGTCACCGGTGAACACCATCGGGCTGGTCATCAGGGACGCCGGCATGGTGTTGATCGCATCTTGGGCTTGGGCGCGCCGACGCGCCACCGCAGCTGCGCCGGCCCCGGACGACAGGTGAGTGGTGTAGACGCGCACGTCCGTCCCCTCAATCTGGACCCGGGCCCCTCCCAGACTCCGGTCCACCGCGCCGGAGTCGTCATTGGGCAGCTTGTGGGTGAGTCGCTCCAAGATCGGGTAGCGGGAGAAGATCAGGTTGCCAGCTGATCCGCTGCCAGGCGTGATGTCATCCCCGCGAGCGAAGTGCGACTCGTACCCCGGGAACTCGTTCTCCAGCAGTTCCCACTGCGGCGTCTGGCCCTCCTCGTGGTGGACCTCCTGCAAGGTGACGATGTCGGGGTTCTGCCGCCTGATCTCGTCCGCGATCCGGCTGAAGTCGTAGACCCCGTCCCGGCCCACACCTCCGTGGATGTTCCAGTTCATGACTCGCAGCGGAATCCTGGCGGCGGTCGATTCGGGCTCCGCGGCGGATGCATGCTGCGTCACGAATCCGACCGCCGCGGTGAGCGTGGCGGCCGCCAGCAACACGATCGTCTTCTGCTTCCCTCGCATTTGTCTCCCCACCGTTGGTGACGCCGTCGCCGGAGTCACGTCAGTCCGTGGTCAGAGTGGCGCCAGCCCGCAACACTGGCTACCCCCCAGTGCTTCCAGGGGGCGCGCCCCAGCAGCGTGGGGATGCGCCGCAGGCAGGCCCGGGGTCCACGCGGTAGCTTCTCGGCATGGAGCAACTGGACCGGTCGTCCGAGCGGGAGCGGGCTTGGCTCACCGATGCGATTCGCAGGGTGGAGGCCGACGCCAACCGCAGCGCGGACACCCATTTACTGCCGTTCCCGCTGCCGGACGAGTGGGGGATCGACCTCTACCTCAAGGACGAGTCCGTGCACCCCACCGGCTCGCTCAAACATCGCCTGGCGCGTTCGCTTTTCCTGTACGCGTTGTGCAACGGGTGGATCGGTGAAGGAACGCCTGTGGTCGAGGCGTCCAGCGGCTCCACCGCGGTCAGCGAGGCGTACTTCGCCCGGATGCTGGGGCTTCCGTTTGTCGCGGTGATGCCGGCCAGCACCAGCCCGGAGAAGATCGAGCTGATCGAGTTCCAGGGCGGCAAATGCCATCTGGTGCAGGACGCCGCCAAGGTGTACGTGGAGGCGCGTTGGCTCGCCGATGACATCGGTGGCCATTTCATGGACCAGTTCACGTACGCGGAGCGCGCCACCGACTGGCGGGGCAACAACAACATCGCTGAGTCGATCTTCGAGCAGATGGCGTTGGAGCGTTACCCCACCCCGACCTGGGTGGTGGTGGGCGCCGGCACGGGCGGCACCAGCGCCACCATCGGCCGGTACGTCCGCTTCACCTGCCGCGCCACCAAGGTCTGCGTGGTGGACCCGGAGAACTCCGCGTTCTACGACGGCTGGGTCAGCGAAGATCCCAGCCACACCACCGATCGCGGGTCCCGGATCGAAGGCATCGGACGACCTCGGGTGGAGCCGTCCTTCGTCCCCTCGGTTGTCGACCGTATGCTGCGGGTGCCCGATGCGGCGTCACTGGCCGCGATGCGGGTCGCGTCCACCCTGCTCGGGCGGCGGGTGGGCGGCTCCACCGGGACGAACTTGTGGGGGGCGTTCGACGCGATCGCGCAGATGCGGGCAGCGTGCGCGAAGGGCAGCGTGGTCACCCTGCTCTGCGACTCGGGCGAGCGGTACGCCCACACGTACTTTGACGACACCTGGGTCGCTGAACAGGGCCTTGAGCTTCGCCCGTGGACTGAGGCGGTGCGGACTTTCCTCGCCACCGGCGAGTGGGCCTGGGCCTAGCTGACACTTCCCTGGTCTCAAGGCTTGAGCGGGCGTCACACGATCCGGGTTGCCAGGCCGGGGTAGTGCCGCACGTACCCGTCGGGGTCGAATTGCAGCTCGGCGGTGAACGTCCCGCTGGTGTACCCGATCCGGCCGTCGCCCATGACGGTGTACGTCTGCTCGCTGGGCGTCACCACCAGGCTGGGCACGATGATGAAGGCCATCATCAGGGTCTCGGATGTGCCCGTTGGCTGGCCCATCAGGTCGAGGCGGCGCACCGGCAGGGTGTTGAAGAGCGGCGAGAAGCCCAGATCAGGGTCGACCGCCGCGTTCAGGACCTCCGGGGCCTCGATCCCCGGCAAGCTGGGCTCCAGGTCCCCGTGCTCGTTGGCGGTGATGCGCCAGCCGCTGGAGTCGCGCTCCAACCGGACCCGCCGCCGCCACCCCGCCCCTTCTGTCTCCACTTCCAGCGTGGTGACCACCCACTGCTGGTTTGTGGCCAGGCTGTACCGGCAGGTGTACGGCTGAGGCTCAGCCGCGGTCATGGTGCCGCGAGCGCGCAGCCCCTCAGCGTCGTCCAGCAGCACATGCTCGATGCCGTCGCTGGTGACACGGCGCCACAGAACGTCCCGAGAGAAGCGCTCCATGCTGGTGACCCTAGGGCGCCAGGCTGACCCCGATCAGGGTTTTCCAAGCCAGCTCAGCCACGGCCTAGCCCTGCCGCTGGTCGTGATCTCGCGGCTGACCGTACGTGTTCCCGCCGTACACCGTGCCCTGGGGCGCTGGTTCGTCGTGCTGCCCCTGGTACGGGTGCGGTGGTTGGGGCGCGTTCGGTGGTGGCGGAGGGCCTCCGGGATGCTGCTGCGGCGGCCACATCCCGGGCGCCGGGCCACCTGACACCGGTCCGGCAGCGGCGGGCACGCCTGAAGTCGGCGCCCCATAGTGAGGGGGCTGTTGCCCGGGTGGCGGTGGGTAGCCCTGCGGCGGATATCCGGGGTGTGACTGCCCTGGCGCGGCGTGATCCGGCGCCGAACCCGGCTGCGGCCAGCCCTGTTGCGGGTTGCCCCACTGCGGTTGCTGTCCCGTCGCTGACCAGCCTTGGCCCGGTTGATGAGGCGGGTGGGGCTGATCCGGCGGGTAGGGGGACCCGTGCGGCCCTCCCTCAGGCGGCGCCGGGTGTTGGCCACTCGGCGGACCCCAACCTGACGAGCCCCAGCCGGGGTTCTGTGCGGCTGGTTGCTGACCTTGCCACTGGGGCTGTCCTGGCTGTCCAGGGGGGTACGGCGGCTGTTGCCCAGGCGGGCCCGGCTGACCGGGATGGGCCGGTTCGCCAGGCATCCCCGCGCCGGCGGTGGCTGGTGGTGGCGTCGGAGGTGTCGGCCCTGGAGAGGGCGGCTCCGGGCCCGGGCCGGGTGGCCAGGGTGTGGGCGGCGTCGGGCCGGGTGGAGGCGGCTCCGGGATCGGCGGCCGCCACGGGTCGGGGGTTGGCGGGCCAGGCGGATGCGGCTCCGGTGGTGAAGGGTGCTCGGCCTGCTCAGCCGGCGGACCCCCGTTGACGTTCTGCGCCCGGTACGTGTTTGAGCGGGGCGAGCCCACATGGGTCTGCGCGATGTCGGCTGCGGTCGCTCGCTGCGAAGGCTGCACCGACGCGACGCCGCGCGCCGCTGGCAGCGGCGCCTCGAATGGCTGCGAAGCCACCGAGGGTTGGCCCCCCAGGTGCCCTGCGACGTTCCCCGGACCCTCAGGCACAGCTGGGCTCTCCTGGGGCGGGTACGCCGCGCCGGACTCGGCCAAGATTCCGCTGGGCCCAGCCACGCTTGGTCCGGCAGCTGCAACCGGTCCATTGGGACCCGGTCCGCCGAAGCCCTGTGCGCCCAAGGCTGGTCCATTGGGACCCGGCCCGGCAGCGCCCGGCCCGGCGGCGCCAGCGGCGTCCGGTTGACCAGGCGGGTTCTCAGTGGACGACGACGAGGGGCTGAACGCCTGCCAGGGCGGCAATTCAGTGGCGGCCCTGGCTTCGGAAAGTGCCGACTCGCGCAATGGCTCGTGCGCTGGTGGTTCCGTCGATTCTGGCCCGTGGTCAGCAGCGCCGGAGGCAGCGGGCTTGTTCCAAGCGGCGGCGAACGCGTCCCAAGGCGAACCCTGGCCCTCAGCGATGGCATCGGTCGCGCCCGGGGCAGCCGGAGAGGGGCGCTGAGATGGGACGGACGGCGGCTGAGCCCAATGCGCCTCTGGAGGCTCAGAGGCAGCCGGCGGGGCTGACGGCTCAGATGGGGCTGCTCCGGCCGCGGCGACCGGGTACGCCCCACCGTACGGGTGGGGGGTCTGGTCGGGCAGGGTGAATCCCGCTCTGGCAGGAGGCGAGGCGGCCTCGGGGATGGGCGGCTCAGGGATCGCCTCGGGCGTGACATCGGCGGCAGGGGTCGCGACGGGGCTGCTCCCCGGCGTCAACTCACCGCTCGGCCGGTCGAGCAGGGCACCGTGGTCTGGCGCGCTCAGCGGCTCGCCTGCGGTGACCTGGTCGTCGAGATCAGGCTGGCGGTCCCACTGCTCTCCGCCACCAAGCTGATCCGCTGGCGCGGCGGGCGGCTCCATGCCCGGCCAGAGGGCAGCGCCGTCTGGCGGCTCAGGCGGCGGTGTGTACGCCTCCGGAAGTTCCTCTGGCGGCGCATCCGGGATCTGGGCGCCGATCGGGGGGAGGTCGTCCTCAGACGGTGGGGCGCTGGTGGGCGCCGACAGATCAGCGGCGGGCGGTTGACCGGCTGCAGCGGGGTCAGCCGAGGGTTCCCACGGCGCCGGCGCGGGTGCCGGGGTCTCCCACGGCGCCGCGGCGGGTGGGTTCTCTGGCGCCACGTCAGCTGGTGGAGGGGGCGGGGCATCCCAGGGCGCGGGGCTGGGTGCTGCGTTTTCCCACGGCGCCGCGCTGGGTGGGTTCTCTGGCGCCGCGTCGGCGGGTGGTGGCGGTGGGGCGTCCCACGGCGAGGGTGGTGGGGCGTCCCACGGTGGGGGCGGAGGAACGGAGGCCTCTGCTGGCGACGGCACACCGGACGGGGGTGGGAAACCGACGCCCGGGGCGGCGTCTACTGAGGGCATCGGGGGCCAGCTTGGCGGTCCCACATCCGGGGCATCACCCGGGTACGCGGAGGGGCGCTCACCTCCGATCGCGCCCTCTGAGCCGTACGTTGGCTCCGGTTTGTCTGGAGGTTCCGGCGCCTCAAAGGGCGTGCCGCAACGGACGCAAGTCGCGCCTCCGATAGGCGCTGGCTCACCGCACGCGGCGCAGCTTCGCCTCATTCGTCAGCCCTCCGGTTTCAGCCTTGCCTTTGCTGGCGTGCGTGGGCGATCAATATCGGTCAGCATTGATCAAGCTCGCGACCGCTATCCAAGGTCGCCCTGCCCCAAGCCCTCTTCACACCGTGCCACATTCGAGCGCGGGTGGGGAGGTTACCTGATGTGCCGTTTCGTTGGCCCTGCTGGTGATCCTGCAGCGTCTGGATCAGCGGAGCGTATTGACTCTGTTGGTATCTGTTCGCGATCCCGGCCTCTTGCCGCACTGAGTGTGTGAGGTGTGGCGAATGGTCACTGGCTGCGAGCAGTTCGCGGTTTCCATGGGTGTGTGCCATCACATCGTGGGTCGGTTTTCCGACTCAGTGGCCAAGCGGCTTCGCCTGGCGCACCGGGGCGGCGTTTCCGAACCGGGAGACACCCTCGTGCCAACCACCAGGCCAATGGTCGCTTGACCACCACCTGCCGCGCCACTAGCCCTTGCGGCGCGGATTGCCCGCGCTTCCGGCCCGGGTCTGCCGGCGCCGGCTCAGCACTGCCACCTGCTTGGTGGAGGCGAGTGAGACCCAGTCGTACATCTGGTCGCTTCCGGAGGTGTCGACCGGGGTGCTGGCTGCCTCCGCCTCCGCTGGTTCAGAATCACCCGAGCAGGGCTCCGATGGGAGCTTCGGCTCTGGGCTCGCCGACGCCGACGCCGACGGTGCTGGGCTGGCGTTCGATGGCGACGCCGGCGGCTCGCTCGGCGATGCGCTGCCTGAAGGCGTCGGACACAAT
Organism: Micromonosporaceae bacterium; assembly: GCA_050701815.1. GTDB lineage: Bacteria > Actinomycetota > Actinomycetes > Mycobacteriales > Micromonosporaceae > WHSM01. The sequence continues at coordinate 577 of JBOGDL010000169.1, read as the reverse complement.
GCGTCTGAGCCACCCGAGGCGGCCTTGGACCGGCCGGCAGGGGATGACGGGGACGGTGACGGACTCGCTCCATCGGCACCCGAGGACGCTCCCGTGGAGTTGCTCGGGTTTGGCGTCGGCGAATCCGATGGGTCAGGCTTTGCCGCCGTGCTGCTGTCGCTGGGACGCGGCGAGCCGGTGTTACCCGAGCTCGGTTGAGGCGACGGCGACGGCGACGGCGGCTTGGGCGACGTCGGCGGCTTGGGCGACGTCGACCAGGTCGGGTCCGGCCTGGGGTCGGGCCCTGGCTGCGTGGGGTCGGGACCCGGCTTGGTCGGGTCTGGCTTCGGCGGATTCGGTTTGTCTGGCCCCTTCACCGCCGGCACCACGCGGGTGGCGCCGAAGAACTCCCACCACCAGATCGGAGAGATCTTCACCACGTCGCCCGCGGTCGGGGCGTGCACGATCTGGCCTTTGCCGATGTAGATGCCCACGTGATGGATCGACTCGGGGTCGGTCTGCCTGGGGCCGAAGAAGACAAGGTCCCCGGGCAGCATCTGGTTGGCCCGCACTTTGGGGGTGGCGTAGTACTGCTGGC
>JBOGDL010000168.1:0-5482 GCA_050701815.1 Micromonosporaceae bacterium | reverse complement strand
CGGGCCCGGATCGTGGTGGCTCACGCGGGCGCCGCGCTGCCGTACGTGCTGGGTCGGCTGGTGCGCAACCACGTGCTGCACCCGGACACCACGTACGACCCGCTGGAGTCGTTCGCGAAGCTCTACTTCGACAGCGTGGTGTTCGACCCGGACGCGTTGCGTTTCCTGCTCGGGAAGGTCGGCGCCTCCCGGGTGTTGCTCGGTTCGGACTACCCGTTCCCGATCGGCGATCTGACACCGCGCGACATCCTCGCTGACGCGGGCCTGTCCGACGACGACCGCGGGCTGGTGGAGGCCGGCAACGCGTGGCGGCTCTTCCTGGGGGAGGGCTCCTCGTGAAGCCGGTCGACTTCACGCTGCACCGCCCCGACACTCTCGACGAGGCGGTGGCGATCCTAGCTGAGCATCGCGACGAGGCGAAGGTGCTCGCGGGCGGGCAGAGTCTGGTGCCGCTGCTGAACTTCCGGTTGGCGAGACCAGAGCACCTGGTGGATCTGAGCCGGATCGCGTCGTTGACCCGGCTGGTGCGTACCCGCAGCGGGCTGGCGGTGGGCGCCATGGTGCGTCAGGCGCAGGCCGAGCGATCGGCAGCGGTCGCCGGGTCCGCCCCGCTGCTGGCCGCGGCCTTCCCGCACATCGCCCATCAGGCGATCCGCGCCCGGGGCACGGTCGGGGGCAGCCTGGCGCACGCCGACCCGGCTGCGGAGCTTCCGGCGGTCGCGGTCGCGTCAGACGCCAGGTTCACCGCCGTCGGCCCGAGCGGGCGACGCGAGATCGCGGCGGCTGACTTCTTCCTGGGCAACCTGATGACGGCGCTGGCGCCGGATGAGGTGCTGACCGAAGTGGTGTTTTCCGGCGCGCCGGAGCGCAGCGGCGCGGCGGTCGAAGAGGTGGGCCGGCGTCGGGGCGACTTCGCCCTGGTCTGCGCCGGGGCCCAGGTCAGTCTGGAGCCCGGCGCGGCGGGGGTGGTGCGCGAGGCCCGGGTGTGCCTGGCGGGAGTCGCCGCGACCCCGTACCGGGCCGCCGAGGCGGAGCGGGTGTTGGCCGGCGCCCGCCTCGACGACGCGGTGCTGGCACAGGCCGCCGACGCCGTACGGGACGCCATCGATCCCAACGGCGACCTGCACGCGACAGCGGGCTACCGCAAGGACGTGGCCGGCGTGCTGGTGAAACGCGCGGTCGCGGCCGCCCATCGCAACGCGCACGCGGCGGCTGCCGCCGCCTGAGGAGGGGATTGCAGATGATCTATGAGCTTCGGGAGTACGTGGCCATGCCGGGCCAGGGCGCGCGGCTGCACGCCAGGTTCCGGGACCACACACTCGCTCTATTCGAGCGGCACAGGCTCGAGGTGGTGGGATTCTGGACAGACGAGGCGGACCCGGAGCGGGTCGTCTACCTGCTGCGCTTCCCTGACCGGCAGGCGCTGGACCAACGATGGGCCGCCTTCAAGGCAGACCCGGATTGGCAGCGGGTCAAGGCCGAGTCGGAGGCGGATGGCCCGATCGTCGCGGAGATGACGGCTCGCGAGTTGAGCAGTCCTGCCTACTGGCGATCGGAGACGGCTGCCGCGAGCACATCTGAAGGAGTTGCCGCACGATGATCCAGCTCAAGAACGATTTCCGGGTGGCCCTCCCGGTGCGCGAGACCTGGGAGCTGCTCACCGACCTGCCCAAGGTCGCCCGGTGCCTGCCCGGCGCCCGCCTGGACGAGGTCGTGGACGGGGGCTACCGGGGCGGCCTGTCGGCCAAGATCGGCCCGATCAGCGCCACGTACCAGGGGACGGCTTCTTTCCTGGAGTTGGACGAGGTGGCCTACCGGGCGGTGATCGCCGCCCGGGGCCGCGAGGAGAAGGGCAGCGGCTCGGCGAGCGCCGACATCACCGCGCTGCTCACCCCTGACGGCAGCGGGACCCGCGTCGATGTGCGGACCGAGCTGGCGATCAGCGGCCGGGCGGCGCAGTTCGGGCGCAGCCTGATGGCCGAGGTGAGCGGCGCCATGGTCAACGAGTTCGTGCGCCGACTCGAGCAGTTGATCGAAACCGGCGACGCGGCAGCCCCCGCCAAGGCCGGCCCAGCGAAGACCGGGTTGGCACCGGTGAACGGCGCCCCACCCGGAGGGCTGGCGGGGCTCGGGATGCGGCCATTGGGCGCCGGGAGCGACGGGGAGCCGAATCAACTCGACGTCGGGGCGACGCTGCTGCTGCCGATGCTTCGCAAAGCGGCTGCCCCGATCGCCACGGCTGCCGTGGGGTGCGTGCTCGGCGTGCTGGTGGGCAAGCGGCTCGGTCGGCGTGGTGGCGGGGCGCGCGGGCACGTGCTGGCGCCGGAGTTCGGGGCCTCGTCGCCGCTGTTCCGGCTGGTCCCCGCCGATGACCAGGGCTCCCGATAACCCAGATCCGGACTGAGAGGCGAGAATCGAAGCCACACCTAGGGGAGGCTTCATGCTCGTCGGTCGTCTCGTCGCTCGTGCCGCTGTCCGGTATTCGGACCGGATAGCTCTGGAAGGACCCGAAGGGGCGCGCACGTACGCGCAGACCGGCGCTCGGGTGGCGCAGCTCGCCCGTGGCCTGCTCTCGCTCGGGCTCAGTCCCGGCGACCGGGTGCTTGACCTGCAGACCAACTCGGTCAGCTTCGTGGAAACCGACCTCGGGATCTCCACCGCGGGGCTGTGCCGGGTCGCGCTGAACTACCGGCTGCACCCGAACGACTGGACCCATATCGCCCGGGACTGCGGGGCCGCGGCGCTGATCTATGACGCGAAGTTCGCCGATCAGATCTCAGAGTTACGTGACGTGGTCGACCACGTGATCGTGATCGGCGACGAGGACGCCGGCGGCATCCCGTACGAGAAACTGCTCGCCGCCCAGCCCGACACCCCCCCGGAACTGTCCATCGACCCGGATTCGCTGGTCTCGCTGAACTACTCCTCGGGCACCACCGGGCGGCCCAAGGGCGCCCAGCGCACCCACCGGAACCGGTTCGCCAGCCTGAACCACATGGTTAGCGACGTGCTGGGCGGCCTCCCCGGCGGCGCCGACACCTGGATCCACGCCGGGCCGATCACCCACACCAGCGGGCTGTTCACGCTGCCCTTTTTCGCGTACGGGGCGCGCCAGCTGATCCTCCCGCAGTGGGATCCCGAAGCTTTGCTGGACGCGATCGAGCACCGCGGCGGGACCGCCACCGCGCTGGTCCCCACGATGGTGTCCCGGTTGTTGGCGCTGCCGGAGTGCACCCCGGAACGCACCGCCAACCTGCGTCTGCTCGGCTACGCGGGGGCGCCGATGCCACCGGAGCAGATCCGGCAGGCCCTCGATCGCATCACCCCGAACATGGTCCAGTACTACGGGCTGGTCGAGGCGATCCCGCCGGTGACCGCACTGTCGGCGGAGGACCACGCGCGCGGCGTCGAGCACGATCCGACCCTGCTCACCTCCGCCGGGCAGCCGTGCCTGGGTGTCGAGGTGCGCATTGTCGACGAGGCGGGCGAGCAGGTCCCGATCGGCGAGGTGGGTGAGGTGATCACCCGCGGGGATCACGTGATGCGCGGTTACTGGAACGCGGCAGGCCGCGAGGATCTGTCGAAGACGGTGCGGGACGGCTGGCTGCGCACCGGAGACCTGGGCCGGCTCGACGACGCGGAACGGCTGTACCTGGTCGACCGCAAGGGAGACATGATCATTTCCGGCGGCTACAACATTTACCCGCGTGAGGTGGAGGACGTGATCGCTTCGGTGCCGGGGGTGTCGGAAGTGGCTGTGGTGGGCGTCGACGACCCGGACTGGGGGCAGCGGGTGACAGCGCTGTATTCGGTGCGAGCCGGCGCCGCCGTCACCGATGACGAGGTCGCCGCTCGTTGCCGGGCGGAGCTGGCCTCGTACAAGAAGCCGAAACAGCTGCGACGCGTGGACTCGTTCCCGGTGAACTCCACCGGCAAGATCGCGAAGAAGCTGCTGCGGGAGCAGCTCAACGCCGAGGACTGACAGCAGGTCTTCCCGGCCTGCCGGCGCGGGTCCCGCGCCGGGCGTGGCGGCGCCCGAGCATCAGCCCCAAGGGGCCCCGGAGCCGGGGCGGGGCATGCGAACCCGGATTATCTGTGAGGTGGGAGCGAGCATGAAGCCAGAAGAGTTCACCGACGTCAGGTACGAGGTTCAGGATTCTGTCGCGGTGCTGACCATCGACCGTCCACAGCGGTACAACGCGTTTCGCGGCCGTACGGTCGACGAGCTGATCGCCGGGTTCCGGGCCGCTTGGGCGGACAGCCAGGTGGGCGCGATCGTGCTCACCGGCGCCGGAGAGAAGGCGTTCTGCACCGGCGGTGACCAGAAGCAACGCGCCGAGACCGGCGACTACGGCGAGACCGAAAGCGGCCTGTTCGAGATCGAGCGGCTGCATCGCCTGATCCGGCATGTGCCGAAGCCGGTGATCGCCGCGGTGAACGGGTTCGCCATCGGCGGCGGCCATGTGCTGCATGTGCTGTGCGACCTCACTGTCGCCTCCCGCACCGCGAAGTTCGGGCAGAGCGGCCCCCGGGTGGGCAGCTTCGACGCCGGGTTCGGCACCGCGTACCTGGCCCGGGTGGTGGGGGAGAAGCGGGCCCGCCAGATCTGGTTCCTGCTCGACCAGTACGACGCCGAGACCGCTGAGCGGTGGGGGCTGGTGAACCAGGTGGTGGACCCGGACGAGCTGCTGCCGACCGCGCTGGCGTGGGGCCGGCGGATCTCGGCGCTCTCACCGACCGCGCTGAAGTTCCTGAAGCACTCGTTCAACGCCGACAGCGATCACATGGTCGGGCTGGCGCACCTGGCGTACGACGGGCTTGAGCTGTTCACCGGCACCGATGAGGCGCGTGAGGGCTATCTGGCGTTCAACGAGAAGCGCACCCCTGATTTCGGCCAGTTCCGGTGAGGCGGGCGTGAGCGCCGAGGCGGCCGGCCGGTTCGCGGGCCGGGTCGCGGTCGTCACCGGCGGGGCCGGCGGGCTGGGGCGGGCGACCTGCGAGGCGTTGCTGGAGCAGGGCGCCAGTGTGGCGGTGGTCGACATCAACCAGACTGCGGTGGACCAGGCTGTGGTGGGGCTGGACAGCGGCCGTGCCCACGGTTTCGCCGTTGACGTCACCGATCCCGCGGCTGTGTCGGAGCTGATGGCGACGGTGCGGGGGCGTGCTGGCGGGCCGCACCTGCTGGTCAACTGCGCGGGTGGCAGCCTGGGCACCCCGCGGGATCTCGGCGACATCACCCCGGATGATGTGGACCTCGTGCTGGGCGTCAACCTCAAGGGCGCCTTTTTCTGCTGCCAGGCCGTGACGCCGCACATGGCCGAGGCTGGGGGAGGCGTCATCGTGAACGTCTCCTCCATCGGCGGCCGCTCCGCGTCCCCGGTCACCGGGGTCCCGTACGCCGCGGCGAAAGCCGGCGTGCTCGGCCTGACTCGTCGGCTCGCCCGGGAGGTGGGGCCGCAGCGGATCCGCGTCAACGCGGTGG
>JBOGDL010000167.1:0-14791 GCA_050701815.1 Micromonosporaceae bacterium | reverse complement strand
CTACCTGCGGCTACGGGATCTCAGCGAGCGCTTCACCGCGCTGGCCCGGTCCGCGGCGTTACGGGACGCCGAGCTGCTCAATCGGCGTCGCGGTGTGCTGGCCGATCCCCCGTCTGCGCTGCTGCCGACCGAGCCGGACACCCCGTCGGGGTCGGCTGCTGCGGCGCTCGCCCGAGCTGAGCCAGTCACCGCCATGTCGGAGGCAACCGGGGCCGCCTCCGAGCAGCTCGCCTGGTCTGTCCCCACGGATCAGCGCTCCCAAGCGCACACCGGATGAACCCGCCCGCCAGCGCGCTTCGCCGCGCCCTGGGGGTGCTGCCGGACGGCGCCCTGCCCGTCGCCGCCGGGCTAGGGGTGTTGGGCCTCGCCGCGTACGGCTATCTCGCCATCGCTGGCCGCGCCTTGGACGCCCACGGGCACGCCGACCTCGCGGTGCTGTGGATGCTGGTCTTCTCCATCGGGCCTGGGTTGTTCTTTCCGTTGGAGCAGGAGCTGAGCCGGCTGATGGCCCACCGCAGGGCACAAGGCGTGGGAACCGGCGCGCTGCAGCGCCGGATCGCCGGGATAGCCGCCGCGATGACGCTGGCGTTGGTCGGGTTGCTGGCGCTGGCACGCGACCCGTTGGCGCAGCTGCTCTTCGACGGTCGCTCCCACATGGTCGACGTGCTCGGCGTCAACGTGGCGGCCCTCGGTGTCGCCCACGTGTCCCGGGGGCTGCTGTCAGGGCATACGGAGTTTTCCCGGTACGGGGCTCAGCTCGCTCTCGAAGGAACGTTGCGGTGCGCCTCGGCCGCCGCGCTGCTGGTCAATGGTGTGGCCTCGGCCGCCGGGTACGGTCTGGTGCTGGCGGCGGCGACACTGCTGGCGGTGGCGTTCACCGTCAATCGGCGTACGCTCCGGCTGCCGCCCGGCCCGCCTGTGGCGTACGCAGAGATCGCGGGGGGCATGGGACTGCTGGTGGTGTCCAACCTGCTCTGGCTGGCTCTGGTCAACGCGAGCGTGGTGAGCGCCCGGCTGCTGGCCTCCCCGAGCGAGGCCGCGATCGTCGGCGCTCTGCTTTCGGCGGTGCTGATCGCCAGGGTGCCCCTGTTCTTGTTCGCCTCGGTGCAGGCCTCCCTGCTGCCGGCGCTGTCCGCGGCCGCGGCAGCCGGGGACCGGGCCGGGTTTCAGCAGCGACTCACCCGCACCGTGGGCGCCGTGGCGGGGCTGGGCGTCGCGGGCGCGGCGCTGTCGGCGATTTTCGGCCCAGCGCTTTCCCGCCTGTTGTTCGACGGGGGCACGGCTCTGAGCCACGCTGACTTCGCGTGGCTCGCTGTGGCAACCGCCGTGTACATGGTCGCCACGGTGATCGGACAGGCCGGGCTGGCGTTGTCGGGCCACCGAGAGCAGGCAGTTGGCTGGGCTGCCGGATTCGCCGCGCTGTTGGCAGTCACTTGCGTCCCCGCCGGAATTCTGCTCCGGGTTGAGCTGGCGTTCCTGGCTGGCGCCGCCACCGCCGCCGTGGTGCTCGCCACACAACTCGCGCGCCGAATGCGGCTCTGGTGGCCAGCGGGGATGCCCGCGCTGGCAGCGCCGATCAGCTCAGCGCGCCCGCACCACAGCAGCGTCCGCGATCGGGACTTGTGACGACGCCGCTTAGGCGTCGTCCGACTGATCAGGCTTCGGCGTCTCGGACGGTTTCGACTTGGGCGCCGACTTCTTGGGCGCCGACTTGCGCGGGGCTCGACCCCCGGGAGACGAACCCGCGCCGCGTCCCTTGCCCTCCCGCTCCGCGGCTTCGTCTTTGCCAGCGATCTCGTCGATCACGTCATCGACCACATCGTCAGACTCGCTGTCGGACACGGTGTCAGGCGCCGCGGCGCCCCCGTCACCGGGTGGCTCCTGCTCGGCGGGCGGCTTCGACGGCGTCTGCGTGGCGCGCTCCAGCAGGGACGCCAACGCGGCGCCGCTGATCCTGCGGAAGGCCCGGCCCGGCCGGCGCCTGTCGAGCACCGCGACCTCGAGCCGGTTGGCGGGAATTTCCCGCTGCTTGCCGCCCTCACCGCCGACCTCGCCGAGCGCCTCGACCGCCAGGTGCAGTGAGTCAGCCAGCGTCGCCTGCTCCTGGTGGCGCTCCCGCAGCGCGCTGGAGATCGCGTCCACCTGACCACCCATCGCGACGAACCCGGGCTCGTCGCCCACCGAGCCGTCGTACGTGATCCGGTACAGCTCGTCCTTCTCGGGGCTCTCCCCCAGCTGCGCGATGCAGATCTCCACTTCGAACGGCTTGTGCTGCTCGGTGAAGATGGCGCCCAGCGTCTGCGCGTACGTGTTGGCAAGCCACCGACCGTTCACGTCCCGCCGGTCGTAGCTGTAGCCGCGGATGTCAGCCAGCCGCACTCCGGCCATCCGGAGGTTCTCGAACTCGTTGTAGCGGCCGACCGCGGCGAAGCCGATCCGGTCGTAGATCTCACTGATCTTGTGCAACGCGGTCGAGGTGTTCTCCGCCACGAACAGCACGCCATCGGTGTACGTGAGCACGACGACGCTGCGACCTCGGGCGATGCCCTTGCGGGCGTACTCCGACTTGTCGCGCATCAGCTGCTCAGGCGAGGCGTAGAACGGCATTGCCACGGCTGGCGCTCTCCTTCAGCTACTGGGTACTAGGCGGGTGATGCGAATTGACGAACTCAGCCGCCGGGGTTCTGCATCCGGTCGTTGATCACTGCTTGGCTCACCTCGGCGATCTGGGACTCGGCGAGTCGATCCACGCCCTCTGCCGTCACCGTCATCACCACCGGGTAGATCTTGCGAGTGAGGTCGGGCCCACCGGTGGCGGTGTCGTCCTCGGCGGCGTCGTACAGGGCCTCCACGGACAAGCGCACCGTTTCGTCAACAGTCATCCCGGACCGGAAGCGCTTCTTCATCGCCGACTTGGCGAACAGCGAGCCGGAGCCGATCGCGTGAAAGTCGCTCTCCTCGTAACAACCGCCGGTCACATCAAAGCTGAAGATCCGGCCGGCAGTCGCGGGGTCCTCGGAGTCGGTGTCGAAACCGGCGAACAACGGCACCACGGCCAGCCCTTGCATGGCGGCGCCCAGGTTGCCGCGGATCATCGCGGAGAGCCGGTTGGCGGTGCCGTGCAGCGACAGCGTGACGCCTTCGATCTTCTCGTAATGCTCCAGCTCCACCTGGAACAGCCGGATCAGCTCCACCCCGATCCCCGCGGCTCCGGCGAAGCCCACCGCCGAGTACGGGCCCGCGGCGTAGACCTTCTCCATGTCCCGGGACGCGATCAGGTTGCCCATGGTCCCGCGCCGGTCGCCGGCGAGCACCACGCCGCCCTCGCAGATCACCGCGACGATGGTGGTGGCGTGCGCGGTGAGGTGGTCTGTGGGGCCAGCCGGCAAGGTGCGCTGGCCCGGCAGCAGATCAGGCGCGGCAACTCGGAGGAACTCGGTGAAGGAAGAGATCCCGGGCGTGGTGAAGACTGCTGGTAGACGGCCAGTTGCACCAAAATCCGCTGCCACGTGGTCCCTTTCAGGTAGCTGGTCGCGTCACGAATTAGAGGCCGGTGAAGGTAGCTCGCCCGCCCCATTGCAGTTCACACACAGCATGCCACGCACGCCGCCACGCACATGATCGCGGGGGCGCGTGTTTCATGGTTCAGTTTCGTCCTGACGGACCCGCCGAGGAGTCAGACCGGCTCCCGCAGCGCTGTTTCGCGCTCAGAGCAGCGGTTTATCCTATTCACCGCCTTTCTGGACATAACCGCGCACGAACTCCTCAGCGTTCTCTTCCAGGACGGAATCAATCTCATCGAGCAGGTCGTCGACCTCCTCGGACACCTTCTCGTGCCGCTCCGCGACCTCCGGGTTGCCGGCAGGCTCTGGGGCTTCATCGGTCTCTTGGTCGCGTTTGCCCCGTCCGGACTGCGATTGACCGCCAGTGTCCCGTGTGGCCATGACGCCGCTCCCTTCTTCGCGTGCTGACCTTGACGCTACCCGTTCAGAGCGACGAATCAATCACCTGACGTCAGCGCTTCGAGAAGATCTTTCGCACTCGGGCAGCGCGCGAACAGCGGCCCCACATGCGCCTTGGTGCCACGCTCGGGCTCCATCATCGGCACCCGCACCAGCGACTCGCGACCGACGTCGAAAATCACCGAATCCCAGCTGGCAGCCACCACTTCGGTGCCGTACTCCGCCAGGCACCGGCCGCGAAAGTACGCGCGAGTGTCCTCTGGCGGCTCCGTCATCGCGGCGAACACCTGCTCGTCGTCGAACAGGGTCTTCATGACCCCCCGCCGCACCATGCGGTTGTAGAGGCCCTTGTCAGGCCGCACGTCTGAATACTGAAGATCGACCAACTGCAACTTGGACGAGGACCACTGCAGGTTCTCCCGCTCCCGGTAACCCTCGAGCAGTCGCAGCTTGGCCACCCAGTCCAAGGTGTCGGCCAGCAGCATCGGGTCCTCACCCAGCCGGGACAGCACATCCTCCCAGCGGTCCATCACATCGAGGGTGATCTCGTCAGCGTCCTCGCCCCGGTCAGCCAGGTACTCACGTGCCCGCTCGTAATAGATCCACTGCAGCTCCAGCGCAGTGAGCTGGCGACCATCACGCAGCCGCATCCGGTGCTTCAACGCGGGATCGTGGCTCACCGCACGCAACTCGGCGACCGGGTCGGCCAGACCGAGATCAGCCGGCAGCACCTTGTCCTCGATCATGGACAGCACCAGCGAGGTGACCCCCGCCTTCAAGTACGTGGCCACCTCGGACAGGTTGGCGTCCCCGATGATCACGTGCAGCCGGCGATACCTGTCGGCGTCGGCGTGAGGCTCGTCCCGAGTGTTGATGATCGGCCGCTTCAGCGTGGTCTCCAAGCCGACTTCGACCTCGAAGAAGTCGGCGCGCTGCGAAATCTGGAACCCGGCGCCGGCGCCGTCCTGACCGAGACCCACCCGGCCCGCGCCGCAGAAGATCTGCCGAGTCACGAAGAAGGGCGTCAAATGGGTCACGATGTCGGCGAACGGCGTGACACGCCGCATCAGGTAATTCTCATGCGAGCCGTAGCTGGCGCCCTTGTTGTCGGTGTTGTTCTTGTAGAGGTTGATCTGCTGACTGCCGGGGAGCATGCTCGCCCGGCGAGCCGCCTCGGCCATCACCCGCTCCCCCGCCTTGTCCCACAGCACCAGGTCACGCGGGTTCGTCACTTCCGGCGTGGAGTACTCCGGGTGAGCGTGGTCCACGTACAAGCGGGCGCCGTTGGTGAGGATCACGTTGGCCAAGCCGAGATCCTCGTCCGCGAGCGCCTCCGCGGGGTCGTACAGCGCGCCGGAGTACGTGAACCCGCGCGCGTCCCGTAGCGGCGACTCCTCCTCATAGTCCCAGCGGGCGCGGCCGCCGCGGGTCAGCTCGGGGCGGGCCCCGTACGCGTTCACGATCTGCGACGAGGTGACCATGGGGTTGGCGCCGGGCTGGCCCGGCACCGAGATCCCGTACTCGACCTCGGCGCCCATCACCCTGCGGGTGCTCATCAGCGCCTCCGGCCGCAGTGCGAGTGGACGCCGCGGCATCGCGCCGAGGTGTCGCCGAAGGGCCGCTCAGGCCCGGGCGTCATCGGCCCGCTGAATCGCTCGCTCATCTATTGAGACTAACCGCCCAACGGGCCACGGCGCCGCACGCCGCGACCCGAATCGGCGACCGATCCTTCGCGTAGAAGCGCGTCCACCAATCCTTCGCGTAGAAGCGCGTCCACCAATCACAGGTATTGGCCGGTGTTGGTGACGGTGTCGATGGAGCGCCCGGACTCCGCGCCCTTGCCAGTGACCAGAGTGCGGATGTAGACGATTCGCTCGCCCTTCTTGCCGGAGATCCGAGCCCAATCCTCGGGGTTCGTGGTGTTGGGCAGATCCTCGTTCTCCCGGAACTCGTCGACACATGCGTCCAGCAGGTGCTGCAGCCGGATCCCTCTGGCCCCGGTGGTGAGCAGATCCTTGATGGCTGCCTTCTTCGCCCGGTCAACCACGTTCTGGATCATCGCTCCGGAGTTGAAGTCCCGGAAGTAGAGCACCTCTTTGTCGCCATTGGCGTACGTGACCTCCAGGAACCTGTTGTCCTCGGTCTCGGAGTACATCCGCTCCACCGCGGCCTGGATCATCGCCTGCACGCAGGCCTCCGCCGAACCGCCGTGCTCCGCGAGGTCATCCGGGTGCAGCGGCAGCTGCTGGGTGATGTACTTCGAGAAGATGTCCTTGGCGGCCTCGGCGTCGGGGCGCTCGATCCTGATCTTCACGTCCAGCCGACCCGGGCGCAGGATCGCGGGGTCGATCATGTCCTCGCGGTTCGAGGCCCCGATCACGATCACGTTCTCCAGGCCTTCCACGCCGTCGATCTCGCTCAACAGCTGCGGCACGATGGTGTTCTCCACATCCGAGGAGACTCCGGAGCCCCGGGTCCGGAACACCGAGTCCATCTCGTCGAAGAACACGATCACCGGCAGACCCTCAGACGCCTTCTCCCGTGCCCGCTGGAAGATCAGCCGGATATGGCGCTCGGTCTCGCCGACGTACTTGTTGAGCAGCTCAGGTCCCTTGATGTTGAGGAAGAAGCTGCGTGCCTTCTCGCCCTCTTTCTGGTCCGTGACCTGCTTGGCCAACGACCTGGCGACCGCCTTGGCGATCAGGGTCTTGCCGCACCCGGGCGGACCGTAGAGCAGCACGCCCTTCGGCGGACGCAGCAGGTGCTCACGGAACAGGTCGGCGTGCAGGAACGGCAGCTCCACAGCATCCCGGATCTGCTCGATCTGCCCGTCCAAACCGCCGATGTCGTGGTAGTCGATATCGGGAATCTCCTCGAGGATCAGCTCCTCGACCTCGCTCTTCGGGATCCGCTCGTAGGCGTACGCGCTGCGGGGCTCGATCATCAGAGAATCCCCGGCGCGCAGCGCCTGATCTTTCAGCGAGTCCGCGAGGTGGATCACCCGCTCCTCGTCGGCGTGGGAGAGCACCAACGCCCGGTCGGGCACTCCGTCAACGTTCTCCAACAGCTCTTTGATCATGACGACTTCGCCGGCGCGCTCGAAGCCGAGCGCCTCGACCACGTTCAGAGCGTCGTTGAGCAGCACCTCTTGGCCACGGCGGAGCTGGTCCAGATCCACAGCGGGGGACAGCGCCACTCGGAGCTTGCGACCCGAGGTGAACACGTCGATGGTGTCGTCCTCGTTGCGTTGCAGCAACACGCCGTACCCACTCGGCGGTTGCGCCAGCCGATCAATTTCTTCCTTCAGCGAGACGATCTGCTCCCGGGCTTCCTTGAGCGTCCCGACCAGCTTGTCGTTCTGCTCGGTGAGCCGGTGCACCTGGGCCTGAGCGGCGGCCAGCCGCTCCTCCAGCAATCTCACATGGCGGGGGCCTTCGGTCAGTTTGCGCCGCAGCAGGGCAAGTTCCTCTTGGAGGAACGCCACCTGGGCAGAGAGGTCGTTGGCCTCATTCTCAAAACGCTCGGCTCGCGCCGCCGCGTCGTCGTTGCGTGCCACGTCCCACCTCCCAGCTCGAGGTCGTGTTCTCCACCCTAGCTGGAAAACCGGCCGTAGGGCCCATCGCGACACCGCCTGTTGGAAACCTGATACGGCGCTGCGGTCGGACCCGTGAAGTTCGCATCGGCACGGCAACCTACCCTGGGTGAAGCACGTCAATCTAATCGGCGAGGGCCGCTGTGATCAACACGCCCGTGCGACAGCTTTCAGATGAGCGCGCCACACAGTGGTCGGCGCAGAGGGGGCACACACGTGATGTCGGCTCCAGAAGCCACTGCTGACCAGGTTCAACAGGCGCCGCAGCCAGCAGGCGGCGACGAGCAGTTGCAAGTGTGGGTGGATCAGGATCTATGCACCGGCGACGGGCTGTGCGTGCAGTACGCGCCCGAGGTGTTCGAGTTCGACATCGACGGCTTGGCGTACGTGAAGTCTGCGGACGGGGAATTGCTCACCGACCCGGGCGCTCGCACCGACGTGCCAACCGAGTTGCGGCTCGAAGTCGTGGACGCGGCCCGGGAATGCCCCGGAGACTGCATTCACGTGAAGCGGGCCCGCGACGACGTGGCGGTGGCGGGCCCAGACGCCGACGAGTGAGCTAGCCGGCGTTCTGGGCGGCCTTGCGCTCGGCGTACGCCTCGCTGCCCCGGCTGGGCTTACGGCGCCGGGGCGGGGCCGACACCCCGTCACTCAATCGACGCGCCGTGATCAGAAACGCGGTGTGGGCGATCATCCGGTGGTCGGGGCGCACCGCCAGACCGTCCACGTGCCATTCCCGCTGCAGCGTCTCCCAGGCCCGCGGCTCGGCGAAGCTGCCCCGCTCCCGCAGCGTCTCGACCAGCTCGGAGAGCTGCGGGGTGGTCGCCACGTACCCGACCAGCACTCCTCCGGGGATCAGCATCCGCTCCACCGTGTCGAGCACTTCCCACGGCGCCAGCATGTCCAAGACCACCCGGTCGACGCCGGTCACCTCGCTGTCCGCCACATCACCCACGGTCAACTGCCACGCCGGGTGCGGGGCGCCGAAAAAGCGCTCCACGTTCTTGCGCGCCACGTCGGCGAAGTCGGGGCGCAGCTCGTACGAGAAAACCTCGCCCTGCTCGCCCACGGCCCGCAGCAACGAGCAGGTCAGAGACCCGGACCCGGCGCCCGCCTCGACCACCCTGGCGCCCGGGAAGACGTCACCGAAGGCGACGATCTGGGCGGCGTCTTTCGGGTAGATCACCTGCGCGCCACGCGGCATGCCCAGCACGTAGTCGGCGAGCAACGGCCGGAACGCGAGGTACCGCACCCCGCCCGAGGACGCCACCGTGACGCCCTCGCTGCGCCCGATCAAATCATCGTGGCGCAGCCCGCCCTTATGCGTGTGGAAGACCTTTCCGGGCTCCAGGGTGATGGTGTGCAGCCGCCCCTTGGGGTCGGTGAGCTGAACCCGCTCCCCCGGCCGCAACGGGCGGTGTGTCTCAGATTCAGCGGACGGCGGGACCACAGGCGGGACAGTCAAGGCTCACTCAGACATTTCTCTTGGCACGGCTGCTACTGGCACGGTTGGTGTTGGGGCGGTTGTTCTTGGCGTTGAGGTGGCTGGCCAGGTCGACGGCGCGCAGCACCCCGACGATCTCCTCACCAGAGGTCACCAGGTACTCGTCGGCCGGGTTGGCCTGCACCGCCCGAAGCACCGCCTCGCCTGCCAAGTCGACCGGCAGGGTGTGACCGGGACCAAGCGTACGTGCCACGCTTTCGACCGCCACCCAGGGTCGGCGGGTTTCCGGCACCGCCGCCGCGGCGGCCTGATGCACGATCGCCACCGGTTGGTCCGCCGAGTCGATCACCACGATCGCCACGTCTGCCCTGCCCGAGGCCTCGGCGGCCCGGCGCTCGGCTTCGGCGAGCGGGGTCTGGCTGGGCACCCGGGCGATCGGCCGAAGCAGCTGCCGCACCGACAACGCGCCCACGCGGGCGCCCACGGCGCCGGCCTTGATCGCGTGTGAGGCGCCCAGCCACAACACCATCGCGATCATGCCCGAGAAGATCAGGCCGAACGGGCCGATCACACCGTACGCCCAACCCAGCACGGTGACCGCCGCCAAGCCCGCGGCGACGCTGCGCCCGGTCCACCCCGCGACCCGGTTGCCCAGGTTCGGGTCCCGGGTGGCCGCCCAGATCAGGGCTCGCAGCGCCCGGCCACCGTCCAGCGGCAGCCCGGGCAGCGCGTTGAAGATCGCCACGATCACGTTGCTCACCGCGAACTGGAACACCAGCTCCGAGACGAGCAGCGTGGACGGTGTCACCATGACCAGGCCCACCCCCAGCACGCCCAACATGCCGGAGACCGCCGGGCCGGCGAGCGCCACCGCCGCTTCCGCCGAGGGCCGGGGCGCCTCCCGGTCCATCTCGGTGTGCCCGCCGAGCATCTCGAGGGTGATCGCGCGCACCCCGATGCCGTACCGGCGGCAGGTCAACGCGTGCCCCAGCTCGTGCAGCAACACCGACACCGCGAGGCTGACCACGAACCCGAAGCCGACCACGTACCCGGCCAGCTCGCTCAGATCACGGCGCTGGGTCACCACGTCCCCGTACACCAGGGTCACCACGATCGCGAGCAGGAACCACGACGGCGACAGGTAGAGGGGCACCCCGAACGGCCTGCCCAGCAGCACACCCGGTCGCCGCGCCGGGGGCGGGCTGGTCTCTTTCTCCGCTGGCTCCACGGTGCTGATGCTACGGCGACGGAGTCCGGTTTCAGCAGGTCGCCCTGGGCTG
This sequence comes from Micromonosporaceae bacterium, assembly GCA_050701815.1. Lineage (GTDB taxonomy): Bacteria > Actinomycetota > Actinomycetes > Mycobacteriales > Micromonosporaceae > WHSM01. Next base: position 4,513 of record JBOGDL010000167.1, on the reverse strand, counting down.
GCGGCGATCTCGGCCCAGCCGGAGACGGGACGGTCACACCTCTGCCCTAATCTGCCTGCCATGGTCACGGCGAACGCGAGCAGCGAACAGGATCTCGAATCCGCAAACCGGGAAGCCGGTCCCGCCCCCGCAGCTCCACCGCCAGGCGCCGGCCATAAGGGGCGCTCGCTCTCACCGTCCCGCGCCGCTGACTTCAAGACCTGCCCGCTGCTGTACCGGTTCCGGGTGATCGACCGGATCCCCGAGCAACCCACCGTGGAGCAGGTTCGCGGCACCTTGGTGCACGCTGTGTTGGAGCGGCTGTTCGATCTGCCCGCAGCCGAGCGCACCGCCGAAGCCGCGGCCGCCCACCTGGAACCGGAGTGGCAGCGGCTGCTGACCGAGCAGCCGGAGTTGGCGGAGCTGTTCAGCCCCACCGGCGAGGCGCCCGATTGGGTGGGCGGCGCCCGCGACCTGCTTGACGGCTACTTCAGCGTGGAGGACCCGCGGCGTCTGGAGCCGGCTGAACGCGAGGCTCTGGTGGAGACAGTGGTGGGCGGCGAGCTGCGGCTGCGCGGCATCATCGACCGGCTTGACGTCTCCCCCACTGGCGAGATCCGGGTGGTCGACTATAAGACCGGCGGCGCGCCACGCGAGGCCTTCGAGGCCAGGGCGCTGTTTCAACTGAAGTTCTACGCGTTGGTGCTGTGGCGGGCCCGAGGTGTGGTCCCCCGGGTGCTCCGGCTGCTGTACCTGGCTGACCGTCAAGCCTGCGACTACACCCCTGACGCCGATGAGTTGCGCAGGTTTGAACGCAACCTGCAGGCCTTGTGGCAGGCGATCGACCGGGCGGCGGCCACCCGCGACTTCCGACCCAAGCCCAGCAAGCTGTGCGACTGGTGCCGGCACCAGTCGCTGTGCCCGGCGTACGGGGGGCAGCCGCCGCCGTACCCCAGCGCTGAGGTCATCCCCGCGGCGGAGGTGACGGTTGCCGCCCCCTAAGGGACTCCCACCTGCGAATCAGGGGAAAGCCAGCCCGAAGGATGAGGCGTGGGGCTGATCCGGCTGTCTATGGTGGTCAACGTGGGCGGCCATTGAGCCGCCCACGCCATTTCTTCACCACGAATCGATCTGCACTCAAGGGGGGCTGGTGCGGTGACCGCAACAGCGGGGACACCCACAGACGTCGCGGCGAGCGCGACCGGGGTCTGGAAGGCGTACGGGTCGGGCGAGACCCAGGTGATCGCGCTTCGCGACGTCAGCGCGGCCTTCGAGCGGGGCCGGTTCACGGCCATCATGGGGCCGTCCGGCTCCGGCAAGTCCACTTTGATGCACTGCCTGGCGGGGCTGGACACGGTCAGCAAGGGCGAGGTGCGGCTGGGCGAGGCCCGGCTCACCGGGCTCTCCGACGCCAAGCTGACCAAACTGCGCCGGGACAAGGTGGGCTTCATCTTCCAGCAGTTCAACCTGCTGCCCACCTTGACCGCCGAGGAGAACATCCTGCTCCCGCTGTCCATCGCGGGCCGCAAACCGGATCGGAAGTGGTACGACACCGTGGTGCAGGCGGTGGCGCTCAGTGACCGGCTGCACCACCGCCCCAGTGAGCTGTCGGGTGGACAGCAGCAGCGGGTGGCCTGCGCCCGGGCGTTCGTGAGCCGGCCCGAGGTGGTGTTCGCCGACGAGCCCACCGGCAACCTGGACTCCACCTCCGGCGCCGAGGTGCTGCGGTTCCTGCGCAACTCGGTGCGCGAGTTCGGCCAGACCATCGTGATGGTCACCCACGACCCGGTGGCGGCGGCGTACGCAGACCGGATCGTGTTCCTGGGCGACGGCCGGATCGTCGACGAGATGCACAACCCGACCGCCGATGACGTGCTGGACCGGCTGAAGCGACTCGACACCCGGGCCCAAGCCGGCGCCCCGGCGCAGGACGCTTCCCTGGGCCGCCCCGCCGAGCACACCGGGACCCGGTGATGCTGCGGGCGACTCTGAAGGGGTTGTTGCACCGGAAACTGCGACTTGCCCTGGCCATGATCGCGGTGGTGCTGGGCGTGGGCTTCGTGTCCGGCGCCAATGTGCTCACCGACAGCCTTTCCGCCGGGTTTGACCGGCTGTTCGAGACGGTCAGCCGGGATGTCGCGGTCCAGATCGACCCCGACGAAGACACCGCGCAGGACCGCGAGCCCCCGATGCTGACCGACGCGGACCTGTCCGAGATCGAGTCGGTCGACGGGGTCGCGAACGTGACAGGCGACGTGTCCGCCGGAGGGGTCATCCCGTTCAACGCCGACACCGGCAAGGCGATCCAGACCGGGGGCGCCCCGTCGCTGGGGTTCGGGTTCGACTCAGATGAGCTGCAGGACCCGGACTCGGTGCTGCGTGTCGCCAAGGGCACGGCGCCCGATGACGACCGGGAGGTGGCGGTCACCAGGCACACCGCCACGCTCGCGGGGGTCAAGGTCGGCGACGACCTCAAGGTGTACGTCCCACTGCTGCACGATTCGCGCACGTTCCACGTGTCGGGGGTGCTCACGTACACCGGGGATCGGGATTCGCTCGGTGGCGAGACCATGGTCGGTTTCACCGTGGAGCAGGGCCAGCGGCTCTTCTACGGGAAGACGGGGGTCTACTCCGGGGCGGCGGTCAGCTCCGAGCAGGGCGTGTCCCACTCAGCCCTGAAGCAGCGCGTGACCGAGGTGGTGCCGGCCGACTTCAACGCCAAGACCGGCGAGGAGTCGGCGGAGGAGCAGGCCAGCGAGATTCAAGAGGGGCTCGCGTTCGTCAACTGGTTCTTCCTGGCGTTCGCACTGGTGGCGCTGCTGGTGGGGATTTTCCTGATCTTCAACACGTTCAACATCGTGGTGGCGCAACGTTCCCGGGAGCTGGCGATGTGTCGCGCCCTGGGCGCCAGCCGCGGCCAGGTGATCCGTGCGGTGCTGGTCGAGGCGCTGGTGGTCGGCGCGGTGGGCGCGGGTCTGGGCCTGCTGATGGGTGTCGGGCTCGCCGCGGCCGGGCTCGCCAGTTTCCACGCGTTGGGGGTGGAGCTGCCGGACGGCGGCATCGTGCTGGCGGTCTCCACTGTGGTTATCGGGTTCGCCACCGGAATCGGTGTCACGGTGGTGGCGGCGCTGGCGCCCGCGATCCGGGCGTCCGGGGTGCCCCCGGTGGCGGCGATGCGGGATGTGGCCCGCCCGGACAAGCCGCTGCGTTGGCTGGTGATTGTCGGATCGGTGTTCGCGTTGCTCGGCGGCGCCGCGATCGGTTTCGCGCTCACCGGCATCGGCTCAGCCACCCTGCCCGTGCTCGGCGCCGGGGTGTTCGGCGTGTTCATCGGGGTGGCGCTGCTCTCGCCGCTGCTGACCCGCCCGGTGGCTGGACTGGTCGGCGGACTGCTGAGTTGGGGCGCGGCGAGCAGGTTGGGACGCCGCAACGCGCTGCGCGACCCGCGCCGCACCGCCGTGACCGCTGCCGCCTTGATGATCGGGGTCACCCTGGTCAGCGCCGTGAGCACGCTCGGCGCGTCGTTCAAGGCGACCACGGAAGACCTGTTCAATGACCAGCGCGGCGCCGATGTGATGATCTCCACGTACACCCAGGGCGCGCCCAGCGGACAGACCGGTTTCGACCCCGACAAGCTGCAGGACGTGCGGGAGATCGACGGGGTGAGCAAGGCGGTGGCGGTGCGGGCCGCGGCCGGCCCCATCGACGGGCGGCAAGGGTTCCTCGGCGCGCTCGACGTCAGCGACGCCCGGGACGTGCTGGCGCTGGAAACCAAACGCGGCGAGGTCCGGGACCTGGACCACGACGAGGCGTTGGTCACCGACCGGATCGCAAAAGACCGGGGCTGGAAAGTGGGTGACGAGGTTCCGGTGCAACCCCCGAAGGGACCGGAGCGCTCGTACACGATCGTTGGCACGTACCACAGCCCGCTGATGTCGGGGATGCTGCTTCCGGAGTCGGCGGCGAAGAACTTCGACGGGCCGTTGGCGTTCTACGGCGCGGTCAAGCTCGCGCCCGGCGCTGACTCAGCGCGGGTGGCGAACCAGGTCGAAAAGATCATGGCTGACTATCCGCTGGTGGCCGTCGCTGACCGCTCCCAGATCGTGGATCAGGTGAACAGCCAGATCGACATCGCGTTGAACATCTTCACGGTGCTGCTGGTGCTGGCGGTGGTGATCGCCTTCCTCGGCATCGTGAACACGCTGCTGCTGTCCATCTACGAGCGCACCCGCGAGTTGGGGATGCTGCGCGCGATCGGGATGGCCCGCAAACAGGTGAAACGGATGATCCGGGTCGAGTCCGTGATCATGGCGGTGTTCGGATGCGTGCTGGGCATCGGCCTGGGGCTGGCTCTCGGCGCCGCCGTCACCACGGCCTTGATCAACCAGGAGCAGATGACGGCGTTCGCGTTGCCCGGCGCCGACCTGGCCGGTTTTGTCGCCGTCGCGGTGGTCGCGGGTGTGGTCGCCGCCTGGTGGCCGGCGTTTCGGGCGTCCCGGCTGAACGTGCTGGAGGCGATCGCGTACGAGTAAAA
>JBOGDL010000166.1:0-10186 GCA_050701815.1 Micromonosporaceae bacterium | reverse complement strand
ACTATCCCGGCCACAGCGGACGCCAAGACCATCCGCGAGCAGCAATGGCACCTCAAGCAGCTACACATCGCCAAAGCTCACAAGATCACCCGCGGCACAGGCGTCACGGTCGCCGTCGTGGACACTGGCGTCGACCGCCGCCATCCCGACGTGCAAGGCGCTTTGCTCAAGGGGAAGGCATTCCCGGCTGGTAACGACCATGGCTGGGAGGACCCCGAGGGCCACGGCACATGCATGGCGTCCTTGATCGCCGGCAGCGGCAGCCCCTACCGCGACGGAACCGTAGGTGTGGCGCCGAACGTGAAAATCCTGCCCGTTCGCGTGGACAGTTCAGTCACCAACCTGAGTAAGGGCATCGAATGGGCAGCCGACCACGGCGCCGACATTGTCAACGTACCTATGTGGGACTTCAAAGATGATCGGCTCAAGGCCGCGGTGGACCATGCCATCAAACGCGGGGCCATCGTCGTCGCGGCGGTCGGAACCTACAGCGATATCTATTGGCCCGCTGCCTACCCCGGAGTCCTGGCAGTCTCCGCCACGAAACCCAAAGGTGACCTCAGCAAATACTCGAGCTCCGGCCCCGAGGTCGCACTGTCAGCGCCCGGCAAAGACATCCTGTGCTCCACCAACAAATTCGAGACTGGCTACGGGATCTACGACGGTACCGGCCCTGCCGCTGCGATCGTGGCCGGCGTCGCAGCGCTGGTCAAGTCGGGGTACCCCGGTCTGGACCCTGCCAACCTGATCAACCGGCTTATTGCCACCGCTGACGACCGCGGACCCAAAGGCCGCGACGACAAGTACGGCTACGGCATGATCAACCCCGTCAAGGCCCTCACCGCCGACGTCCCCGAGGCAAAGACCAACCCGCTGCTGCCCAGCGCCTCCCCCGCCAGTCCCACCGCACAAGCCGACGACACGAGCATCAGCCCAGGCCCCATGACCATCACCCTGATCTCCCTGGCGGCCGTGACCATGCTCGCGATTGCCTTTGTCCTCATCCTCCTGGGCGCAACTACCCGAAGGCGTCACACCGCGCAGCCCCAGGCTGCAGGGAACCTTCCGCAAAATCACGGTGGCACCGACCCTGGCCGCCATCGGTCCGACGCCCTTGAGCACAGCGCCCACCCAGACCATCCACGAGCAGCGACACCTCGAGCATCTCGACATCGGCAGAGCCCATACGACCACCCGCGGTGAGCACGGCAGGACGGCGCGACGTCGAGCACGGACCCGGGGTATGGGCTCGACCCGGCGGAACCCTTCGGCGACCGTCAGCGGTGCAGGATCAGGCTCATCGCCTCGCTGCGGGACTTCGCGTCCTGCTGGAACAGCCCTCGTACCGCGGAGGTCACGGTACGGGCGCCAGGCTTGCGTATCCCCCGCAGCGACATGCACATGTGCTCGCAGTCGACCACCACGATCGTGCCGCGCGCCTGCAGCTGCCGCATCAACATGTCAGCGACCTGTGACGTCAAGCGTTCCTGAATCTGGGGGCGGCGAGCGTACACCTCGACCAGACGAGCCAGCTTCGACAGCCCGGTGATCCGCCCGTCGTCGCCTGGGATGTAGCCCACGTGGGCGACGCCCTGGAACGGGAGCAGGTGGTGCTCGCACATGGCCGTGACCTCGAGGTCACGTACCAGCACCATCTCGTCGTGGTCTTCCTCGAAGGCGGTGGTGAGCACACTGGCCGGATCCACCCGAAGCCCAGCGAACAGCTCCGCGTACGCCTGAGCCACCCGCCTGGGGGTACGTGCCAGCCCGTCCCGGTCCGGATCCTCCCCGATCGCCACCAGGATCTCGCGTACGGCCTGCTCGATCTTCTCCAGGTCCACGGCCTCGTGGATCGGCCCACCGTTCAGGCCGCCGTTGACGATCCGGGCGGCGAGCATGTCCAGCCTGTGAACCTTCTCGGTCTGCGCACCAGGGGTGACAGCATCGTCCGGCTCGGTCGCCGACTCGTCAGCCACGGAGCCGTCCGGCTCGGTCGCCGACACGTCCGCCGGGGTGCCGTCCGCTGCCTGTTGCCCTGGCCGGGCGCTCAGTTTGGACCCTCTCCCGGGTACCCGTGCTCGTTAGAGTGCCGCGAGTCGCCGAACCAGTTCGGGGGCTCATCGATGCCGCGCGAACCAGCGTTGTCGGTCTTGGTTCCCCGTGGTCGCGGACTCGGCCGGGCGTGCGAATCGTCAGCAGACTCGGTGCCGCTGCGCAGCCCGTCGCCCCGAAGCGCGTCCGCCCCGTCCATCTCAGCCTGTCGACGCAGTGACACCGCCTCGGCTGGGGTGATCACCGGCGGCTTGTCGCTGGGTTGGCGCTTGCCAAACCCGTTGTACGGCGCCATCGGCGGCCGCTTGACCACGCGATGCGCGATCCGGGCCAGATCGTCCCGAGAGACGGTCTCCTTCTCCATCAACTCAAGCACCAGGTTGTCCAGCACGTCGCGGTACTCGACCAGGATCTCCCAGGCCTCGTCATGCGCCAGCTCGATCAGCGCTCGCACCTCGGCGTCGATGTCCGCGGCGATGGTGTCGGAGTAGTCGCGCTGGTGGCCCATGTCCCGCCCCAGGAACGGCTCGGACTCGTTGGTGCCGTACTTGACGGCGCCGAGCTTCGCGCTCATGCCGTACTCGGTGACCATCGCGCGGGCCAGCTTGGTGGCCTTGTCGATGTCGTCGCCGGCGCCCGTGGTGGGCTCGTGGAACACCAGCTCCTCGGCGGCCCGTCCGCCCAGCGCGTACGCCAGCGTGTCGATCATCTCGGCGCGGGTCTGGCTGTACTTGTCCTCGGTCGGCAACACCAACGTGTGGCCCAGCGATCGGCCCCGGGACAGGATCGTCACCTTGTGCACCGGCGCCGAGTGGGGCAGCGCCCATGCCACCAAGGCGTGCCCGCCTTCGTGGTACGCGGTCACCTTCTTGTCTTTGTCGCTCATCACCCGGGTTCGTCGCTCCGGCCCCGCGATCACCCGGTCGATCGCCTCTTCCAGGGAGTCGTCGGTGATCGCCTTCTGCTCGGTGCGGGCCGTCAGCAGGGCGGCCTCGTTGATCACGTTCGCCAGGTCAGCACCGGTGAAGCCGGGGGTGCGGCGCGCCAGCGTCTCCAGGTCCACGTCGGGCGCGAACGGCTTGCCCTTGGCGTGCACCTTCAGGATCTCCTTGCGCCCCTGCATGTCGGGCCGGTCGACGGCGATCTGCCGGTCGAAGCGGCCGGGACGCAGCAACGCCGGGTCCAGGATGTCGGGCCGGTTGGTGGCGGCGATCAAGATCACGCCGCCCTTCACGTCGAACCCGTCCATCTCCACCAGGAGCTGGTTCAGGGTCTGCTCACGTTCGTCGTGGCCGCCGCCCAAGCCGGCGCCACGGTGCCGTCCGACGGCGTCGATCTCGTCGACGAACACGATCGCCGGGGCGTTGGCCTTCGCCTGCTCGAACAGGTCACGCACCCGTGAGGCGCCGACACCGACGAACATCTCCACGAAGTCAGACCCGGAGATCGAATAGAACGGAACCCCGGCTTCTCCGGCCACCGCACGCGCCAGGAGGGTCTTGCCGGTGCCGGGCGGCCCGTACAGCAGAACGCCTTTAGGGATCTTGGCTCCGAGGGCCTGGTACTTCGCCGGGTTCTGCAGGAAGTCCTTGATCTCGTGCAGCTCTTCAATCGCCTCTTCGCAGCCGGCGACGTCGCTGAACGTGGATTTCGGGGTGTCTTTGCTGATCAGCTTGGCTTTGGACTTGCCGAAGTTGAGAACCCGGCCGCCGCCGCCCTGCATCTGGCTCATGAACAGCAGCAGCAGCGCCACGATGATGACCACCGGCAAAAGCGTGATCAGGATCGAGACGAAGACGCTCTCTTCCGTCACCTCGACATCAAACTTCTGGATCTCCCCAGCGTCGAGCTGGGAGTTGATGTCACGGTAGATCTCGTCGATCGACTCCGCCGGGATCGAAGCCTGGACCTTGTTGGTCTTCTCGCCCTGGACCGAGATGCCGCGCTTCAGGTCAAGGCTGAGCACCTGCTCCTTGTCCTCGAGCCTGACCTTCTTGACGTTCTCCTTATCCAGCTGGTTCAGCACCGCCGAGGTCTGGACCTTCTGGTAATCCTCCTCGCCGGTGAAGAGGGTGCTGAGCATCAGGGCGCCAAGGATCACCAAGATGACCCAGAACAGCGGCTTACGGAAGAATCGCGTGCGTTCCATGCTTGTGCGGGCTCCGGCGCCCGACCCTCCTGATCTCACACATCGTCACACCCTCGCGGCGGCTGCGTCGAGCCTGGTCTTGCGCGCGGCCCGCGTGAACCCGGACTTCAAGCGGAGATTCGACGGTACACCGTGGCTGCCCGCCGCGCCGAGCCGGCGTAGGGAGCTGAGGGCCGGGTTCACCAAGAGCAGAACACCGCCCATTTCAGGTCCGCGCGTACACCTCTGGCTTGAGGACCGCCACAAACGGCAACTCGCGATAACGCTCTGCGTAATCGAGCCCGTACCCAACCACGAACTCGTTCGGGATGTCAAAGCCGAGGTACTTGACCCGCACGTCGACCTTTACCGCCCCCGGTTTCCGGAGCAGCGCCACCACCTCGACCGAGGCGGCGTTTCGGCTGGTCAGGTACTTCAGCAGCCAGGACAGAGTCAGGCCGGAATCGACGATGTCCTCGATCACGATCACGTGCCGGTCGGAGATGTCCCGGTCCAGGTCTTTGAGGATCCGCACCGTGCCCGAGGACGTCGCCGCCTGCCCGTACGACGAGACCGCCATGAACTCGATCTCCACCGGCTTGTCGAACGCCCTCGCGAAGTCGGCCATGAACATGAACGCGCCCTTGAGCACGCCGACCAGGAGCACCCCATCCCGTTCGGCGTAGTCGGCGGCCACCTGCTTGGCCAGCTCTGCGGTCTTCTGCTGAATCTCGTCCCCGGTGACGATCACATGATCAATGTCACCGCTGTACCAGTTGCGCTCGGAGGGCGCCCGGGTGGCCCTCAACGAGACGTCCGCATCGTCGCCTTCTGCTGTTACTGCCCCGCGCCCAAGGCTCGATGTCTTCGCCGCCATGTGAACAGCCTGCCCGACACCGGCGAGCCCTGCCTCACCGGGGCGCCTAGCTGTGAGCATCTGCGCCGGGAGTGCGGTCAGCGATGAGACGCCCCTGCTCGCGACGCGCCACAACCCCGCCCGGCAGGTGCACCGGCCCCTGCCCGGACCACGCCGTGACCAGCGCCTGCAGCGCGTCCACGTGACGGGTCGACAAGGCTGAGCCCGAGCATCCGAGCCAGCGCGCCCAGCGGTGCAGCGCCCGGGTGCGCAACGCTTCCGGCTGGCTCTCCAGCCCTGCGATGTCGAGCGAGCCGTCGGCGCCGCGCACAGCGTCCAGCACCTGACCTGACAGCTCCTCCAACACCTCCGAGTCGACCCCGGCAAGCCTGGCAGTGCGGGCCAGGTTGGCCACCACCCCGTCGCCCAGCGCCCGCTCCAGGCCGGGCATCAGCTCGCGCACCCTGGCTCGCGCGTACGAAGGATCGGTGTTGTGCGGGTCGTCCCACACTTCGAGGCCCAGATCCAGGCACGCCTGACGGGTCACCGAGCGCGCGACTCCGAGCAAGGGCCGCCGGTAAACGCCGCGCCTGGCCGGCATCCCCGCGATCCCACGCAGCCCAGCCCCCCGCGCCAACGCCAGCAGCACCGTCTCAGCCTGGTCGTCACGCGTGTGTCCGAGCACGATCGCGGCGGCGCCGCTGCGGGTCGCCACATCGTCCAAGGCCTGGTATCTCGCAGCGCGGGCGGCAGCTTCAGGCCCGCCCGCCGTGCCCACCTTCACCGCCACCATCTCGACCGGGTCGAATCGGCTCCGCTTGGCCCAGTCAGCCACGGCATGGGCACGCCTCGCGGAACCCTGCTGCAGACCGTGGTCCACTGTGACCACACCGGCACGCAGCCCCATCCTGGAGGCGACGAAGCCCAGAGTCGCCGCCAGAGCGAGTGAATCAGCGCCACCGGAGCACGCCGCCAGCACCAAGGCGCCCTGGCTCAGATCCGCCAGCTCCCGGCGTACGGCGACCCGAAGCTCAGCCACCGCAGCCGGTAAGCGGGACATCACCCCTGCTTGCCGCCGGGTGACTCACCGTCGGCTGAATCACTGGCCGGCTGGTTGTCCGCGGAGTCCGCGGCGCCCGCGTCAGACGGCTTGGCGGCTTGGCGGTTGGTCTTACGGGGAGGAATCCGCTGCGTCGGGGCTGCCGCGTCGGGGCTCGTCGCGGCGCCCCCCGCCGAATCAGGGGCCTTCTTGGCGACCTTGCTTGTTTTCTTGGCCGCCTTCTTGGCCGCCTCTCTGACAGGTTTCTCCGCGGCGTCGGTCGCGAGCTTCGCGGCCTTGGCGGCCCGCGTCGTCTTGGTCGCGGCGGGCTTCACGGATTTCGTGGACTTGGCAGTCTTCGTGGTGGGGTTGACGACCTTCGCCGGATTGGACGTGGCGGTCGGCCCTGGGTTCTCGGTTGAGCTGGCCGCACCTCCCCGACCGCGCAGCACCCGGGAGATCCACGCGTCAGGATCGGCCAACTCCGACTTGCGAGGCAGCGCTTTACGGGAGGACCAGACTTCGTTGAAGGCCTCCATGCCCACACGATCCACCACGGTGTGCACGAACTTGCGCCCCTCGGCGTACTGACGCAGCTTCACGTCAATGCCGAGCAGCTTGCGGATCACCCGCTCGATGGGGTTCGCCGCCTCGCGACGCTGGTTGAACTTGGCTCGAATCTCGTCCACGCTCGGCACCACTTCGGGACCGACGCCGTCCATCACGTACTCGGCGTGGCCCTCCAACAACGTCATCATCGCGGTGAGCCGGTCCAGCACCTCTCGCTGCGCGGGCGTCTGCACCAGGTCCATCACGCTGAACGACTGGTGCGGATCCCGGATCGCCTCAGCGATGGAGTCGACGGCGCGGCGCAGCCGCTCCATCATCTGGTCCGAGTCCAGCTGGGTGGCTTGCACGAACGCCTCGACCTCGGCCAGGAAGGCAGCTCGCAGCCACGGCACCGCCGTGAACTGGGTGCGGTGCGTGACTTCGTGCAGGCACACCCAGAGCCGGAAGTCTCGCGGAGCGGTGTCGAGCTTCCGCTCCACCTCGACGATGTTGGGCGCCACCAACAGGAGCTGCCCGGGGTCGGAGGAAAACACCTCGTACTGCCCCAGGACTTTGCCTGAGAGGTACGCCAGCACGGTGCCCGCCTGCACCCCGGTGACCCGGGAGCCAACCGCCTGGGTGAGCGCGCTCGGCTCCTTGCCGGTCGCGAGGCGCTCCATCAAGGGCCCCACCACCTGGCGCAGCCCAGCCACGTTGACGGCGCTCCAGTCCGGCCGGTCGACCACTCTGACCGGCGGATGGCTCGGTCGCGTCTGGAGCTGCGTGAACCGCCGTACGTGATCATCCGCGAGATCAGTCAGGGAGCGCAGCTCGCTCACCACACCCGCGGCCTCCTCGTAGGTGGCCTTGGGCCCGGATTTGCTCAACGTGCCGGCAGTGGTGGCTGCGAGCTCCCAGTCAACAAACTGCACCATGCCCCCACCGTACGCGGACACCTTGGGTAGGCGACAGCAAGTGACAACCCGCGTGGCGCGCCCCGGCCACCGCCTGTGGAGCGGGGCGGCGACTCACCGGCAGCCGCAGCCAGCCAGGGCCACCGCGATCTTGTCGAGCACAGGCTCCGCAGTGTCCAACCCGCCGGGCACATGGTTCGCGATCAGCGAGAAACCCAACAGCCTGCCGTCGGCGTCCACCACCACGCCCAACAACGCGCTGACTCCGTTGAGGGTGCCGGTCTTGGCGCGAATCACTCCCACGCCGTCACCTCGCGGATTCGAGTACCGGTCGTGCAAGGTGCCGGAGTATCCAGCCACCGCCAGCCCCGTGAAGATCCCGGAGAGCTCGGCATGCTTGTCATCCGCCGCCAACTGCAGCAGCGACGTCATCAACGACGCCGTCACCCGGTTCTGGGGAGACAGCCCGCTGCCGTCCCGCAGACGCAGGTTCTGTGTGGGCAGCCCCAACTCGGTGAGCACCTCTGTGGTCGCTTCCGCCGCGCCCTCAAAGCTAGGGTCCGCTTCTTGGTCGAGCGCCACCTGGCGGGCCAGCGCCTCGGCCACGATGTTGTCGCTCTCCGAGATCATGATCTCCACCAGCCGGATCAGCGGCGGCGAGGAGACCGTCCCCAGCTCTTTCGCGTCCTTCGGCGCCGTGCCCGCGCTGACCGCGCCAGCGCCGAGCCCCAGCAGCTTCGCGAACTCACGGCCCGCGGCCATGTCCGGCTGTGACGAGCGAGGCGCCCGAAGTTTCGGATTGATCCGGCCGCCATTGACCATCAGGCCGGTGATGTGGCCGCCGTACCCGGTGTTCTCGATGCCGGAATCCCAACCCGGGCCCGCTGATGGACCGGAGAACACCGAAGCGTCCACCACCACTCGGGTCGGCTTGGTGTCTCCCAACTGCTGCTTCACCTGGGCAGCCAGGGCGTTCAACCTGGCAGCCCCCCGGTACGCCTTCTTCTTGTTCACCGCCAACGTCGGATCCCCGCCGCCCACCAGCACCACTTCACCCGGCTTTGCCCCCGCGACCGCGTGGGTGTCGAGCCGGTGACTCGGCCCCCGCGTGGCCAGCACCGCGGTGCCCGTGGCCATCTTGGCGATCGATGCGGGAGTGACGGGCAGATCGCTGTCGCGCCCGTACAGCTGCTTACCGGTCTCGATATCCACAATGGACGCCGCCAGATCACCCACCCGCCGATCCGCCACCAGTTGGTCGATCGCGGCCGAAATCCCGTCCGTGGTGGGAATCGGGGCCGAGCCCGCTCCCACCAGAACCGGATCAGGGGGCGCGGGACTGGCCGTCGGCACGGTGGTGGGCCCCCCGCTGAGCCACTCCTGAACCGGGCCCGGACGAAACGCCAACACCCCGGCTGCGGTCACCGCCACCAGCGCGCACACCACCGCCACCGCGATCAGGGCAGGGCGACGGAGGGGACGACGGGTTCGCCCGGCCGGTGGCGCCGTACGCCCAGATCGCGGTCGCGCCGAGGGATGGGACGGCCCACCCGGGCGGACCGGCCAGGATTCGGGCCGAGCCCCTGGGGTCGGCCACGCGCCCGGGGCTGGGCGAGGGCCTAGGGCTGCTGGGTGCGGCCGGGCAGCGCCCCGGCCTTCGGCAGGTGCCGCGCCAGGGTGCAGAGGGCCGCCCGCTCCCGAACCGAAGGGCGCTCTCCCCGAGCCGTGGTGATCGGGACTGGAGGGGCCGTGGTGGTCCGGGCTGTGCCAGTCTGCTGGATGGGGATGGCCCGGAGCGCGCGTGCCACCGGGGCCGGTGGTGGGCGGGATCCCCGTCCCAGGATGGCTGGACTCGCCGCTGGGACGGCGAGGCGGCGGGGAGCCGCCCGCGGCAGGGCTGACGGAACCGGGGACCTGAGCGCGGCCACGAGCGCCGCCGCCAGCCGGGTCTGCCATCGGAGCGGAGTCGGACGTCTCCCCCTCAGCGCCGTCCTGCGCCCACGGAGTTCCGCCCATCGTGGTCTCCCTCCCCGGGTGCCGTCGCCGCCCTGGGCGACACTATCCCTGGTGGCCACCAGTGGGCGCAGCAGGTCGCGGCAACTCAACAAGCCCGAATCGCCTGATGACGCAGTGACGGATGGCAACCAGGATTGACCTCACGTAAGGGGAGATAACCGGTGGAATTTGACGTCACGGTCGAGGTCCCGAAGGGCCATCGCAACAAGTACGAGATGGATCACACAACAGGTCGGATCCGGCTCGACCGCACCCTATTCACCGCCACCCAGTACCCAGCCGACTACGGGTTCATCGAGCACACCCTGGGAGAGGACGCCGACCCCCTGGACGCGTTGGTGCTGGTCCAGGAGCCGACCTTCCCCGGCTGCCTGATCAGGTGCCGCGCGATCGGGATGTTCCGGATGCGCGATGAGAAGGGCGGCGACGACAAGGTGCTGTGCGTGCCCACGGACGATCCCCGGCTGGAACACATGCGCGACATTCATCACCTCCCGGAGTTCGACCGGCTCGAGATCCAGCACTTCTTCGAGGTCTACAAAGAACTCGAGCCCGGCAAGAGCGTGGAAGGCGCGACCTGGGTGGGCCGCACGGAGGCGGAAGCCGAAATCGTCCTGTCCTTCAAGCGGGAG
>JBOGDL010000165.1:0-2310 GCA_050701815.1 Micromonosporaceae bacterium | reverse complement strand
GGTCAGAGCTCGAGCTGCCAGTTGACGCCCAGGTCGACCGGCCGGAAGCCCATCAGCTCGTTGATCGCGATCATGTGCTGGTTGACCGACGCGTTCCAGGTGTCGATGTGTCGCAGCGCCGGGTAGCGTGCCCGCGCGTGCGCCAGGTTCTCCCACTTGATCACGGTGCCGAGGCGATGACCGCGGTGATCGGGGCGTACCAGGGTGATCTGTTGGTACGCGTGGTGCGAACTGGCCGGGTCGGTGCCGATCGCGGTCCACGCGACCACCTCGCCGGAGGCGTCGTGACGGGCCGCGGTGTGGTTGCGTTCCCAGCCACGATCCCGTATCGCCTGCTCGATCTCGCGGGCCATGGCCACGTCGATCAGCTCAGCCTCCCACTCCAGCTCGCCCATCGGGGCCTGGTTGAGGAAGTCGCTGTCCAGGGCCGCGATGCCGGCGACGATGTCGTCGGGCGCGCCCGCTTCGGTCCACCGGATCAGCGAGTAGCCGCCTGCGTGTCGCCAGGCGTCCGCCAGCGTGTCGTCCATGCCGGCAAGTGGGCCGTCGGGCAACGTCAACCGCTGCCGAACCTCCTCCAGAGCCGGCTTGGCCCCATGCTTGGCAGCGAACGCCGCAGGGGCGCCTGACCGCTCCTCGCCACCGGGCCGGGCTTGAACCGCGTCTGCCATAAGCCGCTTTCGACTGTCTTCTCGGACGCGCTCGACAGCTCGCGCCAGCAAAGCGCTCCCGACCCCGCGACGACGATGCTCGGGATGCACCATCAGCTCCAGCCAGGCGTTGTCTTTGTTGTCCAGCTGCGGGAATTTGATCTCAGCAGCCCCGATGATCTGATGGCCTTCCCGCGCCACCCAGTGCTCGGAGATCTGGCCTGGCCACGGCTTCCGCAGCCCCGCTCGAGTGGCTTGCCAGGTCGGGGGCGGCTGGTCGGGCTTGTCGGAAGCGATTCCGTCGCACCAGACCGTGTGCCAGCCCCGCCACGCCCGCTCGTCGGCGGGGAGTCTCTCGATGTCCACAACTTGAGAGCGTGCTCTCCTGAGGACGCCGGCTCAACCGAGTTTTCACTACTGGACGCGGGCCCGGCGGGCTCGATGCTCCGATCCGGTTCTGGCTGCCTGAACCTGGGGCAGCGGGCTCTTGGTTGAGGCGTTCCGGCCGCGACGGCTGGCAACGGCGAGTCACCACAGTTTTCTTACAAAACTGCACATGCCGGGGAAAGTTAGTTGCAGGGAGCGAGGAAGGCCCGGAAATTGGTCGAGAGGACGCTCGCGACGACACCCTTCGGCATCGTAACTAGGTCGCACACACCGTAGTGCGTGGACTGCGTAGCGTCCTCCCGCACCGGACATCTTGCGTCCTGGAATCGCCTCGCGTCAAGTCCTCTGGCTGCATCGGCCACAATACTGTCGAGTAGTCCAAAATGTGGGATTCCCTGCTGGAAGTCTGGACTTGCACAGCGTTCACAGACTTCACCATCCCTGAACACTGGCGCGACACCCTGCCGCCGTGACGGCGCCGCACACCTCACAGACACCTGATCCGCTCAAGCGTCGAGCTGTGACGGGCTTGCTGATGGGCATCATCTGGATGCTCCTTGGCTACGCCGCCACCGGCAGCATGATCCACGATCACTCCACCGGCCCGTCTGTGCACGCCACGGTCGATCGGTGCGATGATCGACCGCTGAAAAGGGCGAGGTGCTTCGGGCATTGGGAACGCGGGGGTAGCCATCAGCGAGGTGGGGATCGGTTTCGCACTCATCGGCCTTGTTCCCTACTTCAGAGCACGACGTGCCGCGCAGCCCCATCACGGCTACCTGCCGACGCCAGCAGGGCCGCCACCCACGTATCCGCCACCAGGCCACGGTCAGTCGCACTCACCTGGGAGCAGCCACCCGTTCGCCAGCCGCCAGTGATAGCGCCTACCCGCTGAGCAGGCCCGCTGCCTTAGCCGCGCGCAGCGACGGCCTGATCTCGTGGGACGGACCGGCGTCGGCCACCGCGTCCAGCGTCTTCAACCCCTCGCCGGTGTTGTAGATGACCGTCTCGGCCGCCGGATCGAGCTTCCCGGACTCGAGCAGCTTGCGCAGCACCGCCACCGAGACGCCGCCGGCGGTTTCCGCGAACACGCCGGTGGTCCTGGCCAGGAGCCGGATCCCGTCCCGGATCTCGTCGTCGTTCACGTGGTCCATCCAGCCGCCGCTGCGCCGCACCACTTCCAGGGCGTACGGGCCGGACGCCGGGTTGCCGATGTTGAGCGACTTGGCGATCCCGGTGGGCTTGACCGGTGTGATGTCATCGGCGCCGCCGT
>JBOGDL010000164.1:0-4442 GCA_050701815.1 Micromonosporaceae bacterium | reverse complement strand
GTCACCTCGTCCGCGAACGACTGGAGCTGATCCACCATCGTGTTCACGGTGCTCTTCAGCTCCAGGATCTCGCCCTGCGCGTCCACCGTGATCTTCTGCGTCAAGTCGCCCCGCGCCACCGCCGTGGTGACCGAGGCGATGTTGCGCACCTGGGCGGTGAGGTTGCCGGCGAGCTGGTTCACGTTCTCCGTCAGGTCACGCCAAGTGCCGGAGACACCGCGCACCTGGGCCTGGCCGCCCAGCTTGCCCTCGGTGCCCACCTCACGCGCCACCCGCGTCACCTCGTCCGCGAACGACGAGAGCTGATCCACCATCGTGTTCACCGTGGTCTTCAGCTCCAGGATCTCGCCCTGCGCCGCCACTGTGATCTTCTGCGACAGGTCGCCGTTGGCCACAGCCGTCGACACTGACGCGATGTTGCGCACCTGAGACGTCAGGTTGGACGCCATCGAGTTCACGTTGTCCGTGAGGTCTTTCCAGGTGCCGGCCACGCCGGGAACCTCTGCCTGGCCGCCCAGCTTCCCCTCGGTGCCCACCTCACGCGCCACCCGCGTCACCTCGTCCGCGAACAGCCGCAGCGTCTCGGTGAGCGAGTTGATGGTGTCCGCCAGCTCGGCGACCTCGCCCCGGGCGTCCACTGTGATCCTGCGTGACAGGTCACCGCCCGCGATCGCGGTGGCGGCCTGGGAGATGGAACGCACCTGGTTGGTCAGGTTGGACGCCATGGTGTTCACGGAGTCGGTGAGGTCACGCCAGGTGCCCGAGACGCCGCTCACCCGCGCCTGGCCGCCCAGCTTCCCCTCGGTGCCCACCTCACGCGCCACCCGGGTCACCTCGTTGGCGAACGAGGACAGCTGGCCCACCATCGTGTTCACGGTGCGCCCGACCCGGAGGAACTCACCCCGCAGCGGACGCCCGTCGACCTCGTTGGTCATGTGCTGGGACAGGTCGCCGTCGGCGACAGCGCCGATCACCCGCGCGATTTCGGTGGTCGGGCGCACCACGTGCTCGATCAAGCTGTTCACCGCGTGCGCTCCGTCGGCCCAGGCGCCGTCCAGGAACTCGACCTCCAGGCGCTCGGTCATCCGGCCTTCCTGGCCCACCACCCGGGAGATCCGCTGCAGCTGCCTGGTGTGGCGCTCCTGCAACTCGACGACCTCGTTGAAGCGGGCGGCGACCTCACCGGCCAGCCCGGTGCGCCGGGACACCCTGGCCCGGAAGTTTCCATGGCTGACCTTCGCCAGCGCCTCGCTCAGCTCGAGCAGCATCGTGTGGGCGTCATCGCAGTCGAACCCTGCCGCGGCTTTGGGCGCGGCCGGCTTCTCAGGCACGGCTTTGCGTGCCTTCGATTGCTTTTCTTGTCCGGCCGCTCGGGTCGGCTTCCCCCGGGCTGGCTCGCCGCTCTTACCCACGGTCGTCATGAGGCGTCCTCGTTACGCATTGCGCGCGTCTGGGCTGCGCGGCACTCTCCGGCGCCGGAGCAGCACGGCCGGCTTTCGACCTCGACCCATCTTGACGCGTGCGGTGGCGAAAATGCGAGCAGGGGCACGCGGGAGGTCTCGATCTCGTCATTGTGCGGGTGTCGAGCCACGCCGTGACGCGTCCACCGGAGCGGTTGCGCGACTCGTACGAGCGGCAGGGCGGCTGCTGACGCTGTCACGATACGGCGGCGCCATGCGGGTACGGGCCATTGATCGGGAACCTGATGAAAGGGCGTCTGTCATAGTGGGCCGAAACATGGTGCACGTCATGAATACGTCACTTAACACCCCCGCGGTAACCGTGCCAAGACGCGGAAGAGGAGACTTCAAGTCGTGGCGAGCAAGGGTCATCGACGGCTTCGACTACCCGCCGACCATCGATCTCCGGCGGCGGCGCGGGCTGCGGTGCGCGAGGTGCTCACCGAGACCGGGCTGGGTGGCCTGTTGGACGAAGCGCTCCTGCTCACCACCGAGCTCTCCACCAATGGAGTGATTCACGCCGGCACCGAGCTCGACGTCGAGGTGAACGCGGACGAAGTCGGCCTGACGGTCACCGTCACCGACTTCAAGGGCGGGCCGATCGACATCTCATCGTTACGCCCCCCGGACCAGCTCTCCGAACACGGACGCGGCTTGCTGCTCGTCGACCAGTTCGCCACCGCCTGGGGCACCACTCACAACTCCCACGGCAAAGGCGTGTGGTTCCGGCTAGACCTGGACACCAGCACCGGCGCACCCGCCTCGGCGCGACGCCGCACGCCGCAGCCGATCGGGCGATGGCTTGCGTTTGCCTCGGAAGCGGGCCAGTCCCCGGCGCATTCCGGCAGCCCCACCGGCGATCAGCCCACTCCCCGGAGCAGGCCGCTCACAGCGGTTACCGCCAGAGGTCTTCCGGAGTCGTACGAGGGGACCCTGGTCGGAGCCGCCCTGGCTGAGGCTGATCCGGCTCAGGCCGAGCGGATCACCGCCGCAGCCGCCAGCGCGGCGATCTCCGACGCGGAACGTGGCCCGGCGCCTCGTCCGATCGGGGTGCGCTCGCCGATCACTCCAGAGTCCTGCCTCTGGCTGGTGGACGTGCCGGACGAGCTGAGGCTCAGGCTGTCCCTGCCGCAGCTGATCTCCGAGCTGCTGTTGCGGCTGTGTGAGGTGACAGGCGCCGCCGGCGGTGTGGTGTGGCTGGACCAGGGCGACGGCCGCGGTGAGCGGCGTCTGGCCGGGTACGGCACGGCGACGGACGCGTCCAGTGAGCTTCCCAAGCGACCCGCGGTCTCAGTGACCTTGCCGGTGTCGCGGCCGGCCTCGTCGACCCTGGCGCTGTACGGCACCGCCAAGCGGGAGCAGAAGGACCTGTGGAGACGGCTGGCGCCGCTGTCCGCGGAGCGGATGGCGGTCACCATCGAGTCGGAGCGGCTGCGCCAGGACGATACCCGTAGACGGGGCTGGTTGACCTTCCTCGCGGAGGCCAGCGAGCTGCTCGCGCAGTCCCTCGACGTGGAGCTGACCTTGGCGTTGGTGCCCCAGATCGTGGTCCCCCGGCTCGGGGGATGGTGCGCGGTGCACGTGGCGGACGAGTGGGGCGACCTACGGCTGGCAGCGTCCCAGCACACCGACGAGACGTCGCTGTCAACGATCGAGAAGGGGTTCGGCCGGGAAGCCGATCCAGAGGTCATGGCGCGGCTGAAAGAGGCGCTGAAGAATCAGGGGCCGGTGACGCTGGGCCGTCCGCTGGAGGGGATCGCGGCGCCACTGACCGCACGGGGTCATCTGCTGGGCACCTTGTCTGTGGGTCGGCCGCCGGACCGGCTTCACCTGGCCGACGACGTGGCGGTGATCGAGGATGTCTCACGTCGCGCGTCCTTGGCGATCGACAACTCCATGATCCACGCCGAGCGCAAGCAGATCGCGCAGGCGTTCCAGCGCTCCCTGCTGCCGTCGGCGCTGCCGAAGTCCGACGGTGTGGAGTTCGGTTCCGAGTACGTGCCCGCCAGCACCGGCACTGACGTGGGAGGCGACTTCTACGACGTGCTGGAGGTCGGCCCGAAGCAGTGGCTGGTGGCGATCGGTGACATCTGCGGCAAGGGCGCCCAGGCGGCGGCGCTGACGGGGTTGGTGCGGGACGTGATGCGGGTGCTGGTCCGTGACGGCCGCCCGCTGACCAGGGCGGTGGAGCTGCTCAACCGCACCTTGATCGACCAGCAGGACGATGGCCGGTACTGCACCCTCGCCGCGGCCAAGGTCTCCCAGAAGGGCCAGGATCTGGCGGTGGAGTTGTGCCTGGCCGGGCACGAGAAACCGTTGCTGCTGCGCAGGGGCGAGCAGGCGCGGCAGGTGGGAGCGAACGGCACCGCGGTCGGCCTGCTGGACGACATCGAGCTGAAGTCCACCGAGGTGCTCCTCGGCCCGGGGGACGCGTTGGTCTTCTTCACCGACGGCGTGACCGAGCGCCGTCGCGGCAGCGAACTGTACGGGTTGAACCGGCTCCGCCAGGAGCTCTCCCCGTTGGCGGGTCACCCGGCTCCGGTGCTGGCGGCGCGGATCCGATCCGCCGTGGTCGGTTTCTCCAGCGACGCCCCGCGGGACGACATCGCCATTCTGGTGCTGCGCAATCTCGAGTGACGCCCCTGCCTGGCGCAGTTCGCCCGGCGTCCCGCACCGCCGTGTCCTGCTCAACGGCCCGGTCCTGCTCAACAGCCCGCGATCGGCGACGCTGCGCCGGGGCTCGGTAGCGGTGTGGGCAGGTGTGAGCACACCGCGTGAGGGGTAAGGCCAAGCGAGAGATCTGCGCGGCGTGTGGATCTTCCAGGCGGCATGCGTGGGCGTGACGCTGACACTGGGGCAGACGCCGGCGAGTTCGGGCAGGTCGGCCGATTCAGCTCAGGGAGGGGAAATGGAATCTCTCCGGAACATGCTTGACACTCTGATAGGGATCATTCCAGAAGTCGTTGTGTTCATCGTGATTCT
>JBOGDL010000163.1:0-2333 GCA_050701815.1 Micromonosporaceae bacterium | reverse complement strand
ACAGCACGCCCATCGCGCGAGCCCACCGCCGCGCCAGCAGCCGGTACGCCAGATCCCCGGTGCGGTGACCGCGCCACTCCACGTACAACGTGAAAGCGGGCATCGCCACCCCGAAGCAGGCGATCACAATGTGCCAGCCGAGCGAGAACGCCATTTGAGTACGGGCCGCGACGAAATCCGCGGGAGTCACCGCCTCAGCGAGCAGCAGATCCATCCTGGACCCCTTCCGGGAGTCGCCTGATCACCCCAAGTTCTAGCCCACATAGCGAGACAGCCTTGCCACGACCTACCTCATTGTGATCGGCGGCACCCACGCCGCTTACGTGGATCACCCAAACGCCCACGGAGACGGGCCGGATCCCGGCTGTGCCACGATGGCCCGGTGTCGCAGTGGGAACCGACCCTGGTGCTCTGGGATATCGACCGGACCTTGATCAGCGTCGGCGGCGTGAGTCGCGAGCTCTACCAGCGGGCCTTTCAGCAGGTCACCGGTCAGCCGCTGCGCGAGCTGGCGGAGTTCGCGGGCCGCACCGAACGAGCCATCCTGACCCAGACCTGTGCCATGCACGGCATACCCGAAAACGAGATCCCCTTCTCCGACTTCTACCGAGCGTTGGCGGAGGCGGCACACCATCTCCGCGATGAGATGGCACGCCGGGGACGCGTGTTGCCGGGGGTCGAGGATGCGGTGAAAGCCCTGCTTGTGGAGCCGGTGGTGCAGTCGGTCGTGACGGGGAACATCCCACCGATCGCGATCACGAAACTCGAAGCCGTCGGGCTCCCTCCCGGGATTGATCTTGAGATTGGTGGGTACGGCTCCGACGACGGCGAACGCGCCCCGCTGATCCGCGCTGTGCGGCGCCGCGCCACGCAGAAGTACCAGGTGGCGTACGAGCCGCGTCGAGTTGTCGTCATCGGCGACACGCCTCGGGACATCGAGGGGGCGCACCAGGCAGGCGTACGCTGCGTCGCCGTCGCCACTGGGGTCTACACCCTGGAGGAGCTGAGCCGCCACCAGCCGGCCGCCGTGTTCCCCGACCTCACCGACACCACCGCCCTGATCCGGATCCTGCAGGACAGCCAATCCGATGACGCCTTCGAAGTAAGGTAGCGCCTCGAAGTCCACCGGTCGGGCAAACGTGACTCAGCGGTGTTCGGGGTTCTCGAAGTCGGAGCGGCAGCCGGCGTCCCATTCGGTGCGCTGGTTGCCGTACGCGGGAACGCCACCGGCCTGCTTGAGCATCCAACCCAGGTGCATCAGGTTCCAGGTCATGAACGTGGTGTTGCGGTTGGTGAAGTCGTTCTCCGGCCCGCCTGAGCCTTCGTCCAGATAAGACGGCCCCGGCCCGGCTTCGCCGATCCAGCCCGCGTCAGCCTGCGGCGGGATCGTGTACCCCAGGTGCTGCAAGCTGTAGAGGACGTTCATCGCGCAGTGCTTGATGCCGTCCTCGTTGCCGGTGATCAGGCAGCCCCCGACGCGGCCGTAGAAGGCGTACTGGCCTTGGTCATTCAGCATCGACGAGCACGCGTACAGCCGCTCGATCACCCGCTTCATCACCGAGCTGTTGTCGCCCAGCCAGATCGGCCCGCACAGCACCAGGATGTCAGCGGCCAGCACCCGCTGGTACAGCTGCGGCCACTCGTCCGAGGGCCAGCCGTGCTCGGTCATGTCCGGCCAGACCCCGGTCGCGATGTCGTGGTCGACCGCGCGGAACTCGTCGATCGACACCCCGTGCCGTTGCATGATCCCTCGGCTGCGGTCCACCAGGCCCTGCGTGTTGCTCCGCTCCGGGGAACGCTTCAGCGTGCAGTTGACAAACAACGCCCGCATCCCGTCGAACCGCAGGTCAGCCACGTCTCACCTCTCGCTGCAGAGCCGCTTGGTGGACGACCAGGCGATCTTCCCTCACTCGACAACGCAATGAGAGCCGATTCTGCGACGCAGCGACCCGAGGGCCCTATTGTCGATCAAGGGATTGATTCACGAACCCTCGGCGTGTCGCGTCATGAACCCCTTGATCACCGCGGCACGGCACGGCAGGGTCACGGCGCACGGTCACCTCGGGTGCACGCGCGTCAGAGGCGCTTCCAGGCTTCGGTGAGCACGTCACGCAGGATCTGCTCGATCTCGTCGAAGTGCTGCTGGTCGCAGATCAACGGCGGGGCGAGCTGGATCACCGGGTCGCCCCGGTCGTCGGCCCGGCAATAGAGCCCGGCGTCGAGCAGGGCCTTGGAGAGGAAGCCACGCAGCAGGTGCTCGCTCTCCTCATCGGTGAAGGTCTCACGGGTGATCTTGTCCTTCACCAGCTCGATCCCGAAGAAGTAGCCGTCGC
>JBOGDL010000162.1:0-5073 GCA_050701815.1 Micromonosporaceae bacterium | reverse complement strand
GCACGATGCAGAAGGCTTAGGCTGTACAGGAATGTCGAGCCTCCGAGGGCCGTCTATGAGGGAGGCTGGGTTTGACCCAGGTCGGTGCGCCCGCGGTTGGCGAGATTCTCGCTGACCGATACCGCATCGAAGAGCACATCAATGACGACTCCACAGGGCGTCAGGTCTGGCGAGGCGTCGATGTGATCTTGCGACGCGCGGTCACCATTGTGCTTCGTGCCCCCGGCGGCGCCGAAGCCGACGAGATGCTGGGCGCTGCGGTCGCCGCCAGCAGGGTCGTCCACCCGAACATCGTCGGCGTCTACGACGCCATTGACGAAGGTAGCCGCGCGTACGTGGTGCGCGAGTGGGTGGAAGGCCGTTCGCTTCGAGACGTGGTCAGAGAGGCGCCGCTCGATCCCGCCCGGGCCATTTCGGTCAGTCGTGCGGTGGCGGACGCTGTTGCCGCCGTGCACGCGACCGGAGTGTCACACGGCAATGTGCACCCGGGCACAGTGCTGCTCTCTGTGGACAACCGAGTGGTGCTCGGAGACGCTCGCGCCAATGAGCGCGCCACCGTCGACGGCGATGTGCGGGCGGTTGGCGCGGTGCTCTACTGCGCTCTCACCGGCTACTGGCCCCGGTTCATCCCGGGGCCCGCCGCGCTGCCAGACGCGCCGATGGCCGATGATGGTCGGCTGGCCTCGCCGCGCCAGGTCCGACAAGGGGTGCCGGCGCAGCTTGACCAGCTCACGATGGACCTTCTTGAGGGCGACTCCGACCAGCCCGGCGCGGCTGAGCTCGCGGTTGAGCTGACCCGCATGGGCTACCACGACCGAGCCGGATACCAGACGCCCGCCTACTACGAGGCTGACTACCAGGAGGGCCACGAGCCGACGGACTACCAGGGTTACGACACCCGGGTCACCAGTCCGCTCGATTTCGTCAGCAACACCGACCATGGCCTGCCGCCCGACGATCGCCGGTCCTCGATCGGGAAGAAGATCCTGGTCGGCGTGGCAGGGGTCCTGGTGATCGCGCTGGCAGGCCTGCTGCTCGGGGTGTTCCTTAACACGAACTCGTCCGACCCGTCCGCCTCCGGCCCTGACAACCGCCAGGGAAGCGGCGCCGACGCTGGCGAGCCCAAACCGATCGCCTTGAACCGCGGCATGGTGCGTCTGGTGGACCCGCCCCAAGGGGACCGGACCGAGGGTGAGGGCATCGAGCTGGCTGTCGACGGCGACACGTCCACAGGCTGGCCCACCCAGGAATACACCGCGTCCAACTTCGGCAACATCAAGCCCGGCATGGGGCTCTTGATCGACCTTGGCAAGAAGCGCAGCCTGAGCGAGGTGCAGCTGACGCTGTCCGCGCCCGAGACCACCGTGGAGATTCGACACGGCGACACGGACTACGGCGACAGCTCGGCGGGCGACGCCAAGATCGACAAGAAGTACCAGGAGGCGGCGCCACCCCGCTCGCTCCAGGCCAACGCGAAGATCCCAGTGGACGTCGAGACCCGCTACCTGTTGATCTGGATCACCGAGCTGCCGGCGTACCAGGACGGCACGTTCCAAGTCGAACTCAAAGAGATCCAGATTCTCGCCGGAGCTTGATCCGCTGAAGGCCGCATGACTGCTCACGAGTCGGATCAGGTCACGCCACAGCCAGACGACCACGCGTTGCTACGTGCTCACCTGGCGGGCGACCCCGACGCCTTCAGCCAGCTGGTCAGGCGTCACCAGGACCGACTGTGGGCGGTGGCCCTGCGCACCACAGCTGATCGCGAAGAGGCCGCGGACGCGCTGCAAGACGCGCTCCTCTCGGCGTACCGGGCGGCGGGCCGGTTCCGCGGCGAGTCCGCCGTGACCACGTGGCTGCACCGGATCGTGATCAACGCGTGCCTGGATCGGGCCCGTCGTCGCGCCACGCGTCCCACCACGCCGCTGCCGGAGACCGGTGCTGGAGAGCCCGCCACGCCTGACAACGTCGGGCAGCAGGACACCTCGATCGCCGTGCACTCCGCACTGCGCCAACTGCCCGTCGAACAACGCGCCGCACTGGTGCTGACCGACCTGTACGGGTACTCGGTGGCCGAAGCCGCGGACGTCCTGGAGATCGCGGAGGGCACCGTGAAGAGCCGGTGCAGCCGGGGCCGCGCCAGACTGGCCGTGATTCTGGGCCACCTACGGAACCGACCAGCTGACGACACCGTCCCATCTTCGAGCGGGCTCACGCCCCAACGCAGCGCCCACCAGCCCCGTACCGAGCCAAGAAAGGGGGAGTTGTGAGCGCCGATCGTGGGGTCGATCTAGATCTGCTGGCGGACTACGCCGGCGGAGCGCTCGACGGTACGCCGGTGTATCAGCGAGTCGCGCGGCTGGTGGACACGGACCCTCGATGGGCGGCTGCGCTGCGAGACCTGCGGGCCGCGGAAACGCTGGTACGTGCTGACCTGGCCACGCTCGGCTCGCGGCCGGAGCCGCTGCCGTACGAGCTGGCTGAACAACTCCACGCCGCGCTGGCAGAAGAGGCCGCGCTGGCAGAAGAGGCCGCGCTGGCAGAAGAGGCCGCGCTGGCAGAGGCGGAGGCCGGCCCGGCAGGGGAGGCGCCGGCGGCGGAGGCGCCGGGCGGCGCTGAGGCCGGCCGCTCTGACGTCACCGAGACTAAAGCCAAAGACGCCGCCGTCAGCTCGCTGGCCGCCCGCCGGCGGCGCAAGTACCGGCTCGCGGCAGCTGCGGCGGCCGCAGCCGCGGCGGTCGGGTTGGCGGGCACGGCCGGCTACGTGGTGCTGGGTGGCGACCAGGAAGCGGATCAGAGCACCACTGCAGCCCGGAACCCAGGGCCGGAGTCCGACGGGCCCGGCGCCGCGACCGCTCGAGAAGGCGATCAACCCAAGCCAGACAGCGCCGCCAAGGCGTACCCAACGAATGTGTTGGCCAGCGGAAAGAACTACCAGCCAGGTTCGCTCGACACCATCGCCACACGCCGGGGAGCGGCGCACCCTCCTGATGCCCCGCTCTCGAACGTGCCCGTGGAGCTTGATCGGCTCACCGCGCCGGCCGCGCTGAGCGAATGCCTGAACGCCGTCCGCGCCGCCGCCTTGGGCCGCCCGGCCAACCCTGGTGGAAGCGCCAGCCGGGACGGTGTCAGTTTGGTGGACTACGCTCGATTTGAGGGCTCACCAGCGTTGATAGTGCTGTTTTCTGATGGCGTTCCTGACCGCGGGCAGACGGTGGTCGTCGCGGGGCCCGATTGCGGCGCCTCTGGCGCTGACATCAGGCGCCAAGAGTCCATCTGACCGGCGCGGTCGGGTGTGCCGGGACGGCTCGGCCGGTATCAGGCCAAAGTGGGAGCACTGGCGAAGCAGACACGCGACCGGGTGAGCTTCACCTCTCTTGGGAATGGCTGGTCCGTACGATGGCGTTTTGGTGTCGACGAGGCGCCGTCCTCAGGTCGCCAAGAGTCCCTAGAGGTGGGGCACGCCCGCAGTAGCGCGAGGAGAGACAGTGGAAGACGTCCGAAACCTGATCATTGTCGGCTCAGGCCCCGCCGGTTACACCGCGGCGATCTACGCCGCCCGCGCCAATCTCAAGCCGCTGGTGATCGAAGGCGCCCAGTCCGGTGGAGCCCTGATGACCACCACGGATGTGGAGAACTTTCCCGGCTTTCCGGATGGGATTCTCGGGCCGGACCTGATGGACAACATGCGCAAGCAGGCGGAGCGGTTCGGCGCGGAATTCGTCACTGATGACGCCACCCAGGTCGAGCTCACTGACAAGATCAAGAAGGTGTGGGTCGGCACGACCGAGTACCAGGGCCACGCCGTGATCCTGGCGACCGGCTCAGCGTGGCGCCCCTTGGGTGTGCCGGGCGAGCAGGAGCTGCTGGGGCATGGGGTGTCCAGTTGCGCGACGTGCGACGGCTTCTTCTTCCGGGACCAGCACCTGGTGGTGGTTGGCGGTGGCGACTCCGCGATGGAGGAGGCCACGTTCCTGACCAAGTTCGCCGAGACAGTCACGATCGTGCACCGTCGGGACGAGTTCCGCGCCAGCAAGATCATGCAGGAGCGCGCGCTCGCCAACCCGAAGATCAAAGTCGAGTGGGAAAGCGTCGTCACCAAGGTGTTGGGCGACAGCAAGGTCGAAGGCGTCGCGGTCCGCAACGTGAAGACCGGGGAAGAGCGCACTCTCGACGTCGCCGGCATGTTCGTGGCGATTGGCCATTACCCGCGGAGCGAGCTGTTCCGCGATCAGGTGATGACCGATGACGACGGTTACGTGATGGTCGACGCGCCTGGCAGCGCCACTAACCTCGCGGGTGTGTTCGCCTCCGGCGACTTGGTGGACCACACCTACCGCCAGGCGATCACCGCGGCAGGCACCGGGTGTGTCGCCGCTCTCGACGCCGAGCGCTACCTGGCCTCTCTCGGCTGACCCCACGCTGATGCCGGGCTCCACGGCTCGGGAGCCGGCATCGAATCGCATCTACCCCGAATATTCCCGTCACAGGAGGATCTATTCATGTCGAGCAAACCAATCACGGATGCCACATTCGACGCAGAAGTTCTGCAATCGGACATCCCAGTGGTGGTCGACTACTGGGCCGAGTGGTGCGCGCCCTGCAAGAAGATCGCCCCGCTGCTGGACGAGATCTCCGAGGAGATGGCCGGCAAGATCAAAATTGTCAGCCTGGACATCGACAAGAACCCTGACACCACCCGGGCTCAGGGTGTGATGGCCGCGCCAACCCTGAAGATCTACAAGAACGGCGACACCGTCGCGGAGATCGTCGGCGCCAAGCCAAAGTCCGAGCTGGTACGCCACTTCGAAGCCGCGCTCTAACCGGCGTCGTTCAACCAGCGCCGCGCCACCAAGCGGCGCCGCGGCGCCACCTCACACAGCACAGACAGCAGTAGCCCGCCCCGGCGGGCTACTGCTGTCTCACCGGGGCGCCACGTACCACGAGCTGGCTGAGCAGCTCTTGACTGGCGCCAGTGACGGCGTTCACGGCCGCCTCGAATGCCTCAGCGTTGTGTGGGGCCGGGGTTCGGAAACCAGAGATCTTGCGTACGAACTGCAGCGCGGCGGCTCG